>CANJKV010000043.1 GCA_947474855.1 Aurantimonadaceae bacterium | reverse complement strand
GCGAGCCCGGGCCGGCCGGACGACGCGCACTCGCCCCTTCACCGGCTGGAGCACGGCCTCCAGCCCTTCGTGACCTTCCTGATCGTGCCGATCTTCGGCTTCGCCAACGCGGGCGTGTCCTTCGCCGGCTTCTCGGTCTCGGCGCTCGCCGACCCCGTGCCGCTCGGCATCGCGCTCGGCCTCTTCGTCGGCAAGCAGGTCGGCGTCTTCGTCACGGCGGCCCTGGTGATCCGCGCGGGCTGGGCGGACCTGCCGATGTATGCCACCTGGCGCCAGCTCTACGGCGTCGCGCTGCTCTGCGGCATCGGCTTCACCATGAGCCTCTTCATCGGCCTCCTCGCCTTTCCTTCCGACCCGCTCCTGCAGGACGAGGTGAAGATCGGCGTCTTCGCCGGCTCGCTCCTGTCGGCGCTGGCGGGCGCGGCGCTCCTGCGCGTCTCGCCCTCGCCCAGGCCCCGCTCGGCGCCGGTCTGAGTCAGGCGCCCAGGAAGCGGCGCGCCAGAACGTCGAGGATGCGCGGCAGGTCGCGGAAGGCGTAAGGGGCGTGAACGCGCTCCAGGCGCTGGTGGTAGTCGCGGCCCCAGGGACCGATGTTGACGACGGGAAAGCGCAGCGGCGTTTCCGCCGGGCGGTCGACGAGGTCGGGCGCGGGCGTGTTGTCCGCGACGAGGTCGGTCTCGGCGCCGTCCGGCGCGTGGCCGAGGAAGCTCATGTCGGAGATGCCGAGAAAGGTGTCGCGCATCGTCAGCGGGCTCCCGAGGCGGGCGGCGGTCTCCTGGGCGGCCTCGACGGCGTCGAGAAGGGCGCGGTCGGCCGGGTCGTTCGGATCGAGGTGGGTGTGGGGGTAGTGGAGGCTGGAGAAGCCGATCACGGCCGCCGGCCCGCCGAGCCGGGCTTCCTCGACGCTCGCCTCGACGAGGCGCCGCGTCTTCTCCAGCGGGTTGTCGAGAAGGAGGAGGTCGGCCGCCAGGGCGTCGAGGCGCGCGAGCGCGGCGTCCCCGCCCGCTTCGGCGGCGAGCGCCCGGAGGTCGGCATAGGACAGGACGCGGGGCTCGCGCATCTTTCCCTGACGCCGCCGGCCGGCGAGCGCGGCGTATCGCTCCGCCTCGGCCTCGAAGCGCGACACGGCGGCGGCAAGGCCCCCCTCCACCTCGGCGCGGAAGCGGTCCAGCAGCTCGCTCGGGCTCCACGAGTGATACAGCCAGTTGAAGGCGAGAAAGGCGCGCTCGGGCGTCGTCACCTCGTAGCCGCCGCGAAGGTCGCGCCCTTCCAGGCAGATCGGCGGGGGCGAGACCTCGGTGCCGCCCCGGTCGCAGAGCGCGGTGTTGGTCTCGACGCGCTGCAGGATCGCCGAGGCCAGGAGATGCGTCGAGACGCCGTCGAAGGGATAGGCGGCGTGGGCCGGCTCGCCGACCACGAAGGCGAAGGGCAGGAGCTTGCCGATCGTGCCTGTGTAGGCCGCGCGCCCTTCCGAGCCGTCGCCCTGGTCGCTCGTCGCGTCGAGGTTCACCGCCCCGGCGATGGCGAGGTCCCAGCGCGCGGCGAGGCTCGGGAGCGCGTCGCGCAAGGACCGCATGCCGCGCGAGTTGCGCTCCTCGTCGGGCGTGGCGATCAGGATCAGGCTGCCTTCGCGGTCCTCGCGGTCCGCGTGGCGCTCCAGGAGCGCGATGCCGGCGGCGATGCCGCTCTTCATGTCCAGCATGGCGCGGCCGGGCAGGAAGTCGCCACCGAGGAGGTCGGCGAGCGCGCGCTCCTCCTGCTCGGTGCGGGCGCGGGAGGCGAGGTCCGCGATCAGGGCCTGTGTCAGGGCGTCCGGCTCGCAGGCGAGGTGCGCGAGGTCGCGGTAGTTGTCGATCGCCGCCGTGTCGAAGTGGCCGGCGAGCGCCAGCGCCCGGCGGCCGCGGCCCTTCACCAGGGCGACGAGGTTGCGGCGCGGCGGGGTGCCGTGGCTGTCGAAGACGGCGATGTGGTCGGGGCGGTCGCGGAAATAGGGGATCGCCCGCATCAGCGCTGCGAGGCGTCCGGTGAACTCGGCCTCGCCGTCCGTGCCCGTCTCGCTGCGCCAGCCGACCATCTCGACCGACAAGGCGCGCACGCGCTCCGTGGGGTCCCAGGCGTCGGTCGGCGTCAAGGCATCGGTCATGGCTGCGGTCCGGAACGGGAGGACGGGTCGAGGCGGGCGGCGCCCGCGTAATGCTGCACCACCCAGGAGCGGAACAGCGCCACGGCCGGGTCGGCCATGTCGTCGGGGTGGACGGCGAGGTAGTAGCCGAAGCCGCTGGGGCTGCGCGCTCCGGGAAAGGGCGTCGCGAGCCGGCCGTCCGCGATCTCGGCGGCGTACATGCCGGGGTCGACCAGGGTGACGCCGCCGCTCGCGATCGCCCATTGCACGGCGAGCGCTTCCGTGTCGAAGGCGAGGCCCCGCGTCGCCGCGATCTCGATGCCCTGGCGCGCGGCGAAGGCCGACCAGAAGGCGCCGAAGGGCTCGCCCTCCATTTTCACGTGAAGCAGCTCGTTGGCCGTGAGGAAGGCGGCGAGGTCCTGCCCCCCGCCGCGCCGCGCCGTCTCAGGCGCGCAGGCCGGCACCTGGTCGACCAGCCAGAGCGGGTCGCGGATCGCGTCGTCGTGCTGCGGCCGGTCGAAGACGACGGCCAGGTCGGCGCTGCGGCCGGGCGCAAGGCCGACGCCGTTGAAGCTCGACACGTCGATGGGCAGGCCCGGAAAGGCGCGGCGGAACTCGGCGAGGAGCCGGAGGCCCACGACGTGGAGGAAGGTCGGCGGCATGTGGACGCGCAGCACCCGCTGGCCGCGCGCGCCTTCGCGCCTGAGCGCCCGCAGCGTGTCCTCGATGCGGTCGAAAGATTTCGCGACGACGGGCAGCAGCGCCGCGCCGGCGGCTGTCAGCACCACGCCTTGCGGCCGGCGCTCCAGGAGGCGGCAGCCCAGATGCTCCTCCAGCCGCGCGACGTGGCGCGACAGGGCGCTCTGCGAGATGTGGAGGCTCGCCGCCGCCCCGGTGAAGCTCAGGTGCTCGCCGACGGCCTCGAAGGCGCGCAGCGCGTTCAGCGGCAGCCAGAGCCGGCCGCCGCTCGCCGCCGGCGCCTCGCGCTCGTCCTCGTCGGCGCCGGATCGGGGAGCCGCCACGCCTTGCCTCCGTGCGATGGGGGGATCGAAAAAGGTCATTTGAACGGTTCCAGCCGTCCTGCCAAGATCATGGAGACGAAGGAGTTCTCCATGCTCGACCTCACCCGCATCGGCGCGCTCGTCGCGAGCCGCCGGCCCGGCCATTCGCTGCCCCAGGCGCTCTACAACGACCCGGACGCGCTCGAGTTCGATCTCCAGGCGATCTTCGGGCGCTCCTGGATCCTCGCCGGCTTCACCTGCGAGATTCCGCGGCCGCGCGGCGTCCTCGCGCTCGATATCGGCCGCTCGCCGGTGGTGATCACCCGCGACCGCGAGGGGGTGGTGCGCGCCTTCCACAATTCCTGCCGCCACCGCGGCGCGCAGGTCTGCGCGGACGGCGCCGCGGCGCGCGCGCGCATGACCTGCCCTTATCACCAGTGGGTCTACGACCTCGACGGCAAGCTCGTCCACGCCCGTCACATGCAGGACAGCTTCGACCCGGCCGAGCACGCCCTCAAGCCCGTCCACGTCGAGGTGGTCGCCGGCGCGATCTTCGTGTGCCTCGCCGACGACCCGCCCGCCTTCGACCGCTTCCGCGCCGACCTCGAGCCGCTCCTCGCTCCCCACCGGCTGGAGGAGGCCAAGCTCGCGCACCGGAACACGCTGGTCGAGAAGGGCAACTGGAAGCTCGTGATGGAGAACGCGCGCGAGTGCTATCACTGCGCGTCGGGCCATCCGGAACTCTGCCTCACCTTCCCCGTCGAGGAAGCCAACGGCGAGCACTTCGCGAGCGAGGGCGATCCGCGCCACGAGGCCTTCGCCGCGCGGATCGAGGCCGCCGGCCTGCCGAAGGGCCCGCATGTCGGCCCCTGGTGGCAGGTCGAGCGCTTCCCTCTGAAGGAGGGCCAGCTGTCGCTGACCATCGACGGCAAGCTCGCCTGCAACAAGCTGATGATCGCGGGCGACGAGCCGGACGTCGGCTCGATGCGCTGGGCGATCGAGCCGCACAGCTTCTGCCATTCGACGGCCGACACCACGGTCTATTTCAGCGCCATGCCGACCGCGACGGGCGAGACGATCGTCACCTGCAAGTGGCTGGTCCACAAGGACGCCGTCGAGGGCGTCGACTACGACGTCGACCGGCTCATCGAGCTCTGGAACGTCACCAACTGCCAAGACCGCGACCTCGTCGAGAACAACCAGCGCGGCGTCAACTCGGTCGGCTACACGCCCGGCCCCTACAGCGAGAGCGACGAGTCCTACGTGCTGCGCTTCGTCGACTGGTACTGCGACAAGGCGCTGGACTTCGTGGCGGAAAAGACCGGCACCGACCGCCGGCCGATCGCGGTGCCCGAAGGCGCGAACTGGACAATCGAGGCACCGCCGCTCGCGGCCGTGCCGGCCGCCGCCGACCTCCGGCCGGGGACCGGCGCTTGAGCGGGGATCAGCGGCCGGAGGGCCTTCATCCCGACACGCTCGCCGTCGGCTTCGGCTACGATCCGGCCTCGGCCTACGGTTCGGTCAAGCCGCCGATCGTCTTGTCCTCGACCTTCGCCTACCCTTCCGCGGCGGCGGCCAAGGACGTGCATCGCGCCTATTTCGACGGGCCGGCGCCCGAGCGCGACGCGCCCTTCATCTATGCCCGGCTCGACCACCCGAACCTCCAGCTCCTCCAGAAGCGCCTCGCCGTGCTCGACGGTGCGGAGGACGCGGCGGCCTTCGCCTCCGGCATGGCGGCGATCTCCGCGACCTTTCTCGCCCACCTCAAGCCCGGCGAGACGCTTCTCCACACCCAGCCGCTCTACGGCGGCACGCACGGCCTCGCCTACGGACCGCTCGCCGGCCTCGGCATTAAGGCCGTGCCGATCGAAGACGGACTGGACGAGGGACACATGATGCGTGCGGCGGAAACGGCGCTCGCCCACGGGCCGATCGGCATGATCCACGTCGAGTCCCCGGCCAATCCGACCGCCGGCATCGCCGACATCCAGATGATCGCCCGCGTCGCCGGCACGATCGCCGGGCGGCAGGGCCGGCGGCCGGTGATCTCGGTCGACAACACCTTTCTCGGCTCGCTCCTCCAGCGACCGCTGGAGCACGGCGCCGACCTCGTCATCACCTCGCTGACGAAGTACGCCGCCGGCCACAGCGACCTCCTCGGCGGCTGTTTGACGGGCTCGCTGGAGCGCGTCGGCCCGGTGCGGATGCTGAGGACGCTGCTCGGCACCCACATGGACCCCTTCACGAGCTGGCTGCTCCTGCGTTCGCTCGAAACCTTCCCGCTTCGCAACGCCCGCGCCAACGCGAATGCCGGTGCCATCGCGGCCTTCCTGCGCGATCACCCCAAGGTCGAGAGCGTCACCTATCTCGGCTTCCTCCAAGAGGGCTCGCCCGCCCGGGCGGTTTACGACCGCCAGTGCGGCGGAGCGGGCTCCACCTTCTCCTTCCGCATCCGCGGCGGCGAGCGCGAGGCCTTCGCGATGCTCGACGCCTTGAGGGTGTTCCGCATGGCGGTGAGCCTCGGCGGCACGGAAAGCCTGATCTGCCACTCCGCGACGACGACCCACTACCTCGTGCCGCCGGAGATCCGCCAAACGGTCGGCGTCGACGACGGCACCTTGCGCATCTCGGTCGGCATCGAGCACCCTGACGATCTCGTCGCCGACCTCGCCCGAGCCCTGGACGCCATCCCATGACCCTCCGCCTCACCCTGCCGAGCCCCGACCGCCACTCCATCGCCGGCAAGACCCGCGCGCCGGACGAGCGCGCCGAGATCGTCGTGATCGGCGCCGGCCCCGCCGGCTGCGCCGCGGCCATCGAGGCGGCCAAGGCGGGCGCGAGCGTCGTCCTCGTCGACGAGAACCCCGTCTCGCCCGGCCTCATCGGCACGGACGTGCCCTTCCACTTCGGCGGCCGCGCGTCGAGCGCCGTCCAGTCGCCCGAGCGGCTGGTGGAGCGGGTGCTGGCGTCGAACCCCGCGCTCGCGGAGGCCTTTGAACTCGGCGTCGACGTGCGCCTGTCGACCTCGGCCTGGGGCGCCTGGGTCGCGGGCCCCGGCCTGAAGCTGCACCCGGAAGGCGGGATCGTCGGCCTCGCCGACGAGACGCGGAGCTGGCTCCTCGGCTTCGACCGGCTGATCGTCGCCACCGGCGCGCGCGACCTCAACCTGTCCTTCGCCGGCTCCGACCAGCCGGGCGTCATGGGCGCGCAGGCGCTCCACGCGCTTCTCTCGCGCTACGAGGCCTTCGCCGGCCGCCGCCTCGTCGTCCTCGGCACCGGCGACCTCGCCGTCTGCACCGCCGAGCTGGCGCTGGAGCACGGGCTGGAGGTCGCGGCGCTGGTGGAGGCGAGGGACACGCCGCAGGGCGATGCCGCCCGCCTGTCGGCGCTGGAAGCGCGCGGCACCGAGATCCTGACCGGCCGCGTGCCGCTCGCGGCCGAAGCCGGGCCGGACGGCGTCACCGTCCTCGTCCTGACCTCCGTTGCCGGCGACGGCGAGCGGCGGACGATCGACTGCGACACGGTCTGCCTCGCCGTCGGTGCCGTGCCGGTGATCGAGCTCCTCGACGTCCTCGGCGCCAAGCGCACGATGGATTCGGCACGCGGCGGCCATGTGCCCGTCCTCGGGAACAACGGCGCGACTTCGCTGCCCCACGTCTTCGCGGCCGGCGACTGCGCTGGCCTCGGCGGCGAGGCGCAAGCCGCCGGCCGCTCGGCCGCCCGCGCCGCGCTCGCCTCGCTCGGGCGGGAAGCGGAGGCCGCCGAAGCCCTGCCCGCCACTCCCGGCCCGGACGCCCTCGCCTACCAGCTCGACTGGGCGCGCGCGCTTCTCGCCACCGGCGGCGAGGAGGTGCTCGCCTGCCTGTGCGAGGACGTGACGCGCGGCGAGCTGCTGGCCGTGCAGCCGCCCCGCTATCTCGGCTGGCGCTCCAACGCCATCGCCCGGCGCAGCTTGCGGACGCTCGCCGAGGACGGCCCCGTCGACCAGGACCAGATCAAGCGCCTCACCCGCGCCTGCATGGGCGCCTGCCAGGCGCGGCGCTGCCGCGAGCAGGTGGCCCTCACCATGGCGCTCGGCGCGAACGTCGCCCCCGAGACGATCCCGCTCGCCGGCTACCGCGCCCCCGTGCGCCCGCTGCCGCTCGCAGTCCTCGCGGATGCGCAGGAGCCGGAGGCCATGGCGCGGGACTGGAACGTCTGGTTCGGCATCACGACCCAGTGGGTCGGCTACGACGACATCGGCACGGAGCGCGAGGACGAGCAGCTCCGCGCCGGCATGCCCTACTGATTTTCGGAGAGACTGAGATGGCGCAGGCGGGAACATCCGTCGTGGTGGTGGGCGGGGGCGTCACGGGCCTGTCCGCCGCCTGGTGGCTGGCGCGCTCGGGCGTCGACGTCACGGTTCTGGAAAAGGGCATCGTCGGCTTCGAGGCCTCGGGCCGCAACGGCGGCGGCTGCACGCACTACCAGAGCCCGCTCTTCCACGAGGAGCAGCGCCTCTGGCCTCAGATGGACGAGCTTCTCGGCTACCCGACCGAGCATCAGCAGAAGCGCCTGATCTTCCAGGTGGACGAGGCCAAGGCCGACTTCCACAAGGGCCTCGCGATGCGCATCCCCCAGGGCTACGAATGGGAGGTGCTGGACGGTCGCCAAGTCCGCGAGATGGTGCCGCTCGCCGGCGACAACGCCGTGTCCGGCGTCCTCTGCCACTTCGGCGGCCACGCCAATCCGCAACGGACCAGCCAGGCCTACGCCTGGGCGGGCCAGGACCTCGGCGTGAAGATCCGCCAGCACGTCTCCGTGCGCGGCTTCGAGACGGCCGGCGGGCGCGTTTCCGGCGTCGAGACCTCGGACGGCCTCGTCGGCTGCGACGCCGTCGTGATCGCCGCGGGGCCGCAGACCGGCAAGCTCGCCGCCATGCTCGGCGTCGACCTGCCGATGGCCGCGGCCCGCGCCGAGATGATCGTCACCGAGCCGCTGCCGCTGATGCCGATGGGCGGCGTCGACGGACACGGCCTCTACGGGCGCCAGACCCTGCGCGGCAACCTCGCCTATGGCGGCGGCCCGCACGAATGGTACGACGACGTGGCGCTGGAGAGCGCGCCCGCGCGCCCGTCGGGCAGCGTCCTGCGGAGCCTGGCCAAGCGCGTCGCCGAGCTTCTGCCGCGCGCGGCGCACGCCCGCGTCATCCGCTCCTGGGCCGGCGTCATCGAGAACACGCCGGACGGCCGTCCCGTGATCGAGCGCCTGTCCTCGCCGGGCAACGTCACGATCGCCACCATGTCCAGCGTCGGCTTCGGCCTGTCGCCGGCCTCCGGCCACGCGATCCGCGACCTCGTGATCGACGGCGCCTGCTCCTTCGCCGACATCTCCAAGCTGTCGCTGTCGCGCTTCGCGGGCCTTTCGCCCGACTGGCGGCGCGACCTCGCCTGGCTGCCGCCCGAGCCGGTCGCGCCGCTGGCGCAGGGAGCCGCGTGATGGCGGCTCCGCGCGGACGCGTCATCGTCGTCGGGGCTGGCATCGCGGGCCTTTCCACCGCCTGGGCCCTGGAGAAGCGGGGCTTCGCGGTCGAGGTCTTCGAGCAGGGCCCGATCCCGAACCCGCGGGCCTCGTCCTACGACGAGCACCGCATCACCCGCCACGCCTACGGCACGGCGGAGGGCTACGCCTACCTGATGCCGCAGGCCTTCGCCATGTACGACGCGATGTTCCGCGACATCGGCGCCGACCACTTCGCGCGCTCCAAGGTCATCTACTTCATCCGCGAGGACACCGGCTGGTACGAGCCGAGCGCCCGCAGCCTGACCCGCCTATCCTCCGGCTTCCGCGACATTCCGCTCTCCGAGGTGCCGGAGCGCTTCCCGATGGTCGAGACGGCGGGCCTGACCCGCGCCGTCGAAACCGACGAGGGCGGGATGCTGTTTCCCATCCGCATCCTCACCGACCTCGTCGTGGCGCTCGGAAACCGCGGCGTCACCTTCCATTCCGACGCCCGCGTCACCGCCGTCGACCCCGATGCCGGCCTCGTCGTCGCGAACGGGCGCGAGCACCGCGCCGACCGGGTGGTGATCGCCGCCGGCGCCTGGCTGGAGAAGCTGACGCCTGTCCTGTCGCAGACCGTCGTGCCCTCGCGCCAGGCGGTGATGTACATCGCCCCGCCGCCGGAACTCGCCAAGGCTTGGGCCGAGGCGCCCGTCCTCATCGACCTCGGGCTCGACAGCGGCACCTACACGCTGCCGCCGCGGCGCGGCACGCGCCTCAAGATCGGCGACCACGTCTTCACGCGAACCGGCGACGCGGACGGCGACCGCATCGCGACGCCCGCCGACGTCGCCCGCCTGGAGAGCGCCGCGCGCCTCTCCTATCGCGGCTTCGAGCGCTACCAGGTCCTGGAAAAGAAGATCTGCTTCTACACGGTGACGCGCGACACCTCCGAGCGCTTCGCCGTCCGGCCCTGGGGCGATCGCGCCTGGATCGTCAGCGCCTGCTCCGGCCACGGCTTCAAGCTCGGCCCCCTCATCGGCGACACGGTGGCCGGTGCCATCGCCGGCGAGCGCTCGCCCGAGGAGGCGACGCGCTTCGCGGCCGGGCAGATGGACCTCGAAGAGCACGCCGCCCCGCCGGCCCCGCAGCCGGCCTGACGCTTCGGCGCGGCGGACCCGCCTCACCCCACCTCCCGCGCCAGCCCCTCCATGACCTCCGCCACACCCGTCGGCTGCACCGCCGACGCCCGGATGAGGTCGTCGAAGCGCTGGTTGAGGAGGCGGACGTGGGCGCTGGCAGTGAACACGAAGAACAGGCCGCCGGTGTAGAGGCTGGCGCGCTGCGGGCCGAAGACGGTGAAGGGGGCGGAATAGGTGTCGCGCAGGTCGTAGAGGTGGACGCGCAGGCTCGGATAGATGGCGCGGCAGGTCGTGGCCATCACCGTCAACTGCTCGCGCCGCAGGGCCGCCGGCAGGCCCTCCCATTGTCCCTCGCCGCGGGCGAAGGCGCGCAGGCCCTGAAGCGGCAGGCAAGCCTCCTGCGACAGGTCGGAGCGGCGCATCGAGTCCAGCCGCTCGCCCGCCCAGCGCACGCTGGCCTCGACGTCGACCTCCGGCCACTGCGCGTATTCGTAGCGGATCACGTCGCCGAGCTTGAGGAAGTCGGGAAAGCTGCGCGGCACGGTGCGGATGCGGTATCCGGCATTCTCGGCCTCGGCATACCAGGCGAGGAACCGGTCGTCGGTCGGCGAGCCGGCCTGCCCTTCGACGCGCACCTGTTCCACCACGTCGGCGCCCTGCCGCTCCTGGCTGGTGAGGCCGAGCAGCCAGTCGACGGATACGCCGTAGCGCTGGGAGACCGCCGCCAGGGTCTCGGCCCGCGGCAGGCGGTCGTTGGCGGGCGACAGGAGCTGCGACAGGGTCGAGCGGTCGATGCCGAGCGTGCGCGCGAAGGCGGCCGGCGACAGGTGCGAGCGCTCGATCACCTGGAGAAGCCGCTCGCGGAAGACGTGGACCACCTGCCGCCGCACCGCATATCCTTTCGAATCATCACCGATGGTGATCTTTATCATCAATCCACCGGTCATGGGGATTATTAACCACGAGCGCTTCACTGTCCCGCGTTGCAACGCAGCGCGTCCGGCAGGATCGTTGCTCCATGTCCCTGAGCCTGTCGATCAACGCATCCGCCACCCTTCCCCGCCACCGCGCCGCGGTGGAGTGGCCCACCATGAGCCTCGCCATCGGCATCTATGCCGGGTGGGGGCTGTTGACATTCTTCCATGCCGCGATCCCGCTCGTCCTCCTCGTGCCGCTCGGCGCCTGGGTGATCGCCTGGCAAAGCTCGCTCCAGCACGAGATCATCCACGGACATCCGACACGCTGGCGCGCCTTCAACCGCGCGCTCGGCTCCGTGCCGCTGTCGCTCTGGCTGCCCTTCGCGCGCTACCGGATGCTGCATCTCAGCCACCACCGCGACGAGCGGCTGACCGACCCGCTGGACGACCCGGAATCCTACTACTGGACGGAAGCCGACTGGGCGCGGCTCGGCCGGCTTGGCCGCTGGCTGGTGCGGGCGCAGTCGCGGCTTCTCGGGCGCCTCGCGATCGGCCCCTTCTGGTCGGTCGGCCGCTTCCTCCTGTCCGAAGCGAAGGCCATCCGGGGCGGCGACAAGGTGATCGCGCGGATCTGGGCGCGCCACCTCCTCGGCTGCGCCGCGGTTCTCGCCTGGCTCGTGCTCGTCTGCGGCCTCCACCCGCTCGCCTACGCCGCGCTGTTCCTGTATCCGGGAACGGCGCTGTCGATGCTGCGCTCCTTCGCCGAGCACAAGGCGGAGAGTGCCGTCGAGAAGCGCACGGCAATCGTGGAGAACGCGCCGGTGCTCGGCCTCCTGTTCCTCAACAACAACCTCCACGCCGCCCACCACGCGCAGCCGACGCTGCCCTGGTACCGCCTGCCGGATTGGTATCGCGCCAACCGCGCCGCGCTGCTCGCGGGAAACGACGGGCTCCTCTACGAAAGCTACGGCGAGGTCGTCCGCCGCTTCCTCGTCAGCCCCCACGACCGGCCGACCCACCCCTTCGACCGCGCGCCCGGCCGCGAGCCGCAGTGACGCGCCGCTCGGGGACACTCGCCGGCGCCGGCTTCATGATCGCTTCGGGCGCCGTCGTCGCGGCGATGGAGGCGGCGGTGCGGGGCCTCAGCCAGACGCTGCACCCCTTCGTGATCGTGTTCTGGCGCGAATTGTTCAGCGTCGCGCTGCTCGTGCCGCTCTGGCGCCTCGCGGGGGCGCCCCGGATATCCCGCGCCCGCCTGCCGCTGCACGCGCTGCGCGCCGTTCTCAACGGCGCGGCGATCCTCGTCTGGTACCTGGCGCTGCGCGCCCTGCCCCTCGCCGAGGCGACGGCGCTCGGCTTCTCCGCCATCCTCTTCGCCGCGCTGGCCGGCGGCCCGGTGCTCGGCGAACGGGCCTCGCCGCTGCAATGGATCGCCATCGCCGCGGGCCTGTGCGGCGTCGCCCTGATCGTCGGCCCCGGCCTCGACATGGGCTCCGCCAACGCCTTCGGTATCGCCGCCGCGCTCGCCTCCGCGGCGCTCTTCGCGGCCTCGATGCTCGTCGCCAAGCTCCAGTCGCGCGGCGACGGCAGCGCGGTGAGCGCGCTCGTCCTCGCCCTCGGCATGGGGGGGCTGGCGGGCGTCCTGGCGGTGCCCGTCTTCGCCTGGCCGAGCGCGGCGGACCTCGGCTGGCTAGGCTTCTTCGCGCTCTGCAACGTTCTCGGCCAGGTCTTCTTCCTGGAAGCCATGCGCCGGGCCGACGCGGCCGTCGTCATCCCGCTCGACGTGGTGCGCCTTGCATGGGCGCTCGTCTTCGGCGCCCTGTTCTACGCCGAATGGCCGGCGCCGCCCGCCCTTGTCGGCGGCCTCCTCATCGCGGGCTCGGGCGTTCTCGTCGTCATCGGCGGCCGGCGAGGCGTCGCCGTTCCCGAGCCCGCCGCGGAGCCGCTGCACGGGGAAAGCCCGTGAGCGACGACGCTCTCGCCAATCTCGGCATGTACGATCCGGCCTGGCTCCGAAGCGCCAACGACGCGCTCTGGGCGGCGCTCGGCCGCCGCCTGCGCGCGGCGGGGATCGCGGACGTGCCGGACGGGCTGGAGCGCGAGGCATCCCTTCGCGCGATCTGGCGAAACCCGCGCCTCCTCCTCGGCCAGACCTGCGGCTACCCCCTCGTCACCGAACTCGGCGGAACCATCGCCGTGGTCGGCCGGCCGACCTATGCGCTGCCGGGCTGCCGAAGCGGCTTTCATCGCAGCCTCGTCGTCGTGCGCGGCGAGGCGCCTTTCCGCGCCCTCCAAGACCTCCGCGGCACCCGCGCCGCGCTCAACGGGCGCGACAGCAATACGGGCATGAACCTCCTGCGCCGCGCGGTCGCGCCTTTCTCGCGTGATGGCCGCTTCTTCGGCGCGCTCGTCGAGACCGGCGCGCATCTCGCGAGCCTCGCCGCGGTGGCGGCGGGCGCTGCGGACGCCGCGGCGGTCGACTGCGTCACCTTCGGCCTCGCCGCGCGTCATCGGCCGGACCTGACGGAGGGTGTCCGGGTTCTGGCGCAAACGCCCGAGAGCCCCACCCTCCCCTTCATCGCCGCGGGCGACGCGAGCGAGGAGCGGATCGCGATCCTGCGCCGCGCCCTCACGGAAACCATCGCCGACCCCGCGAATGCCGAGGCCTGCGACGCCCTCGGCCTCGCCGGCTTCGAGCCGGCGGCCGTCGAGGACTACGCCGTGCTCCTGCGCTACGAGGCGGAAGCGGCCGAGCTGGGCTACCCGGTTCTCGCCTGACCCTTCACGCCGTCTCGGCCACCGGAATGCTTGCCGGCGCCCGGCCGAGCTGCTCGCGCGGCAGGTGGCAGCGGATGGCGTGGCCGGCAGCGTCCGCGGTGAGCGGCGGCTCCTCAGTGTCGCAGATCGGGCCGATGCGGCGGGGGCAGCGGGTGTGGAAGACGCAGCCGGTCGGCGGGTTGAGGCCGCTCGGCACCTGGCCTTCGAGGCGGATGCGGGTGCCGCGCTCGCCGGACACGGACGGGGCGGCCGAGAGGAGGGCTTCCGTATAGGGGTGGTGCGGGCCGTCGAGGACGCTTGCCGCGCGGCCGACCTCCATCAGGCGCCCGAGGTAGAGGACGGCGATCTTGTCGGACAGGTAGCGGACGACGCCGAGATCGTGGGAGATCAGGAGGTAGCTGACCTGCCGCTCGGCCTGGAGCTCGGCGAGGAGGTTCAGGATCGCCGACTGCACCGAGACGTCGAGCGCCGAGGTCGGCTCGTCGCAGACGACGAGGCGGGGCGAGCCGGCAAAGGCCCGGGCGACAGCGACGCGCTGCTTCATGCCGCCGGAGAGCTGGCGCGGGCGCGCCGGCAGCTGGCGCTCGGTGAGGCGCACGGCGTCGAGGAGGCGGCGCACCTGCGCCTCGCGCGCGGCGCCCGACAGACCGGCGAGGCGCTTCACCGCCCGGCCGACGAGGCGCCGCACGCTCTGCGAGCGGTTTAGCGCCGAATCCGGGTTCTGGAAGACGATCTGGACCGCCTTGATCTCTTGCGGAGAGCGGGCGCGCACCTCGGCCGGCAGCGGCTTGCCGTCGAGAAGGATGCTGCTGCCGGGATCGGGCGCGAGGAGGCCGAGCAGCGCGTGGGCGAGCGTCGACTTGCCCGAGCCGGACTCGCCGACGAGGCCGAGCGTTTCGCCGGGCATCAGCGTCAGCGACACGTCGCGCAGCGCGTGGACCTTGGCGCCGCCGGTGTCGTAGGTCTTGGACAGGGATTCGAGGGCGAGGACGGGCACGGCCGCGGCGTCCCGCGCGGGCGCGGCGAGTGCCGGAGCGGGCGTCGCGCGGGGAAGGTCCGCCACCCGGTCGGGATAGTGGCAGCGGCTGGCGCGCCCCTCGCCGACGACGGCGAAGGGCGGGTCGATCGTGCGGCAGCGCTCGTCGGAAAGGCCGCAGCGGGGCGCGAAGACGCAGCCCTGTTTGATCGAGCCCGGCGCCGGGGGAAAGCCGGGGATGGCGTCGAGGGGCGCGACGCCCTTGCGCATGCTCGCCCGCGGCAGGCAGCGCAAGAGGCCTTCCGTATAGGGGTGGCGCGGCTCGGCGAAGAGGGCGCGCGCCGGCCCCTCCTCGACGAGGCGCCCGGCATAAAGGACGCCGACGCGGTCGCAGAGGCCGGCGATGGCGCCCAGATTGTGGCTGATGAACAGGATCGAGGCGCCGAACTCGCGCCGCAGATCGTCGACGAGGTCGAGCACCTCCGCCTCGATCGTGGCGTCGAGGCCCGTGGTCGGCTCGTCGAGGATGAGGAGCGAGGGGGATTTGGCCAGCGCCATGGCGATCACCACGCGCTGCTGCATGCCCCCCGAGAGCTGGTGCGGGTAGGCGCCCATGACGCGGGCGGGCGAGGAGATGCGCACCCGCGCGAGCATGTCCTCGGACCGCTCGGCCGCCTCGCGGGCGCTGAGCCCCAGGATCGCGAAGACCTCCGCCATCTGGCGGCCGACCGTCAGGGACGGGTTCAGCGCCCGGCCGGGGTCCTGGAACACCATGGCGACGGTTCTGGCGCGCAGTTGGCGCAGCGCCGCGCGGTCGAGGGCGGACACGTCCTGGCCCTCGATCAGCGCCCGGCCGCCGGCGATGCGGCCGCTCGGCGGCAGCACGCGCTGGAGGGCGAGCGCGACGGTCGACTTGCCCGAGCCGGACTCGCCGACGAGCCCATAGGCCTCGCCGCGCCCGACCTGGAGGCTGACCTTCGTCAGGACGGGGATCGCGCGGCCGCGCACGCGATACGAGACGCTGAGATCGTCGAGGCGCAGGACCGGCGGGAGCGGGGGCGCGGCGTTCATTCGGAGAGCGCCCTTTGCAGCGACTCGGCGACGAGGTTGACCGCGACGACGAGCGAGGCGGTCGCGATCGTGTCGAAGACCACGGTCCACCAGAAGCCGCCGACGAGGACGCCGTAGTTCTCGGCGATCGACAGGCCCCAGTCCGGCGAGGGCGGCTGGACGCCGAAGCCGAGGAAGGAGAGCGAGGCGATGGTGAAGATGGCGTAGCCGAGCCGCACCGTCGCCTCGACGATGATGGGAGGCAGGATGTTGGGCAGGATCTCCGTCACCATGATGGTGAAGGCCCCCTCGCCCCGCACGGTCGCCGCGGCGACGTAGTCGAGGTGGCGTTCGCTGAGCACCGCGGCGCGCACGGTCCGCGCGACGAGCGGCGCGAAGACGAGACCGACGACGACCACCACGGTCGGCGTCGAGGGACCGAGCGCGACGAGGACGAGGAGCGCGACGATGATGAGCGGCAGCGACAGCATGACCTCGAGGAGGCGCCCGACGATCGCGTCGATCCAGCCGCCGAAATAGCCGGTGACGAGGCCGATCGCGGTGCCCGCCACCGTGCCGACGAGGGTCGCGAGGGGCGCGATGGTCAGGATGTCGCGCGCCCCGGTGAGGACGCGCGAGAACACGTCGCGCCCGATCTGGTCGGTGCCGAACCAGTGCTCGGCGGAGGGCGGCGAGAGCGTGTTGAGAAGGTCGTCGGCATAGGGGTCGTAGGGCACGAAGCTCGGTGCGAAGGCCGCGCAGACGCCCCAGAAGAGAAGGATGGCGGCGCCGACGAGGAAGCTCGGCGTGCGCAGGAGCGTCGCGAGCGCGCCGCGCTGGGGCCTGTCGGCGGCGGGCGCGCTCATCTCGGCTGGGGCGCGCACGGTCAGGTCGCTCATCGCCGGCCTCCGGTTCTCAGGCGCGGATCGAGCATGGCGGTGGCGAGGTCGGCGGCGAGCGTCGTCACGACGAAGAAGCCGCCGATGACGAGGATGCCGGCCTGGAGCATGGCGAAGTCCTTGGCGCGCGCCGCGCCCAGCACCAGCGAGCCGATGCCCTGGTAGCGGAAGAGGGATTCCACGACGACGAGGCCGCCGAGCGCGTAGCCCATCTGGGCGGCGATCACGGTGATGGTGGGGAGCAGCGCGTTGCGAAGCACGTGGCGCGACAGGACCGTGCGCCAGGGCAGGCCCTTGAGGACCGCGGTGCGGGTATAGTCCGCCGACAGCGCCTCGACGGTGCCCGCCCGTGTCATCCTGGCGATGTAGCCGAAGAGGACGATCACGAGCGGCAGGGCCGGCAGCAGGAGGTGCTGCATCTGCACGAGCGGCCCCGCGCCGGTCGGCCAGGTGGCCGAGAGCGGCAGCCAGCGGAGCAGCACGGCGAAGACGAGGATGAGGGCGATCGAGGAGACGAATTCGGGGATCACCGTCAGGGACAGGCCGGCGACGCTGATCGCCCGGTCGAGGGGGCGCCCCGCGTGGAGCGCGGCAAGCACCCCCGCGCCGATGCCGAGCGGCACGACGATCAGGAACACCATCCCCGCGAGCTTCAGGGAGTTCACCAGCGCCGCGCCGATGAACGGCGCGACGGGCGAGCGGTAGGCGTAGGACTGGCCCATGTCGCCCGTCAGGAGGCCGCCGACCCAGGAGAGATAGATCTCGACCGGCGGCCGGTCGGCGCCGAGCTGCTCGTTCAGCGCGGCGACGGCGCGCGGATCGGCGAGCGGGCCGAGGATGGCGCGGGCGGGGTCCCCCGGCAGCACCTGGGTGCCGAGGAACACGACGACGCTGAGGAGCCAGAGCGTGAGGAGGCTGAGGCCTAAGCGCTTGGCGAAGAAGCGGCCGAGGGCGTGCGGCATGGGACCCTTTCGCCCCGCAGCGTCAGGTGTAGCTCGCCTTGTGGAGGAAGATCTGCCCCATGGCGGTGGTCTCGACCCCTTGCAGGTTCGGCACGGTGGCCGAGAGGTAGTCGTAGAAATAGGGGAAGATCACCGGCGTCTCGTCCAGGAGCAGGGTCTGGATCGCGCCGGCCTGCGCCTTCTGGTCGGCCGGATCGAGCGCGGCGACGTAGGAGGCGACGAGGCGGTCGTATTCCGGGTTCTTGAACTCGGCCGAGTTCCAGGTGCCGGTGCTGAGCAAGGGCGCCGAGAGGAAGACGTTGGGCGTGCCGCGATGGCCGTAGTCGGTCATGCCGAACTCGGAGTCCAGCCAGTCGGACTTCCCCGGCACGGCGTCGCCGTAATAGGCCGCGACTTCCTCGATCTTGAGGTTCACGCGGATGCCGATCTCGCCCGCCGCGTTGCGCAGGAGGGTTGCCAGCGTCGGCAGCTCCTGCATCTGCATGGTCGTGAAGGTGACGTCGAAGCCCGAGCCCATGCCCGCCTCGGCCATCAGGGCCTTGGCCTTCTCGATATCCTTGGCGCGCTGGGGCACGCTGGTGTCGGTGGAGGGGAAGACGGGCGCGAAGGGACTGTCGTTGCCCAGATCCGCCATGCCCTGGAACAGGCCTTGGACGATGGCGGGGCGGTCGAGCGTCAGCGCCATGGCCTGGCGCACGCGCTTGTCGGCGAAGGCGCCCTTGTTCTTCATGTGGATCTGGCGGTGGGCGTTCGACTTCAGGCGGATGATCTTGGCCGCCGGGTTGTCGAGGAGGGTGCGGCCGCCCTGGACGGAGATCTGCTGGATCATGTCGACCTGGCCGCCGAGCAGCGCCAGGATCTGCGGCTGGAGCTCGGCGTAGAAGGACAGCTCGACCCGGTCGATCAGCGCCGGCCCGTCCCAGTAGTCGGGGTTGCGCACGAAGCTCGCGCCGACCTTCGGCGTGTAGCTGTCCAGCTTGAAGGGGCCGGTGGCGTTGAAGGTCTTCTCGAAGTCGCCGGCATAGTCGGCCGGCACGATGATGGCGTTGTAGTTGTCGGTGGAGACGTAATAGGGGAAATTGCCGTTGGGCGCGTCGAGGGTGAAGCGCACCGTCAGGTCGTCGACCTTGGTCGTGCCGCCCTTGGACAGGACGCCCTTCAGCGCCGACAGCGCGTTGGAGCCGTTGGCGGGGTCGGCCAGGCGGTCGATCGAGGCGACGACGTCGTCCGCCGTCATGGTGCGGCCGTCGTGGAACTTGACGCCTTCGCGCAGCTTGAAGGTCCAGACGCTGCCGTCCTCGTTGGGCTCCCAGGAGGTCGCGAGCATCGGGCGCAGCTGGAGGTCCGGCCCGTCCATCACCAGGAAGTCGCCGACGAGCTGGAGCGGCAGGAGGCCGCCCTGATCGTAGACGGAGACCGGCTCGATGGCGCCGGCGGGGGTGATCTGCGCGACGCGCACCGTGCCGCCGGGCTTGGCGTCTTGCGCCAAGGCGCGGCCGACCGGATCGAGCCCCACGCCCTTCAGCACACCCGCCATGACGGCGGCGGACAGTCCGACGCGGGCGCCGTGGCGCAGGAAGGCGCGGCGATCGAGGCGGCCGGCGAGGAACTCGTCCATCACCTGGCTCTCGATCGGGCTGCGACCCCGCCGCAACTGGTCCAAGGTCTTGATGAAACGCGACATGGCGGCGATCCCCCGAGCTGGATTGCCCTAGGATTAGACAAGTTTCAAAACAGTGCAACGGCCCAGATCGTCAGTTTGACGTAAGTTTTTCCGCGGCTAAACTCGCGGACGCGCGCAGGGCCGGACGAAACGCCGAGCCGGCGTCGCGTCTTTCCCGTCCGAGCGAGGCATCCGATGGCTTTCTTCGATTGCGACGTCGCGGTGATCGGCCTCGGCGCCATGGGCAGCGCGGCGCTGGCCCAGGCCGCGGCGCGCGGCGCCGAGGCGATCGGCATCGAGGCGAGGACGCCCGCCAACGCCCTGAGCTCCTCGCACGGCGACAGCCGCATCATCCGCCTCGGCTATTTCGAGGATCCGAGCTACGTGCCGATGCTGCGCCGCGCCTACGAGACCTGGCGAGCGCTGGAGCGGCACACGGGCCGCGAGGTGCTGACCATCACCGGCGTCCTCCAGATCGGCCGGCCGGACAGCCCGATCGTGTCGGGAACGCTGGCCTCCTGCCGGGAATACGACCTCGCCCACGACGTCCTCGACCCGGCCGCCATGACCGCGCGCTTTCCCGCCTTCGCGCTCGATCCCGACGAGATTGCCGTGCTGGAGCATCAGGGCGGCTTCGTGCGCCCCGAAGTCGCCGTGTCGGCCCATCTCGACTGGGCGCGCGCCAGCGGCGCCGAGCTGCGGCTGGACACCCGCGTCGAGGCGATCGAGCCGGACGATGCGGGGGTGACGCTGCGCATCGGCCCCGAGCGCCTGCGCGCGAAAACCGTCGTCGTCGCGACCGGCCCCTGGATCGCCGAGCTGGTGCCCGCGCTTCGCGGGCTCGCCCAGCCGATCCGCCAGATCGTCGCGTGGTACGAGCCGAAGAACAAGGCCGCGACGGCGCTCGGCGCCATGCCCGTCTTCCTGCGCGATGCCGGCCCGGTCGGCTCCTTCTTCGGCATGCCGGCGCTGGGTCCGGACGGCGTCAAGGTCGGCAAGCACGCGCACTTCCGCGAGCCGGTCGGCGATCCCGACCGCGCGGACGCGCCGGCGAACGCGCGCGACACCGACCTCCTCGACGACTTCATCGCCCGCCGCCTGCCGCTCGCCGCCGGGCCGCGGCTGGCGACGACCACCTGCCGCTACACCATGCTGCCGGGCGAGGACTTCCTTCTCGACCACCTGCCGGGCGAGCGCCGCGTCGTCGTCGCTTCGCCCTGCTCGGGCCACGGCTACAAGTTCGCCAGCGTCGTGGGCGAGATCCTCGCCGACCTCGTGCTGGACGGCGCATCGCGCCTGCCGGTCGAGGCCTTCGGCTTCGAGGCGCTCGCGCGAAAAGCGGCGGCCTGATCGGGTTTCGCGCCCAAGGCGGAAACGCCCGCCGGGGCCGCTTGCCTCCCCGCGCCGCCGGGCGTAGCACCATGGCCATGACCGCCCGGGCCCGTTGCGTCGGCCCACGGCACCAGGAGGAGATCCGCCGATGACGCCCGTCGAAGCCGCCGCCCTCGGCGCCTTGTCCGCGACCGCAGCCGTGCCCTCCTTTGACCGCGCCGCCCTCAAGACCGGCATCGTCCATATCGGCGTCGGCAACTTCCACCGCGCCCACCAGCTCGTCTACCTCGACGACCTGTTCGGGCAGGGCCAGGGCCACGAATGGGGCGTGACGGGCCTGTCGGTGCGCCTGGAGGACAAGGGCCTTCGCGACGACCTCGTTTCGCAGGACTGCCTCTACACCGTGACCGAGGTGTCGGAAGCGGGAGCGGACACGCGGGTGATCGGCGCGCTCGTCGACTTCGTCGAGCCGGGGAACCGCGCCGCCATGCTCGCGGCCCTGACCGCGCCCGACACGCGCATCGTCTCGCTCACCATCACGGAAGGCGGCTACTACGTTTCCGGCGACACGCCGGACCTCGGCCATCCCGACCTCGTCGCCGACGCCGCCGATCTCGCCGATGCCCGGACGGTCTTCGGCCTCATCGTGTCGGCCATCGCCGCGCGTCGCGCCGCCGGCGCCCCGCCGCTGACGGTGCTGTCCTGCGACAACCTTCCCCACAACGGCGACCTGACGCGCACCCTCGTGGAAGGTCTCGCCCGCGCCGCCGATCCGGACCTCGCGGCCCATATCGCGCAGAGCGTCACCTTCCCGAACTCGATGGTCGACCGCATCACGCCGGCGACGACGCCCCAGCAGGTCGAGCAGCTGAAGGCGCAGAAGGCGATCGCCGACAAGCGGCCGGTCTTCTGCGAGCCCTTCAAGCAGTGGGTGATCGAGGACCGCTTCGCCAGCGGCCGGCCCTCGCTGGAGGCCGTCGGCGTCACCTTCGTCGAGGACGTCACCCCCTACGAGCTGATGAAGCTGCGCATCCTCAATGCCGGCCACGCGACGATCGCCTATCCCGCGGCGCTGCTGGGCATCGAGCTCGTCCACGAGGCGATGCGCGAGCCGCTCGTCGCCCGCTTCCTCGCCAGCGTGGAGAAGAACTACCTCCTGCCCGCCTCGCCCTCGATCGAGGGGGTGAGCCGCGAGGACTATCTCGCCACCGTCACCCACCGCTTCGGCAATCCGGAGGTGCGCGACACGACCCGCCGCCTCTGCCTCGACGGCTCGAACCGCCAGCCGAAGTTCGTGCTCCCGGCCGCGCGCGAGCTCCTGGCGAAGGGGCAGGACGTTTCGGGCCTCGCGCTCGTTTCGGCGCTCTGGTGCCGCTACGCCTACGGCGAACTGGAGGACGGGACTCCGGTCGAGCCGAACGATCCCGACTGGGACACGATCCGCGCCGCCGCCATCGAGGCGAAGCAGGATCCCTCGCGCTTCCTGGCGATGCGCCGCGTCTTCGGGGACCTCGGAGAAGACCCGCGCTATGGCGAGGCCTTCGCGGGGCACCTGCGATCGCTCTGGGCGCGGGGCGTGCGCGACACGGTCGAGGACTATCTCAGGCAGAAGCCGGCCTGAAGGCATCAAGCCTCGAGCGTCGGCGCACCGACCGGCGGCTTGCCGCCGGTCGGGCTTCGTCCGGACGTTGGCTCAGGCCAGCATGACGACCGCCACCGGCAGGCCGGCCACGATCATGCCGACCAGAATGCCCAGGGCCGGCGAGCGCTTGATCGAGTCCATCGGACCGCTCCTCTGCTCGTTGCGTCGGAGAGGAGGCTCGGCCGATAGGCTTAAGGAAGAGTTAAGCGGCGCGCGGCAGCGGGACGAGATTGGGTCGATCGCCCCGCCGCCGGCCGAGAACTCGGAACTGGCGTCGCTGACAACCGCCCGAGGTGATCGCACCCTGGCCCGCGACCGGTGAAGAAATGGTTGGCGGCCGCGTGCCGACTCGGCTTTCCGCGCTGGCATCGCCTGCGTCCTCGCCCATATCTGGCGCGATTCCCCCTCCGGAGACCTCAGATGACCGACAGCGCCGACTACGTACCGCCGAAGATCTGGACCTGGGACAGAGCGAGCGGCGGGCGCTTCGCCAACATCAACCGGCCGATCGCCGGGCCGACCCACGACAAGGACCTGCCGGTCGGACGCCATCCCCTGCAGCTCTACTCGCTCGCCACGCCCAACGGCGTGAAGGTCACGATCATGCTGGAGGAGCTCCTCGCCCTCGGCCATGACGGAGCCGAGTACGACGCCTGGCTCATCCGCATCAACGAGGGCGACCAGTTCGGCAGCGGCTTCGTGTCGGTGAACCCGAACTCCAAGATTCCCGCTCTTCTCGACCGAAGCGAGCCCGAGCCGGTGCGCGTCTTCGAATCCGGCGCGATCCTGATCTATCTCGCCGAGAAGTTCGGCGCCTTCCTGCCGCAGAACCGCGCGGCGCGCGCCGAAACGCTGTCCTGGCTGCAGTGGCAGATGGGCAGCGCGCCCTTTCTCGGCGGCGGATTCGGCCACTTCTACGCCTATGCCCCGGTCAAGATCGAGTACGCGATCAACCGCTACGCCATGGAGGTGAAGCGCCAGCTCGACGTCCTCGACCGCCGGCTGGCGGAGAGCGAGTACGTCGCCGGGCCCGACTACACGATCGCCGACATGGCGATCTGGCCCTGGTACGGCGTTCTCGCCCGGGGCGAGATCTACGACGCGGGCGAGTTCCTGCAGGTCGGGGACTACAAGAACCTCCAGCGCTGGACCGAGCTCGTCGGCGCCCGGCCGGCGGTCAAGCGCGGCCGCATGGTGAACCGCGTCTTCGGCGATCCGGCGAGCCAGCTCCACGAGCGCCACGAGGCGGGCGACTTCGACACGAAGACGCAGGACAAGCTCGCGCCGCAAGGCTGACGGGGCGGCCGCGCCGGCCCGGGCCGGCGCTACTCAGCCCGCGAGGGCATCGGGCGGCAGCGGCACGGGCGCGCGCAGCCCGTCGACGAAGATGTCGACGAGGCGGATGACGTTGGTTTCCCAATCCTCCTGCCGGCCCATGAGCGACAGGCCGACGAGGGCCTGGAGGACGTCCTCCGGCTCGACGTCGCCGCGCACCTCGCCGGCGGCGCTCGCGCGCCGCAGAAGCAGGTCGATCGCCCGCGTCAGCTGCGCGGAGGAGAAGGCGTAGATCTCCGACGACTTGTCGATCGCCAGCTTCAGGGCGGTCAGCATGCCGCGTTTCGTCGCGGTCAGCCGGACGCCCGCGTGGAGCCAGAGCCGCAGCGCCCGAAACGGCGGCTCGCTTCCGGCAAGCGCCTCGGCCAGTTCCGCCAGCTGCTCCACCTCGCGCCGATAGACCGCCTCGAACAGCGCCTCGCGCGTCGGGAAGTGGCGGTAGAGCGTGCCGATGCCGACCTCGGCGCGCCGGGCCACCGCTTCAAGGCTCGCCTCGGGCCCCCCGGCGCGGAAGATCTCGGCCGCGGCCGCCAGCAGGCGCTCGCGGTTTCGCAGCGAATCGGCGCGGGGCTTGCGCGTTGCTTTGTTCGGGTCCGTGACCATTTTGGACCTTGGAACTCCTCCAGGCTTGAAAACGGAGGGTGCCTCCGTATAATTGCGTGCATGCCGGTCGACGGATCGGCGCGACCATCGATCCAGCGCCGCCTAGCGCGCGGGCGCCGGCGACGACCTCGATCAATCCGGTTCGACTTATCACTGAACGGGTGACGGCATGAACCATTCCATTCGCCTGACGATCAACGGTGAGGAGCGGCGGATCGACCTCGACGATCCGCGCGTGACGCTGCTCGACCTCCTTCGCGAGCGGCTCGACCTGACCGGCACCAAGAAGGGCTGCGACCGCGGCCAGTGCGGCGCCTGCACGGTTCTTCTCGACGGCCGGCGCGTCAATTCCTGCCTCGCCCTCGCGGTCAGCCTCGACGGATCGAGCGTCACCACGATCGAGGGCCTCGCCACGGGCGGCGAGCTGCACCCCGTCCAGGCCGCCTTCATCGCCCATGACGGCTTCCAGTGCGGCTACTGCACGCCGGGCCAGATCATGAGCGCCGTCGGCCTCATCGCGGAAGCCCAGGCGGGCGGCGATCCCGAGCGGGTGCGCGAGGGCATGAGCGGCAATCTCTGCCGCTGCGGCGCCTATGCCGGCATCACCGAGGCGGTGATCGAGGCGGGCGCGCGCATGGCCGAGACGAACGGACGCCAGGAGAAGGCGGCATGAACAGGTTCGAATACGTCCGCCCCGGGACCCTGGCCGAAGCCGTCGCGGCCGCCGCCGCGCCCGGCGCCGCCTTTCTGGCCGGCGGCACCAACCTCCTCGACCTGATGAAGGGCGGAATCGCGCGGCCGAATCGGCTCGTCGACCTCACCCATCTTCCCGGCCTGAACGAGGTGGAGCGACGCTCCGACGGGAGCACGCGCATCGGCGCGCTGGTGCGCAACGCCGACCTCGCCCACGATCCGGAATTCGCCGTCCGCTATCCCGCGATCGCCGAAGCGCTCCTATCGGGCGCCTCCGGCCAGCTGCGCAATGCCGCGACGGCCGCCGGCAACGTCCTTCAGCGCACGCGGTGCCGCTATTTCTACGACACGGCGAGCGCCTGCAACAAGCGCGAGCCCGGCAGCGGCTGCGACGCCCTCGGGGGCGAGAACCGCTCCCACGCCGTTCTCGGCTGGAGCGAGCACTGCATCGCCACCCACCCCTCGGACTTCTGCGTGCCGCTCGCCGCGCTCGGCGCGGTGGTGGAGCTGGAGGGTCCGGCAGGCCGGCGCGAGGTGCCGCTCGCCGAGTTCCACCGCCTGCCCGGCGCGACGCCGGAGCGCGAAACGGCCCGCGAGCCGGACGAGATGATCGTCGCCCTGCGCCTGCCGCCCGAGGCCGCGGGGTTCGCCGCCCATTCGCGCTACCTCAAGGTCCGCGAGCGCACCTCCTACGCCTTCGCCGTGGTCTCCGCGGCGGCCGCGCTGACCCTGGAGGATGACGGCCGGATCGGCGAGGCGAGGCTCGCGCTCGGCGGCGTCGCGCTCAAACCCTGGCGCTCGGCCGAAGCGGAGGCCGCGCTCGCCGGACAGGCGCCCGACCGCGCCGCCTTCGAGCGGGCGGCGCAGATCGCGCTGGCCGATGCCCGGCCCTCCGGCGACAACGCCTACAAGATCCCGCTCGCCCGGCGCATCGTGGTGCGGGCCCTGCAGCTCGCCGCCGCCGGCACGCCGGAGCG
>CANJKV010000042.1 GCA_947474855.1 Aurantimonadaceae bacterium | reverse complement strand
CTCCGAACTCGCCGATTGCGGCGTCAAGCGCATCAACGTGTCCCTCGACACGCTGGATGCCGGCAAGTTCAAGGCGATCACGCGCTGGGGCGACTTCGACAAGGTGATGGGCGGCCTCATGGCCGCGCGGAGCGCCGGTCTCAAGGTGAAGCTCAACGCCGTCGCCCTGAAGGGTTTCAACGACGACGAGATCCCGTCGATGATCGAGTGGGCGCATGGCGAGGGGATGGAGTTGACCCTCATCGAGACCATGCCGATGGGCGAGATCGACGAGGACCGGACCGACCGCTATCTGCCGCTCAGCGCCGTTCGCGCCAGCCTTTCGGAGCGCTGGACGCTGAAGGACATCCCGTTCCGGACGGGCGGGCCGGCCCGCTACGTCGAGGTGGCCCAGACCGGCGGCCGGCTCGGGTTCATCACGCCGATGACGCACAACTTCTGCGAAAGCTGCAACCGCGTTCGCGTCACCTGCACCGGCACGCTCTTCATGTGCCTGGGCCAGGAGGACGCCGCGGACCTGCGCGGGCCGATGCGCGCGTCCGAGGGCGACGAACTTCTGAACCAGGCGATCGACGCCGCCATCAGCCGCAAGCCGAAGGGCCATGACTTCGTGATCGATCGCCTCACCAGGGCGCCTTCGGTCTCGCGCCACATGAGCGTCACGGGAGGCTGACCCGATGCGGACGAGATTGCGCGTCATCGCCTTGACGGCGCTGGTCGGATTGAGTGCGCTCCCGGTCGCGGCGGTGGCCGATCAGGTGAGCCGCGACGGCGGCGACGTCACCTACGTCAACAGCCGCTACGGGACCTCGGCGCGCTTTCCGGCCGTCGCTTTTCCCGAGGAGCTTCCGGCGCCGAGCAACGGGGACGGGCTGGCCTGGACTTCTCCGAGCGGCGCGCAGCTCGCCATCTACGGCCGCTACAACGACGGGAACGAGACACCGAAGTCCGTGATCGCCCTCCGCGCCGCCGACGATTCCGTCACCTACAAGGCATCCGGCGACCGCTGGGCCGTGGTGTCCGGCTTTCGCGACGGTCTGATCTTCTACGAGCGCTACATCTTCCGAGGCGACCTCATCCATTCCGTCTCGATCCGGTATCCCGACTCAGAGCGTGCGACCTACGACCGGCTGGTGGGCCCGATCACCAACTCGCTGCGCGGCGCGAACGCGTCCTGACGCGACGGTCCGGCGAGGGAGTTTTTCGCCGGACGGGCTTTCACCGCGAGGGCATAGGCGTATATCCCAAGCTTCCCTGTCTAATCCGGACATGCATCCCTCGTGCTTTCCCGATCGCCGTCCCGCCTGAGCGACAATGTCCGCGCGGCACTGTTCATGCTGGCGGCGATGGGCGGCTTCGTGATCAACGACGCCTGCACGAAGTATGCGACGCGCGACCTCGATATCGCGCAGATCATGGCCGTTCGCGGCGTGATGGCGACAGCGTTTCTGGCCGTTCTGGCCTGGCGGGCCGGAGCCTTCGTCGGTCTCGCCCGCGTCCTCTCGCCGCGGCTCGGGGCTCGCACGCTGGCCGACATCGGCGCGACGATTTCCTATCTGACCGCTCTCGCTCACATGCCGATGGCGAACGCATCCGCGATCTTCCAGGCGACGCCGCTCGCGGTGACGCTCGGAGCGGCCCTGTTTCTCGGAGAGCAGGTCGGCTGGCGGCGCTGGTGCGCGATCGGCACCGGCTTTGTCGGCGTCCTCGTCATCGTCCAGCCCGGCTCGGACGGCTTCAACGCTTACTCGCTGGCGGTTCTCGTGTCCGTCGCCTGCTCGTCGATGCGCGACCTCGTGACCCGCCGCATGGACGCGCACCTGCCTTCGATCACGATCTCGCTCGTCACGGCGGCGGCGGTCTGCATCGTCGGATGGGTCTGGTTGCCCTTCGTCGGATGGAACCCGATCGCTCCCGACATCCTCGTCGCCCTCATGATCGGCGCCGTGTCGATCGGCGTCGGCTACATCTTCATCGTGAAGGCCATGCGGCTGGGCGACATGGGCTTCGTCGCCCCGTTCCGCTATTCCATCCTTCTCTACGCCCTCCTTCTCGGCTTCGTCCTTTTCGGGGACCGACCGACCGTCCCGGTCGTCGTCGGCTCGTCCATCGTCGTTGCGAGCGGCCTCTACACGCTGCTGCGCGAGCGGCGGCTCGGTCGCCTCAAGGTGGCCCGCGCGCAGGTGCACTGATGCTGAAACGAACCGACGAAGCCGGCCTGACGACCGGCGCCACGCCGATCCGCGCGCCGATGCTGGCGACGCTGATGATAGCCTCGGCCCTGTCGCCGCTTGCGATCAACATCTTCATCCCGTCGGTGACCTCGATCGCGGGCGACTTCGACGTTCCGCCGTCGACGATCGGCCTCGGCCTCTCGCTCTATCTCGCGGCGACGGCCGCGATCCAGCTCCTCGCCGGGCCCTTGTCGGACCGCTACGGGCGCCGACCCGTGATGATCGTCGGCTCCGTCCTGTTCCTCGTCGGCACGCTCATGTGCATCGTCGCCGGGTCCGCGACGGTGTTTCTCGTCGGCCGGATCATCCAGGCAGCGAGCGCAACCGGCATCGCGCTCTCTCGCGCCATCGTGCGCGACGTGTTCGACCGCGCCCGCTCGGCCTCGATGATCGGCTACGTCACCATGGGCTTCGCGGTTGCGCCGATGCTCGGGCCGGCGATCGGCGGGCACATGGACGGCGCCTTCGGCTGGCGGTCGGTCTTCTGGCTGCTGCTGGTTCTCGGCGTCCTGACCCTCGGCCTCCTCGTCTTCGACCTGTCCGAGACGAACCGCGACAAAGGCAAGCCGGTCTTCGCCCAGGCGGCGAGCTACGGCATCCTCGCCGGCTCGCCGGCCTTCTGGCGCTATGTCGGCGTCTCGGCCCTCACTTCCGCGGTCTTCTTCTCCTTCCTCGGCGGCGGCCCGATCATCGCCGGCCACGTCCTCGACATGACGCCGGCCGGCTACGGCATGTGGTTCATGCTCTGCGCCTTCGGCTACATCGTCGGCAACTTCGTCGCCGGGCGCTATTCGCAACGCTTTGGCTTGAAACCGATGATGGTCGCGGGGAGCCTTCTCAGCTTCAGCGCCCCGCTGCTCACGCTCGGCCTCTTCCTCGCCGGGCTCGTCACGCCCGCGACGCTCTTCGCGCCCATGTTCGTCGTCGGCATCGGCAACGGCCTCGCCCTGCCCTCCTCGACCGCGGGCGGCGTCAGCGTCCGGCCGGAGGCGGCGGGCGCCGCGGCCGGTCTTCTCGGCGCCTTTCAGATCGGCGCCGGCGCGGCCTGCTCGACGATCGCCGCACATCTGGCCGAGCGCTCGGACGGACCGGTCGCGGTCGCGCTCCTGATGGCCGCCTGCGGCTTCCTCGGCCTCATGTGCGCGGTGACCGCCCGCCGCGAGGCGGCGCTTGCGCCTTGAGCGCAAAAAAGATGAGGAACGGCAGGCCCCGGAAGCCTCCCCTCGGTTGCGCGGCGAACGGGTTCCGTGCAGCATCGCCGCCGCTTCGCGCCCTACCGGCGATCGTGCAGATTCACACACCGGAAAGCACTCCATGACGCTTCTCAAGACACTCGTTCTCGCCGGCAGCGCGCTGGCCTTCGCCGCGGGCGCGGCGGGCGCGCAGGAAACCGACGCCGGCAAGGACTGGTCGACCGTCGTGATCGGTACGGAGGGTGCCTATCCGCCCTTCAACTTCCTCGACGCCTCGGGCCAGCTTCAGGGCTTCGACGTCGACATCGCCAAGGCCCTTTGCGAGCAGATGAAGGTGACCTGCACCTTCGTCACGCAGGACTGGGACGGCATGATCCCGGCGCTCCAGAACGGCAACTTCGACGCTCTCGTCGCCTCCATGTCGATCACGCCGGAGCGCGAGGAACAGATCGCCTTCACCGACAAGTACTATCAGACGCCCCCGGCGATCGCCGTGCCGAAGGACTCCGACATCGCCGAGCCGAGCGCCGCCGCGCTGGACGGCAAGGTGATCGGTGCCCAGACCGGCACGACCCATCTTCAGGCGGCCGAGGCCCTCTTCCCCGACGCCGAAGTCCGGCCCTATCCGACCGCTGAAGAATACAAGCTCGACATCGACAGCGGCCGCGTCGATGCCGTGGTCGACGACGTCGTGGTGCTCTCCGACTGGCTGAAGAGCGATGCCGGCGCCTGCTGCAAGCTCCTCGGGACGTTGCCGGCCGATCCCGCCATCTACGGCAAGGGCATCGGCATCGGCCTGCGCAAGGGCGACGAGAAGCTGCGGACCATGTTCAACGAGGCCATCCAGGCCATCCGTGCCAACGGCAAGTATAAGGAAGTGCAGGACAAGTACTTCGACTTCGACGTGTACGGCTCCTGATGCCTTCGGGCGCGCCGAGCCCCTCGGGGCCGGCGCGCCGCTCCGGCGGACTGCCTGAATGACTTCAATCACGAGCCTCCTCGGCTTCGGCGCGGAAGGCTGGGGCGACGACCTCGCCTCGGGCGCTCTCGTCACGATCGCGCTCGCGCTCGCCACGCTCCCCTTCGGCCTCGTGCTCGGCTTCCTCCTGTCGCTCGCCAAGCAGTCCGAGGATTGGGCGCTGCGCTTGTCCGCCGATATCTACACGACGATCTTCCGCGGCCTGCCCGAGCTTCTCACCCTCTTCATCGTTTATTTCGGGATCAACGGCCTTCTCAAGGCGGCGAGCGAGGGGGCCGGGCTACCGGCTCTGGCGCTGTCGAGCTTCGCGTCCGGCATGGTCGCGCTCGGCGTCGTCTTCTCCGCCTTCGCGAGCGAGGTCTTCCTGTCGGCCTTCCGCGCGATCCCCAACGGACAACGCGAGGGCGCGGCGGCGCTCGGACTGCGCCCGCGCCAGGCCATGGTGCTCGTCATCCTGCCGCAGGTGCTTCGCGTCGCCCTGCCCGGCCTGTCGAACCTTTGGATGAACCTCCTCAAGGACACGGCGCTCGTGTCCGTCGTCGGGCTGGCGGATCTCCTGCGCCAGACGCAGATCGCCGCCCGCGTGACGCGCGAGCCGTTCCTGTTCTTCGGCACGGCGATCGTCCTCTACCTCGTCATGACGGCGGTGTCGTCGGTCGTCATCGCCTGGATCGAGCGATGGACGCGGCGCGGGGAGCCGGCGCGATGAAGAACACCCTCGATCCGCCGCTCGCCGCGACTCCGCCCGACGCTCGTCCCAGGCGGCGGCCGGGCTTCGCCGGCATGCTGGCGCTCGGCGCCTGGCTTCTGGCGGGGCTCAGCCTCCTCGCCTACCTCGCCGCGGCCTGGAACTCCGACCTCTTCGCGCGCTACGCCCCGATCTACCTGTCGGGCCTCTGGACCACGATCCAGCTCGTCGCGATCTCCTTCGTCGTCGGCGCCCTCATCTCGGTGCCGGTCGCGCTCGGACGCGGGTCCAAGGGTTTCGTCCAGCGCGACCTGTCGACGGCCTACGTCGTCCTGTTCCGCGGCACCCCGTTCATCGCCCAGCTCTTCCTGATCTATTACGGCTTCGGCCAGTTCCGCGACTTCTTCGAATCGATCGGTCTCTGGCGGTTCTTCCGCGAGCCCTGGTACTGCGCGATCTTCGCGCTGGCGCTGAACACGGCGGCCTACCAGGCGGAGATCCTGCGCGGCGCCGTCGCGAGCGTGCCGAAGGGCCAATGGGAGGGCGCGAAGTCGCTCGGGCTGTCGCGCCTGACGATGCTTCGCAAGGTGATCCTGCCGCAGGCGGCCGTCGTGGCGCTCAGGCCCTACACCAACGAGGTAATCCTGATGGTGAAGGCCTCGGCCATCGTCGCCATCATCACGGTCTACGACCTCCTCGGCGAAACGCGGCGGGCCTATTCCCGCACCTTCGACTTCCAGACCTATCTTTGGGCGGCTATCCTCTATCTCCTGATCGTCGAGCTGCTGCGCCACGCGACGAACTTCGCGGAGCGACGGCTGACCCGTCATCTGCGTCGCTGACGCGGCGCCCCTCATCGGCACTCAGGACAAGGATCAACGATGGCCAAGGTCGCATTTATCGGGCTCGGCGTGATGGGCTACCCCATGGCGGGTCATCTCCGGGCGAAAGGCGGCCACGAGGTCGCGGTCTTCAATCGTTCGGGCGAGAAGGCCCAGAAATGGGTGTCCGAGCACGGCGGCCGCGCCGCTGCGACGCCTCGGGAAGCCGCCGAAGACGCCGAATTCGTCTTCACCTGCGTCGGCAACGACGACGACGTGCGCTCCGTGGTGCTTGGCGAATCCGGCGCCTTCGCCGGCATGAAGCCGGGCGCGATGCTCATCGACAACACCACGGCCTCGGCCGAGCTCGCGCGCGAACTCGACGCGGCGGCGAAGGACAAGGGCCTGCGCTTCGTCGACGCGCCCGTCTCCGGCGGCCAGGCCGGCGCCGAGAACGGCGTCCTGACCGTGATGTGCGGCGGCGACGAGGACAGCTTCCAGGCGGCTCGGCCGGTGGTCGACGCCTATGCGCGCATGGTCGGCCATATGGGGCCGGCGGGTGCCGGTCAGCTCGCCAAGATGATGAACCAGATCTGCATCGCGGGCCTCGTCCAGGGCCTGTCGGAAGCCATCGCTTTCGGCCAGCGCGCCGGGCTCGACATCGAGACGGTGATCTCCGTCATCTCCAAGGGCGCGGCCGGCTCCTGGCAGATGGAGAATCGGCACAAGACCATGATCGATGGCCGCTACGATTTCGGCTTCGCGGTCGAGTGGATGCGCAAGGATCTCGGCATGTGCCTTTCGGAAGCGCGTCGCAACGGCGCGTCCCTTCCCGTCACGGCGCTCGTCGATCAGTTCTACGCCGAAGTAGAATCGATGGGCGGGAAACGCTGGGACACGTCCTCGCTGCTGGCGCGGTTCAACCGCTGAGGCCGGACGCCTCGCTCCACCTCGCCGGTCCATCGCCGAGATGGACGGCCTCGTCTCCCGGCCTGACGAGATGCAGCGGCGCTCGCCCTTGGCACATGGATTGCTCAACCATGTCCGACAGGGACGGGAGTCATGCCATGGAGCGAAGACGAGACGACGAGGCCGGCCGGTCGCGCCAACTTGGCACAGTGGGGACCCACCGGTCCTCGGTTCTGTTCCACGACTGGCTCCACCCGCAGCCACCGCAGCAGCGCGCGATCGAACGGGCGATGGTCGACGTCTACCTCGTCGGCCTGATCGCGGCCGTGGTTATCGTCGCGGCGGTTGGCGTCTGGTTCGGTCTCCAGGCTCTCGGCATCGGGGTTCTCGACGCGATGATGCTCGAATTCGCGCTCGCCGTTCTCGGAAGCATCGTGGCGATCGCCACCTTCCTTCTCGCGAGATGACGGGCACGCGCCGCTACGGCCGACCGGACGCGCCGCGGTGGATCAGGCCGCCTTGGTGACGCTCGCGCCGGCGCGCACGAACCTTGTGGCGAAGTCGGCCGCGGGCATGGGCTTGCCGAACAGGTAGCCCTGCCCTTCCGCCACCCGCTCGCGGAGGTGGCGCATCTGCCCCGCCGTTTCGATGCCCTCCGCGATCACCGACAGATCCGCGCCCTCGGCCATCCGCACCACGGCATCGACGATCGCCCGGTCCATGCGGTTCGTCTCGATGTCGCGAACGAACGACCTGTCGATCTTCAGGCGCGAGATGTCGAGCTGCTTCAGCATCGTCAGCGACGCGTATCCGGTGCCGAAATCGTCGAAGGCGATGCCGACGCCCATGGCGCGCAGCCGCCGCAAATGTTCCGACACGATCCGCTCGTTCTGAAGGACGATGTTCTCGGTGATCTCGAGCTCGAGCCCGTCGGACGGTAGACCGCTCGATTCCAGGGCGGATCCGACGCGCTCGACGAAGTCGGGCGAGCGGAGTTGGACGGCGAAGAGGTTCACGCCCAGGCGGAAGTCGGAGAGCCCTTGGCGACGCCATGCCACGGCCTGACGGCAGGCCTCCCGGAGGATCCAATCGCCGACCGGCACGGCGAGGCGGCTGCCTTCCAGCACCGACAGGAAGGAGGCGGGCGCCCGCACGCCGAAGTAGGGATAGTTCCAGCGGATGAGCGCTTCGGCGCCCGTGATCGCGCCGGTGCGCAGGTCGACCTGCGGCTGGTAGTACAATTCGAAGTGCCGCTCGTCCCAGGCCTCCTGAAGCTCCATCGCGGTGCCGCTCCGCTCCATAGCGACGCGCCGCAATTCGGGAGTGAACAGGCGGACTCTCGCCCGGCCGTTCGCCTTCGCATCGTAGAGCGCGAGGTCGGCGGCGGTGAGCATCTCGACGGTTCCCGTAAAGGCCGAGCCGGACGTCATGACGCCGATGCTGGCGGAGATGTGGACCGTCTGGTTCTCGACCGCGATGGGTTCTTCGATCGCGGCGATGATCGCGCGCCCCACACGGTCGGCCTCCAGAGGATCGGCGCTGTCGTCGATCAGGACGGCGAACTCGTCGCCCCCGAGCCGGGCCACCATGTGCCGCTGGTCTACGGCCGACCGCAGTCGCTCGGCGACGATGCGCAAGACTTCGTCGCCGCTGCCGTGACCGAAGGCGTCGTTGACCGCCTTGAACCCGTCGAGGTCGATCATCATCAGCGTGAAGGAGGCCGCCGCGACGTGCGACGGACCGGCCAATTCGGCGAGGCGATCGTGGAAGCGGGTGCGGTTGGCGAGGCCGGTCAGGTGATCGGTGAAGGCGAGGATCCGGATCCGCTCCTCACTGCGCAGGCGCTCCCGCTGATCGCGGAAGGCGAAGACGATCTGCGGACGACCGCCGAGGTTCACCTCGCTTCGCAGGAGGCGGACCGGCACCAGCCTGCCGGAGGCCGCGACGATGTTCGCGTCGGCCTCCTGATGCTCCGGCAAGTCGCCCAAGTTCGCTTCGAGGAGCAGATCGCCGAGCGAACAGCCGGTGAGATCGGCCCGGCTCCGCTCGCACAGGCGGGCGAGGCTCTCGTTCGCCGTCATCACGACGTCGCCTTCGCAGATCGCCAGACCTTCCAGGGCGAGGTTGGCGAGTTCGCCGAGCCTCAGCCGCTCCTTGCGCAGCATGGCCTTCGCGTGGAGGGTCATGCGCAGGCCGAGCAGCGCGAGAAGACCGAGACCGATGCTGACCGCCGCGACGATGGGCGCCAGGACGTCCGGAGACACCGCATAGGTGGGCAGCTGGATCGCGGGATCGTATTCCAGGCGCAGAGCCATCATGCCGCCGATATGCAGCACGGCGATTGCCAGGATCAGCAGCGGCGCGGCCGCGGGCCGGATCGACTTCGTCCGCTCGCCGGCGATCATCGTGGAAAGACCGAAGAGCGCGAGCCCGGCGACGAGCGACACCGCGACAAGGGTCGGCTCCCAACCGACCGTCCCGGTGACGAGGTAGGCTGCCTGACCGACATAGTGGAGGAGCCCGACGCCGATGCCGATCACGAGGCCGCCCCAGAACCGGCGAAGCCGCTCGTGCCGCCCCAGCGTGAGCATGATCCCCGCTCCGATCCCGCCCGTTGCGAGAAGCAGGGAGAAGGCGGTCAAGGCCGGCTCGAACGCGGACAACATGCCTGGGCGATAGGCCAGGAGCGCGATCATGTGCGTCGCCCAGGCCGTGCAGCCTGCCGCCCCGACGGCGACCAGGGCCCAGGTCCGGCGCGCGTCCCCGGTGCTGCGTCCGGCTTGGCGGGCGATCGAGAAGGCGCCGTAGACGCCGATGCCGCAGACCGCTGCGGCCAGCAGCAGCAAGACGGCATCGTGATCGACCTGTAGACAGGAAAGGACTTGCTGCATCGGTGAGTCTCCGCCGCAAGATCCTAAGGGAAAGCGCTTAAAAACTTCCGCGTGCAGACACGCGTCAACAGCCCCTGCGGCGAAATGCCTTCGGGCGATCCTTGACCTGGATCCGTCCGCTCTATTGCGTCAGCATCGGCTCCGCGCGGGTTTGAGCGAACATCCGCTGCAAGGCCGCGTCGATCGCGTCCGCTTGGCTCGCCTCGTAGTACCAGCCGGGCGAGGCGCAGTTCTTGAGTGCCGTCGGGACTTTCGCGGCGACGCCCGTGTTGACCACCTGGACCGCATACCAGTCGGTTCCCGTATAGGGGCGCGGCGGCAGGTAAGTCGTATAGAGCACGCCCACCGTGATGCCCTTGGCCTTCATCGCCGAACAGGAGGCCTGCTCCAGGGCGCTGACGCAGCGGTTGCCCGTCTGCACGCATCCGCTTCCCTTCTGAACGTCCCTCACGCCGTCGGTGATGATGATGACGTACTTCTTGGGCTGCTCGGGCGAGGTCCCGTCCCCCGCGGCCGTCAAACGCTGGTTGAGCTGGGCGACGGTCTCGTTCTGATAGCTGTCGGAATAGGGATTGCCCTTGCTCGGACCGAGCGTGATCTTTCTGGCGGCGGCCGCGAGGGAGTCGAAATCGCCGGAAAGGTCGTGAAGCGTGATCAGGGCGCCGGTCGAATAGTTCGCCGACATCCCCATCGCGAAGAGCCCGATCCGGTAAAGCGGATCCGAGTGGGATTCGCGCCGTGCCGTTTCCACGAGATCGACCGTCGCATCCCGCAGCACGTCGATCCGCAGCCGGATGCCCTCGCGCGCCGCGACGTCCGAGTAGGTTTCCGTATGGTCCGAGTTTTCCTTGGCATGGCAGCCGAAGACGCAGGATGTCTGCTCCAACTTTCCGTTCTTAAGCTTGACCTTGGCATAGAAGAGACGGCTCATCTCCTCCGTGGTCGCGGCGATGCCCATCGATTGCGATACGTCGACGGCGACGTAGACTTCGGAATATGTGGGAAGAACGACGCTCGACACCGACGCGTCGCTGGCCTCGAAGCTGTCCATTCCGAAGAGCGGAGCGAGGTAGGTTGCCCGGTGCACCTTGAAGCTCGCGCGGCTCGACAAGGTCTGTCCCGAGCGCGTCACCTTCACCGTCGCCTCGTAGTCGGTGAGGCCGAGCTGCGCGGCGTTCGCGTCGAACAAGAGCCTCCCGCGGCGCTCGCCTTGCGCGATCGCGGCCGCCACCGACGCCGCGCTGCCGTCGCCCGAGCGGATCAGGTCGCGCGCGACACCGCCGGCCTGGAGAGCCGCGGCGTCGGCCGCGACCTGAGCCTTGTTTCGCGCGGAAAGAATGCTGCCGAAGTCTACGGCCAAGCCGACGCCTCCGAGCATCGGCAGCGCCATGACGGCGAAGATCATCGCCACGTTGCCGTCCTTTCGCCGCCAGATTCGGGCGGCTGACCGCAAGCTCAGGAAACCGGAAAGCGAGAATTTCATGACCGTCCTGGACAACTGACCGCGTACTCGACCGCGGCGACGTGCCTTGGCCGGAAGAAGGTGGAACGGTGGAAGGAGATGGTTTCCGAAAGAACGGAGACGAGAACAGGCTCGTAATTCGCCACGACGTCGACCACGACGATCGAGCCGGGCCCGAAGACTTCCGGCGGCAGGGTCGACGGCGAACTTCCGGAGCCGGGCGCAAGGCGCCCGCAGGGCCGTTTTCTGCCAGTCAGCGAGGTGCTGAACTCGACGTCCGCCCTGTAGGTGCAATCCCGCTCGCAGGCCGCGTCGGCAAGGCTGAACTCGACGCTCGAAACCGTCACGTCGACAGCCGCTTCCAGCGTCTTGCCCGTGTTGGCGGCATGCCGGATCACGTTGGGATCGATGAGGGCCGCCATCTTGATGAAGCCTGCCATTTCGGATTCGCCGATAGGCCCCTTGGTCCGCGAAACGAGCTCACCGATGGTCTCGGCGATGAAGGTCGCGCGATTGGCTGCCGTGATAGCGGAACTGACCTCGACGCCGCCGACCAGCATGACGATCATCGCCGGGGCGATCAGCGCGAATTCGAGCGCCGCGACACCGGAACGCGAGTGGGTGAACGGAGCGAGCAGACGCTTCAACACGATGCGTGCCCGCCGTTGTGAGGCTCCGCGCGCACGAGCGTCGTGGACCGCATCAGGATGGGACTGCTTCCCCATTTACCGGCGCCGATGAGGCGTCCAACGATATTCGGCAGCTTGTAGGCGGCGTCGATGAACACGAAGTCGTCGGGACCGCCCAGGCAGAAGCTGCCCTTGGCCGGGTCGGATTCCACGGCCGCGAAACTTCGGGTCTGCCCGTCGACGAAGCGGTAGATGCCGGTCTTCTTGTCGGCGTCGGAGGTCGCTTCGATGCGGTAGACGTTGAGGATGATGTTGTCGCACGACAAGGCCATCATCAGGTGGGGGCAGATCATCTGGTGCAGGAACGCGGCGCGATTCTGAGCGGAGGCGGGAACATCGCCGACCATGACGGCACGCGCAGCAAGACGTGTGGCGTGATCCAGCGATTGAACGCCAAAGTGGTAGAGCGCCAGCTGGAACACCATCAGCACCAGCGCAAAGAAGGGCGCCGCCACGAAGGCGAACTCGATAGCAGCAACACCGCTTTTGTTGCTGCTTACGCGAGTCGTCAGTTCGAAAATTCTTCGGATGACGCACCCCGATTGCATGCCGCTACCGTCTCTCGACCTTCCTTCGAGCTATGCCGGCAGCTTCTTAAGCCATCACTAGCGCACGCTCTCAAACCCTCACCTTCGAGACGGAACATCTGAAGCCAGGACGCGGATTCGGGCGGCCCCGAGAGATGAATCTCCGTTGGTGCCGAGGCGTGCGCGGTTGGACGCGGGAGATCCGCAAGCCTCCGGCGCGTCGCGATGACGCTGCAGGAACCATCGCGGTCGGGGTACGCTTCGTGAGTGAGAACGGAGAGACCTTCATGACAGACACCAGCCGCCGCACCTTCCTGGCCGGCGCCGCCCTGACCGCGGGCGCGGCCGTCACGCTCGCTTCGAGCACCTCTGCCTCGGCCCAGTCCGGAGCCGGCGCCGGCTCGGCGACGGCCCCGAACGCCGCCGACTATCCGAAGCCGCCCTACCCCGTGGAGATGCAGCCCTGGCCGGGCCTGGCCTCGCGCATGAACCCGCGCCCCGACCACGGCGAGACGAGCTACAAGGGCTCCGGCAAGCTGGCGGGGAAGAAGGCTCTCATCACCGGCGGCGATAGCGGCATCGGCCGGGCAGCCGCCATCGCCTACGCGCGCGAGGGAGCGGACGTCGCCATCAACTACCTGCCCGCCGAGGAGCCCGACGCGAAGGAGGTCGTCGCGCTGATCGAGGCAGAAGGCCGAAAGGCCGTGGCCATACCGGGGGACCTGCGCACGGAAGAGTTCTGCCGCCGCCTCGTCGCCGAAGCCGCCGACCAGCTCGGCGGGCTCGACATCCTCGTCAACAACGCCGCGCTTCAGCAGACCCGTCCGTCGATCGCGGAGATCTCATCCGAACTCTTCGACGACACCATGAAGACGAACGTCTACGCGCCGTTCTGGCTGACAAAGGCGGCGCTCGAGCGGATGGGGCCGGGCGCCGTCATCGTGAACACCTCGTCGGAGCAGGCCGGCAATCCCTCGCCCGAGATCATGCACTACGCGATGACGCGGGCCGCCGTCCTGAACTTCACCAAGGGACTGGCCAAGGAGCTGGCGCCGCGCGGCATTCGCGTCAACGCGGTCGCGCCGGGGCCGTTTTGGACGCCGTTGCAGGTCTCGGGCGGTGCGACCGAGGAGAAACTGCGCAGCTTCGGCAGCGATTCGCCCATGGGTCGCGCGGGTCAGCCGGCCGAGATCGCGGGGCTCTACGTCGCCGCCGCCGATCCGCTTCTCAGCTTCTCCACCGGCCAGATCTTCGGCTCCACCGGAGGCAACGGCCAACCGGCATGACGAAACCGGACGCGGCGCCGCGCCCACGATCGTCCCGTCGCCGCTTGGAATGACGGCCAGACTCAGGTTGCCCTTTGTTCGTAACGCGGCGTTCGTCGCCTACCGGACAGGGGCGACCCGCACATCAACGGCGCCCAGGACGGGAATGGGAAGAATCCGGCGGCTCGCGCGAGCCGTCGACTGAAGGGCCCGACCGCGGCACCTCGTGGCCATTCAATCGGCGGGGCTTGCGATGCGGCGGGTCTCCGGTCTTATGCCGACCTGTCGTTGACGGGAACGCGTTCCCGGATCTCACCGACCGTTGCTGGCCCCGCACCCCACGAAGCCTCGCTGGAATGATCACGTCGACCAGGATCCTCGGACCTCCGTCATCGCGAGCCGACCGGATTACGCGGGCGGGTTCGACGATCGCTCGTTCGATTTCGAGCTGGCGACGGATGCGGGACGCCGCCCGCCGGGGCGGCCATTCAGTGGCAGGGTCGTTCGCTTCGTGAGGATCCTCGGCCGAGGTCGCGTCACCGCGCGAGAGCTGCGCCTTGCTTCCGGTCTCGCGCTCGGCGCCTTCATTCTGTGTCACTTTCTCAACCACGCGGTCGGTCTCGTTTCGGTGCGCGCCATGGAGGCGGCCCGGCCCTTTCTGTCCGCGCCCTGGCGGACGCCGCCCGGCACCGTGCTTCTTTACGGATCGCTCGCGGTCCACTTCGCGCTGACCCTCGCCAGCCTCTACGAGCGACGCACGCTCCGCATGTCCGCCAAGGAAGCGGGTCAGACTGCGCTCGGCCTGGCGCTGCCCTTCCTTCTCGTCGGCCATGTCGTCGGGACGCGCATCGACTTCGCCCTGACCGGCACAGAGGCGACCTACCCCGCCATCGTCGAGAGCCTCTGGGTTCGAAATCCGCTGAATGGGGCGCGGCAGATTCTGGCTCTCTTCGTGGCATGGCTCCATGTCTGCTTCGGCCTTTTCTTCTGGCTGAGGGTCAAGCCCGCTTTTGCGGTATGGCAACCCTACCTCCTCGCCGTCGGCCTCCTCGTTCCCATGCTGTCGGCGCTCGGCTTCGTATCCGCCGGCAAGGAGATCGCGGCGCAAGGAGCTCCCGTTGTCCAGCGCGTCGGCGAGACACCCGACTGGATCGCTCCGGCCATCGGCACGGCCTTCGCCGTTCCGATCGGGCTCGTCCTCGTCGCGCGAAGCCTGCGCGCCGCCCGCCGCCGGCGGGATCGCATCCGCATCGGCTATCCGGATGGACGTTCGGTGGACGTGCCGAGAGGCTACAGCATCCTGGAAGCCAGCCGCAGCGCCAGGATCCCGCATCAATCGGTCTGTGGCGGGCGGGCGCGCTGCTCCACCTGCCGCGTCGAGATCCTGCACGGTGCGAACGGTCAGCCCGCCCCCGATGCCGTGGAGCGGGCGACGCTCAAGCGAATCGGCGCCGGCCCTCGTGTCCGCTTGGCCTGCCAGTTCCGGCCCACCCGCGACGTGGAGGTCATTCCGCTCGTCGATGCAGGCGTCCAGACGGGCGTGCGGCTGGGGGCGGCCCTGCTCGACGTCCACCCCGCCGCCTTCGGCGAGGAGCGGGAGATCGTGGTGATGTTCTGCGACATACGCGGCTTCACGCGCCTGTCCGAGCACCGCCTCCCGTTCGACGTCGTGTTCATCCTGAACCGCTACTTCGAGTTGGTCGGCCGGGCTGTGACCGAAAGCGGCGGGGTCGTGGACAAGTTTGTGGGTGACGGCGCGATGGCGCTGTTTGGTCTTTCGGCGCCTCCGGCAAAGGCCACCGCCCAGGCCCTTGCCGCCGCCGAGCGGATCATCGCCGAGCTGCGGGATCTCAACGAGGCTTTGAAGCGCGAGTTGATCGAGCCGCTGCGTGTCGCCGTGGCGCTTCACCAGGGACCCGCGATCATCGGCGAGATCGGCTACGGCACGACGGCCAGCCTGACGGCGGTGGGGGACACGATCAATGTCGCCAGCCGGCTGGAAGCGGCGGCCAAGGCGGCCGACGCGGAGTTGCTGGTGTCCGACGAGGTCATGCGTCGTTCGGATATCTCCCCCGACGACTTCGAGTTGAAGGTTCTCGACGTCCGGGGCCGCTCACGTCCTCTCGAAGTCTGGGTGCGGACTGCTCCCCATCCCCGTTGACCGGGCCATGCGCCTTTCGATGAGCGATCCGGCACGATCGTCGGGTCGAGCGCGTCGGACGCCTGCCTCGCGATGCGGATCAGCTCATCGCAGCGGAAGGTCGATCGTACAACGCACGCCGTTGCGTCCCAGCTCGTAGGTGGTCTCGGCCTGGAGCTGGTATGGCAAGGCTTTCTCGATCAGCATGCGCCCATAGCCGCCTCCCTGCGGCGCGGCTCCCTCTTCGGGCATGCCGGAAACACCGCTCTCGATCCATTCGACCTGCAGGCGGTCGATGAGCGCCTCGTCCTTGTGCAGGCGCCATACGACGCGAAGCTGCCCCTCGGTGGTCGACAGGGCCCCGTACTTCACCGCGTTGGTCGCGAGTTCGTGGATCACCAAGGCGAAGGTCTGGATCGTGGCCGACCGCAGGCGCACGCCCGCCGGTCCGTCGAGACTGACGCGCTCGCTCCGACCGTCGTCGGGGAACCCGCGGGCTTCGAGTTCGGTACGGATCATCTGATCGAAGGTGACGCGGTCGCCGCTTTCCAGCTTCGACAGGAGCCCGTTGATCCGCGACAAGGCGCCCAAGCGCTCGCGAAATGTCGGCAGGAACATGTCGAGGCTGCTCGCACCGTCCGCCGTCCGATCGGCCATGGATCGAATGACGCCGAGGAGGTTGCGCGTCCTGTGCTGGAGTTCCGCGACGAGGACGTTCTGGCGCTCCTGAAGCTGGCGCAGATCGTCGATGTCCGTCGACGTACCGAGCCATTCCGTGATCCGCCCCTCCTCGTCGCGCACAGGTAGAGCGCGGTTCTGGAACCAGCGATGCCGCCCTTCGCCGGCGTGGAAGAGCCGCGTTTCCATCGCGAGAGCGGACGAGCCGTTCGCCTCCCGCCAGCCTGCCAGTGCCCCGTCCCGGTCATCGGGATGAAGCGCCTTCAGCCACCCATGGCCGCGGCTCTCCTCGAGTGTCTGGCCGGTGAAGCTGCTCCATTGCGGGCTCGCCCAGGTCCACTCGCCGCCATCGACGGCACGCCAGACGAGCTGAGGGATCCCCTGGATCACCGTCCAAAGCCGCCGCTGGTTCTCGCGCAGTCGTTCGCCCAGCTCCTTCTGCTCGGTGATGTCCTGGGTGATGCCGCCGACATGGGTGATCCGGCCACCGGCGTCGCGGATCGGAAAGCCGGAATCCTGGATCCAGCGCACCCGCCCGTCATCCGCACGCCGGATGCGGTAGGCGATCTGGATGTTTTCACCCGACAGGACATGCCAGAAGTTCGAAAGAGCCTGCTCCCGGTCGTCGGGATGCATCAGCTCTCGCCAGCGCGCCAGATCGAGGAGGACCGCGTCGCGCCCCTCGCCCCAGATCCTCTCGAAGGCCGGGCTGAGATAGGTGAGCTGGCGCGTGCGCGCGTCCACGATCCACAAGACGTTCGTCGAGTTCTCGGCAAAGGAGCGGAACCGCTCCTCGCTTTCCCTCAGCCTGGCCGCGGCCGCCTCCTCTCTCAGACGCAGCACCTCGGCCTGATCGCGCTTCCAGTCGCTGATCTCCTTCGTGGTGGTGGCGACCCCGTCGTTGAGCTTGACGACCGACTGGTAGTACCAGCCGTCGAACTGCTCGTGCACGTAATGGTGCTCGGCCTGTTCGGGCACCCCGGTCTCCGTCACGCGCTTGAAGGCATCGAAGATCCCCTCGGCGACGACGCCCGGATTGTGCACCAGCAAGCTTTTTCCTCGCACCTCGCCAAGCTGGCATTCCGCAGCGTGATTGTTGAGAATCCAGATGAAATCGACGATCTCGCCTGCGTCGTTGCGAACCGCCTGGAAGACCTGGATCATGTCGGTGGAGGAGTCCATGGTCGCGCGCAGGAGGTCCCGCCCCGCCTTCAGCTCGGCCGTTGCGTCCTCGACCCGCCGTTCCAGTTCGATGCGGTGCTTTTCTTCGGCCGCTCTCAGCCGCTCGGCGGCCACGCGCCGCTCGGTGATGTCGCTGGCGGCGCCGAACCATTCGGCAATCTCGCCGTCCGGCCCGAACAGCGGAACGGCACGCGAAAGAACCCAGCCGATGCGCCCATCGGGGAACCGGACGCGATGCTCCAGGTCGAAGAGCGACTTGTTCTGAATGGCCTACTCGATCCCAGCGACCACCCGCGGGCGATCCTCTTCCAAGATATACCGCCCGATCCAGCTCTCGACGGACCCGGCGTCGTCGGAGAAGGTGTCGTTGTCGAGCTGGTACATCAGCTGCCAGTCGGGGCTCATGCGATAGATAAAATAAGTGCCCGCCGTCACCAGCGCTCGGAAGCGCTCCTCGCTCTTCCTGAGCGCGCTTTCGGCACGGCGACGAGCGCTGAGGTCGACAGTAACGGCGATGATCATCGACAGTCCATCCGACGCAAGCAGCGGGGTCAGAATGCTGTTGGCCGGGATCAGCTCGCCGTCGGGGCGTCGGTAGTGCTTGTCCAGCGACGTCGCTTCGCCTGTCGCGAGGCTGTGGCGCAAGGCGGACACGGATGCGAGCACATCCGGCTCGTGGGTCACGGCAGCAACCGACATGCCGACGAGCTCGTCCGGCGTGCGACCGAGAATGTTGCAGAGCTCCCTATTGACGCGCAGGAAGTGGCCTTCCGCACTGATGACGGACAAGCCGACCGGCGCCGTGTCGAAGATGGCGCGGAAGCGGACGTCCCGCCGACGCTCGCGCTCCTCGACGTCACGCAGGCGCTGGATCTTGTGAAGACGGTCGACAACCGGGCCGATAATCGTGGCGTAGGTCCGCAGGAGGTCGATGTCCTCGGCGGTGAAGTCGCGAGGCTCGTTCACGTCCACCTGGAGGATACCGTAGGCGCACCGGCCGGACATGAAGATCGGCACGCTGGCGAGAGCGCGCACGCCTTCGTCCGCCGGAAAGCCGGCGAAGCTTGAGCAATTGTCGTCCCGGATGTCGCGCGTAGCAACCGGCCGGCCCGTCTGGATGGCGACGCTTTCCAGAGAGGTCGCGTCCACCGTGAACCTCAGGCGGCCGACGATCTCGGGCTTCCAGCCGAAACCGGCTCGGACGAGCAGCTCCGTCTCACCGTCCTGGATCTCCAGGACTACGGCGCGCTGGATGCCCAGCTCCTTCGTCACCAAGCGGCAGGCTTGTGTCAGCACCTCGTCCAGATCGTCCGATGCGAGCGCGAACTCACCGAAGTCCGCGAGCACCTTCTGTCGCTCCACCAGACGTTCACGGTTGTCCATGCTCGATCCCCTATGCTGGGTGGTAGCTACCGCAAGCTCAAGGACAAAGCGCAACAGGAGGATGCTTTGCTCGGCGTTAACCAGCCGACTACAGATCCCTGAGTTTCGTGTGCCTTGCTCAGCCGAAGGCGCAATCGCCGTATTCCGCAGGCGCTCGACGCCAGATCGCGACGACCGCATTCGCATCGATCGTGCTTACTGATCTGTCGTGGCGCATGCACACGGCGCAGTCGACTCCAGCTGCGTGTCGGCCTCGAATGGACGAGGCCCATCCAAGCGGCGGATCTCTCGATCTCACCGGTACGACAGGTCGCAGCCCGTGCGGGGCTCCACGGTTCTGGCCCTGCCCCATGAAACTGATCTTGAGGGAGAAGGAAGTCTCGAGAGCCGAGACCGCCCCCAGCCTGTCAAAACCCGCTCAACACCCGCAGATGCCGGTGCTCATGACTCCTGCCGGTCGGGTGGGCATGCGAGTGCCGTTCTTCGGCGACCGGGATGAGCCCGAGGGAGCCATGGAGGACGCCGCGCTCGGCGAACAGCGCCTCGGCATAGGCCGATACGTCGCCCACCCGCCCACGCATCAGCATCACGTCGATCGACGTGGTGTGGTCGAGCGGGGCCGACAGAACAGCGACCGTCTCGTCGTGCCGGTCCAGGCGGCCTTGGGGCACCCGCGTCGCGAGGCTGCGGACCGACTGGTCGATCGCGCAGCTGACGACGCCGAAGCAGTGCGCCCCGGCCGGCGCCTCGGGGCGCGCCGACAGTCCGCGCCGCACGAGATCGCGGATCGCCTCGGATCGATTGGCCGCGCCGACGCTCTCCATGTAGGCGTCGAGCGCGATTGCGAGATCGTCGTCAATCGCGATGGTGGTCCGACGCATGGTCAATGGTTCTCCGATGGTTTCCGCAGGATAGGCGGATGAAGAAGGCCGCACAACGAACCTCCGCGTTCGAAAGCCTTGCCGATCGTCGCGAAGCGGCAGTATGATCCAGCAGACATATTTTCATACATGGAGCGCGCGATGAGCCGTCTTCCTGGCACTCTCGGGCGGCCTGCCGCGCTATGCCTGATGCTCGCCTCGACGCCGGCGCTCGCCCATTTCCAGGAGATCATCCCGTCGTCCGACGTCGTGCCGGAGGGGGGCAGCGTGACCGTCGACATGATCTTCACCCATCCCTTCGAGGGGGGTCCGGTGATGGACATGAAGCGCCCCGTGCAGGTGGGCGTCCTCAAGAACGGGACGAAGAGCGACCTGTCCGGCTCGATCGCGGAAAAGCCCGCGGGCGACGCCACCGGCTGGACGCTGGCTCACGAGGTGAGCGAGCCGGGTGCCGCAATCTTCTATGTCGAGCCCCAGCCCTATTTCGAGCCGGCCGAGAACAAGCAGATCGTCCACTATGCCAAGGTGATCGTGGACGGCTTCGCCTCCGGCGAGGGATGGGACGACCTCGTGGGCCTGCCGGTCGAGATCCGCCCGCTGACCCGGCCGACCGGGCTCTGGACCGGCAACCAGTTCTCGGGCGTCGTTCTGAAACAGGGCGAGCCCGTGCCTTTCGCCGAGATCGAGGTCGAGTTCATCAACGACGGCACGGTGAAGGCTCCCAACGACGCCTTCGTCACACAGGTGATCAAGGCCGACGCCAACGGCACCTTCTCCTACACCATGCCGCGCGGTGGCTGGTGGGGCTTCGCGGCGCTGGTGGACGGCGACCAGCCCGGCAAGTCTGCGGACGGCAGGGATGTCGCCGTCGAGGAGGGCGGCCTCATCTGGGTGAAGACCACCAATATGCCCGGCTCGAACTAGGCTCGCACCGATGGCCCATATCGCCGACGGTCTTCTTTCCCTGCCGGTGCTGCTCTGCGGCGCCGGCGTTGCGGCCGCAGGCGTCGGGCTCGGCTTGCGGCGGCTCGACGACCGCCTGATCCCGCGAGCCGGCATTCTGGCGGCGGCGGTGTTCGTCGGCTCGCTGGTGTCGATCCCCATCGGCCCGTCCAGCGTGCACGTGCTGATGAGCGGAGCGTTGGGCCTCATGCTCGGCATCGCCACCTTTCCGGCAGTGCTGGTCATCCTGTCGCTGCAGGCCCTGCTGTTCGGCTTCGGCGGGCTGACGACGCTGGGCGTCAACACGGTCAACATCGCGCTGCCGGGCGTCGTGTTCGCCGTGCTCCTCGGCCCCGCGATACGGCGCACCGGCCAAGCTTCGACGCGCGCGACGCTCGCCGGCCTCGTCGGCGCCCTCTCGGTCGCGGGCACCGGCTGCTTGGTCGCCCTTTCGCTCGCTCTCTCGTCCTCGGACTACACGCCCGTCGCCAGCGTGATCGTCGCCACCTACGTGCCGCTGACGATCGGCGAGGCGTTCGTGACCGCGACGATCGTGTCCTTCCTCGCCCGCGTGCACCCGGACGCGCTGCGGCCGGTGACCTCGTGAAGCGCTTCGCCGCGGCGCTGCTGGTCGCGCTCGCCCTCGCCTCCGCGGCCGCTGCGCACAAGCTGAAGGTGTTCGCCACGGTCGAGGGGGAGACCGTCAGGGGCTACGCCTTCTTTATCGGCGGCGGGCGCCCGGACGGAAGCCCCTGGACCGCGAAGAACGCCGCCGGCGAGGTCGTCGCCTCCGGCACTACGGATACCGAGGGCCGCTTCGCCTTCGCGCTTCCTGCCGCGGCGACCTCGGAACTGACGGTGACGGTCGACACGCAGGAGGCCCATGTGGCGTCCACGACCTTGGCGGCGAGCCGGCTGGCCGGCGCACCCGCCACCGCGCCCCCCACCGCAGCCACCGCCATCGCTCGCAGCGCGGCGGATGCCGCACCGGACGAGGCACGGCTCGCCGCATTGGTCACCGTCGCGTTGCAGAAGGAGATCGAGCCGCTGATGGAGCGGCTGGAAGCGATGGATGCGCGGCTGCGCTTCACCGACATGCTCTCCGGCGTGTTCCTGATCATCGGCCTTGCAGGCATCGCGCTCTGGGCGCGGAAGGTGCGGCGCTGATCGCCCTTTGCGATCCGCGTTTGCGCCTCGTCGCAGCGCTTGTCGCGGTTTGCGCGATCTCGCTCCTGCAATCGCTGCCGGTCGCCGCGGCCGTCTTCTCGGTCACGGTTCTCGTCGCCGCGCTCGATCGCACGGAGCGTCGGCTCTGGTCCCGATTGCTGCAGGTCGAGATGTTCGCTCTTCTGCTCTTCGTGACGCTCCCCTTCACGACGCCCGGTCCGACCCTCGCCACCCTCGGGCCCCTCCACGTCAGCAGCACCGGGCTCTGGCGCGCCGCGCTCCTCGCGCTCAAGGTGTCGGCCTGTGTTCTGGTTCTCCTAGTCCTCCTGAACGGCCTGGAGCCGGAACGGCTCGGCGCGACGCTGCGCGCGCTGCACGTGCCGGAGAAGCTCACCCGCCTGTTCGTGATGACGGCCCGGTATGTCGCACTCATCCGCGAGGAGGCGCGGCGGTTGAGCGAGGCCATGCGCGCGCGCGGCTTCACGCCCCGCTCGAACCGCCATACCTGGCGAAGCTACGGCAATCTTCTCGGCATGATCCTTGTGCGCGCGCTGGAGCGGGCCGAGCGCGTGCGGGAAGCCATGCTCTGCCGCGGCTCCGCCGGGCGCTACCCTCATGTGCCTCTCCCCCTGCCGCGCTCCATGGATTGGGCCCTTTTCGCGCTGCTCCTCGGTGCCGCCGCTCTCGCAGTGACGATCGACCGCCTGTGAGCGCGCTTCTCGAACTCTCCCATCTCACCGTCGTGCGCGGCGGCACGATCGTCCTGGCCGACGTCGATCTCACGCTGGCCCGCGGTGAGCGGGTCGCGCTGGTCGGCGCCAATGGCGCCGGCAAGACGACCCTTCTGCGCAGCATCGTCGGACTGGAGCCGACCGGAGGCGGCAAGATCCGCCTGTTCGGCGAGGATTGCACGACGGAGCGGCAGTTCCGGACCTTCCGCCCGCGTATCGGCTTCCTGTTCCAGGACAGCGACGACCAGCTCTTCTGCCCCACCGTCATCGAAGACGTCGCCTTCGGCCCGCTCAATATCGGCCTCGGCGCGTCTGAAGCGCGCGGCCGAGCGATAGCCGCACTGGAAGGGCTCGGCATCGGACATTTGGCCGATCGCATCAACCACCGGCTGTCCGGAGGCGAGAAGCGGCTCGTATGCCTTGCAGGACTGCTCGCCATGGAGCCGGACGTCATGATGCTCGACGAGCCCACCAACGGCGTCGACGAGGAGCATGGCCACCGGTTGCGTCGGGCACTGCTCGCCTATCCCGGCGCCCTGCTCCTCGTCTCACACGACTCGCATTTCGTCGCCGAGCTGGCGACGCGAGCGATGGTGATCCGGCAGGGTCGACTCCTGCCGGCGGACATCCATCCCCACGTCCACCGGCATCCGCACATCCATTCGGACCACGACCGGACATAACCGGACCGCACACACAAAGACGAAATCGCGTGGAGCGCGATAGTTTCTTCAATTCTCGCTGAGGCGGCTAATTAGAGCCACCCAAAACAACTTCACGAAGAAACTATTTATTCCTGGCACCTTCGCGGGATCTGCTGCTATCAAAGCATAACGACCTCGCAGGATGAACCAACATGCCGTCACGGCATGGCCGAGGTGCCGCGCTCGTCGAGGAATTGGCTCATGCACTTCACGCCGAGAGAAATGGATAAGCTCCTGATCTACTCGCTCGCTCAGGTCGCGCAGAAACGACAGGATCAGGGACTGAAGCTCAACCATCCCGAGGCGGTCTCGCTGATCTCCGCCGCCGCGCTGGACGGCGCGCGCGCCGGCAAGACCGTCGAGGAGGTCATGGAGCTGGCCGGCCGGGCGATCACCCGAGACGACGTCATGGAAGGCGTCGTGGAGATGGTCCCCTACGTGCAGGTCGAGGCCGTCTTCGCCGACGGCAGCCGCCTCGTCACCGTGCACGATCCCATCAAGTAGCGCGCTCGAGGGTCTCATCATGAGCAACGACCAGAAGAAGGCCCCGGTTGGCGGCCTCGTGCTCGGCAAGGGCGACATCGAGATCAATGCCGGTTACCCGACCACGGCGCTGAAGGTGCGCAATACCGGCGATCGCCCCATTCAGGTCGGGTCGCATTTCCATTTCTTCGAGGTGAACGCTTCTCTGGAGTTCGATCGCGAGCAGGCTTTCGGCAAGCGGCTCAACATTCCGGCCACGACCGCGCTGCGCTTCGAACCGGGCGACGAAAAGGACGTCGTTCTGGTTCCCTATCAGGGCAAGCAGCGCGTGCTGGGCTTCAACGGACTGGTCAACGGCTGGGTCGGCGACGAGAAGTACAACGACTACCGCCCGCGCCTGATCGACGCTCTGGAGCGCGCGCAGCGCTACGGCTTCAAGAGCAAGTCGTCATGAGCCGCAACGACCAGGCATTGGAACTCTGAGATGGCGAAGATCTCGAGGCGGCAATATTCGGATCTCTATGGTCCCACGACCGGCGACAAGATCCGGCTGAGTGACACGGATCTCTACATCGAGATCGAGAAGGATCTACGCGTCTACGGCGAGGAAGCCGTCTATGGCGGCGGCAAGACGCTGCGCGACGGCATGGGCTACGACAACGAGCTCACCAGCGCAGCGGGCGCCCCCGACCTCGTCATCACCAACGTCACCGTCCTCGACGCCGTGCAGGGCGTCATCAAAGCGGATGTCGGCATCAAGAACGGGCTGATCTGCGGCATCGGCAAGGCCGGCAACCCGTCCACCATGTCGGGCGTCACACCCGGCCTCGCGCTCGGGCCCGGCACGGACGCGATCTCGGGTGAGCATCTCATCCTGACGGCGGGCGGCATCGACGCGCACGTTCATTACATCTCGCCGCAGCAGGCCCAGGCCGCGCTGTCCAACGGCGTCACCACCCTGTTCGGGGGCGGCATCGGGCCGAGCGACGGCACCAACGGCACCACGATCACCCCCGGCACCTGGAACATCGAGATGATGCTCCGGTCGTTCGACGCCTGGCCGGTGAATGCCGGCGTGCTCGGCAAGGGCAACGGCTCGGCACCCATCCCGATCGAGGAGCAGATCCGAGCCGGCGCGGCGGGCCTCAAGATCCACGAGGACTGGGGATCGACGCCGGCCGCGATCCGCAACGCCCTGACCGTCGCCGACAGTCACGACGTCCAGGTCTGCATCCACACCGATACGCTGAACGAGGCCGGCTTCGTCGAGAACACGATCGCCGCCTTCGAGGGCCGCACCATCCATACCTACCACACGGAAGGTGCCGGCGGCGGCCATGCGCCGGACATCATCCGCGTGGCGGGCCTCCCGAACGTCATTCCCAGCTCGACCAATCCGACGCTGCCCTACGGGATCAACTCCCAGGCCGAGCTGTTCGACATGACGATGATCTGTCACAATCTCAGCCCGAAGATCCCCACCGACGTGGCCTTCGCCGAGAGCCGGGTTCGCGCCGAGACCATCGCGGCCGAGAACGTGCTGCACGATCTCGGGGCGATCTCGATCCTGTCCAGCGACAGTCAGGCGATGGGCCGCATCGGCGAGAACTGGACGCGCACCATCCAGACCGCCGATCTGATGAAGCTGCGGCGCGGCGCCTACACCGGCGACACCTCGGGCAACGACAACGAACGCGTGCTGCGCTTCGTCGCGAAGGTCACGATCAACCCCGCCATCGCGCAGGGTGTCGCCCG
>CANJKV010000041.1 GCA_947474855.1 Aurantimonadaceae bacterium | reverse complement strand
TTTTTGTTGCCTGGAGCTGCTCGCCGGCAAGAAACTGAGGCACTGATAAGGTGCCATCTCGGTCGATCTTGATGCCGTGAGGTAGCCCGCAGCAAGTTAAATCAACTACTTACAGGTCGAACTGAGGCAAACCTAGGTGCCCCTTATACTGGGCCAGCCGCGCAAAAGTTGGTCCAGCCGCGCTTGAAGTTGGACCAGATCCGATTGGAGCATGGGTTTGGCTCAGCGAACTCTGAAGCACCCGTCGTGGCACGGTAGTTCTGCCGCAGTTTTCTGAGGCCAACATACTTCGCCTTACGACAGCAATCCTGCGCGCCATTCGGCGCGCAGGAATTCCAGAAGGAACATATCGAGATCAAAGGATTAACAATGGCCTCGACGGATTTGCCGACGTCTCTGACAGCTTCACGCCTGCATCCGGAGCTGATGGCGTTCCTGGCGTTCCTGGACCGCTTCTGTGCCCGCCCAGAAGTGCTTGTCCCCCTCTTGGAGCGTCAGCCGCGCCGCCAGATCGCTCTACGGGATGGGGAGTACCTCTGCCGCAAGGGTGACCAAGCAGATGCAATGTGGGTCATCCTGCGTGGACAAGTCCGCATCGAGGACGGGCAGGTTTTCGGGTTCCGGAAGGCAGGCGATCTTGTCGGCGAGCTTGCCTTCTATCGCGTGCCACGGTCGCATGATGGCCGACGCCGCGGCGCCGACCTGAGGGCGAACGGCGACGTCACCGTCTTCAGGATCGACGCGTCGTTTGTAGAGAGGCTCGATGCCGAGGCAGCCGTTGTCTGGCATGAGACGGTAGCCAGCGTGGCGACGTCGAAGATTGACGACGCTCAGGCCCAACGTCTCCGACTCAGCCTCGAACGCTCTCACGCGGAGAGCCTGCTATCGAAGTTCGTCTGCGAAGAAGGAATGGCCGCAGCGCGAGCATCGATCACCGGTGACGAGCCAATCGATGCGGAACGTACCGACGTCCTCGTATGGTTCAGCGACATAGCCGGGTTTTCGGCTCATGCGCAGGGTCTGGCCGCTGATGAGGTCGGCCGCCTCGTACGAGAGCTGATGGACGTTCAGATCCGTGCCATTGCCGAGGCGGGCGGGCAAGTCGACAAGCTGATGGGGGATGGCCTGATGGCGTTCTGGCGCTTGCCTGACCGTGACCGCGCCTTGCGCGAGGTTCCGGCCGCCGTCCGGTCGGCACTGATCACCCGGGACAACTTGATCGAACTGGTCCGGTCCCGGGGTTTGCCGCTCGACGTGCGTATTGGACTGCACTTCGGTCAGGCGGTCCTCGGCGACTTCGGCGGAAGCGATCGCATCGCCTTCACGCTGATCGGCGACACGGTCAACCGGGCCAGTCGCTACGAGCAGGCGAAGGCGTGTCAAGGCGGCCTGCCCCTCGGTCGTATTCGGCTTAGCCCCGAGGTTTTCAAGTGGCTGGGAGAAGATCTCATCCGCAGTTTTGAACGCGCACCGCGGCAGTTCTCCGATAAGCACGACGTAGCCTACGACGTACACGCATCCGTGGAAGGAGCCGAACGATGAAGGGCTGGGATCGTCAGCGGAGCAGCGCCCGAATCCGTGGTTTGATCGGCACGGTGCCGCAGGGAGACATCTCCGTTCGAACTTTCGATGAGGGGATGCTTCAACGCCGGATAGCCGACATAGCGATGAACCGCGCCCTCGGATCGCTGAATGAGACCGTTGAGCGCATGTTCGACGTCAGCCCCGGGAAGGCCATCGTGGTCGACGGGGTGCACGTCTATGTCCAGTTGATCGACTATGCCCAGCAGATGCTCGACATCTCGAACGAGACCGAGCCAGGGCATCGGAAGCTGCTTCAGGCTCTGCACGTCCACTACGCCGCCTGCGACAGCGTCGCCGAGGAGTTCGGCGCGCAGAGGGTCGACTACCACGGGCCACGCATGCACGCAGTTATTGCAACGCCGATCGGCAACGAACGGGACCGGGTGATACTCGCGCTGGCATTCGCGGACGCCGTAAAGAGAACGATCGAGGAGGTCGGGAACAAGGTTGCGGGCGGCACGCTGCGCACTCGGGTCAGGATCGGCATCGACACGGGCAAGGCCGTTGCGATCGACAGTGGCAACAGCGGGGAGCGCGAACCTCTCTTCCTCGGCAATCCGGCGAACTACGCGGCCAGGCTTGCGGACGGAGATGCGCCAGGGATCTTCCCCAGCACAAACGTCCGGCGCGTGCTCGCACTCGAAGTTCCCCTGGGCGGGCTCTTGGTCGAACGGACCCGTTCGATCTCAGCCGCCGACGTCCAGCGGGTCCAGCCGGGTCGCCGGATCGTCGCGGACGCTCAGTTAATCACCCGGGCGGTACGCATGGTCGAGAATCGCTTCCCGAATGCCGACGCGTTGCCGACGTTCACGTTCCACCGACACGAGCCGCCTCTGCGGTCGATCGACTTCACCGCCGTTAGTCCGTCGAACTCGATCCGGATGGACCTGATGTCGGTGTTCGCCGACATCGACAAGTTCACGGCCTACGTGGATCGGTGCATCTCGACTGGGAACGTGGCCGAGATGGTGGCCAATCTCCATGTCATCCGCGGTGAGTTGGCGGCAACCCTGCAAGAGGACTTCGACGGTCGGAAGATCCGGTTCATCGGCGACTGCATCCATGGCATCGTTGCCGAGGGCTCTCGGATAGAAACTGACAGGCTGGAGTCGGTTCGATCGGCAGTAGCGGCGGCGGCTGGCATGCGGTCGAGCTTCGAACTCTGTCAGCAGATGTTGCCCGGGATCGCGAAGCTCGGTCTGGCAATCGGGGTCGACATCGGAACCACTCCGGTGACGCGCATCGGCCTGAGGGGAGACCGCAGCGTGCGCTGCTGTGTCAGCAAGGCCGTGTCGTCGTCGGAAGATCTCCAATCGGTTTCTGAGGGCGACGAGACCAAAATCGGGAAGCGCGCCTTGGATGCGGCGCCAGCGGCTGTCCGGCGATTGTTCGACGCAAGCGGTGTCGCCATCGGCCTCGACTACTCGTCCTACCTGCAACACGTCGCCGCACCGGCAGTCGTGAAGAGCGGCTCCGTGGCCCGCCCGGCGCTCCCGTACCTGCGTTGATCGAGCCGACCGCCGTCCATAGGCTGACGAGCTGCATCCCGGACTGGTTCGCGGTCTCGGCCGCGGACTGGACAGAGATCGTCGGCACGGCGGCCGTCTCGGTTCCAGGTGGTGCCTCGGACTACGTAGTTGACCTAACGATCACCGGACACGCGACCGCGGTCAGCGTACGCGAAACGACGCCGCGGATCATCCGGTCCTTTTGCCCGGACCGCCATGTCAACGAGGACCTAACCTTCTGCCTCGGATACGAGGTTGGATACGACGTGTGGACGGCAGACGAAGCCATCGTGTGGTGGGAGCTACTCCGGAACTATCTGCTCCTTCAACGGACCGCGGACCGCACCAAGCGGTGGCCCCGTGGAAATGGCATCGCCCATGGCCTGGCTGGCAATCATCACGTCGAGGCTCGCGCGGTGGCGAAACGTCTCGGCATCCTGGATGAGTATGATGGTGCCGTCGCAGGAGACAGTCACTGGTCGAAGAACCCAATGCTGCGTATCGCGCAAGGCGGCCAGTCTCTCTGTAATGGCCGGCTACGCTGCCCGATGGGATGTCGGGGCAAGCGTGGGCGCCCCAAGCTTCGGCGCGAATGCTCGCATCGAGCCGATGTTGCGAAGCTGGTTGCACTCGAGCGGCTTCGGAGCAAGGGCGAGGAGGCGTTCTGGAACTCGTTGAGGGCGCGAGGTCAGGTCTGTTGCGGGTCGTTGAGGGATTGCCCGCTTGTCGCCGATGCTCCCTGACAGGCGGCAACTGTCCCCCCTCGCTCGCCGTCGAGCCAGCAAAGGGATCGAGCATGATCAGCGTCTTCTCCTCCTCTTCCCATGCCGACGAGGCCCTGCGCGCTCCACTGGGAAAGGGACTCGCGATGTTGAAGCGCCAAGGCGCGATCGACACTTGGCACGACCGGCGCATACCCGCATCCTGATCGTCTTACCGGACGACGGCGGCCTGCCGCATGACGCCGTCGTCGAACGGCTCGGAACCGTGCTGTCGAGCCATGGCGACCGGGTGGTCGAGGCGACCAAGAAGACGATCCTCCACCGCTTCAGGCGCGACGGGCAGGTCCTCGCATGCCGAGCCCTGCATCCGTCCTCGCTGCGCAAGGGGTTCGAATACCTGGGCTTCAGTTTGGACGACAGGAGGACCCTGATCCGCAACTCCACACTGTCGAGACTTAGACAGCGCATCGCTCGATCGACGCGCGCCGAGGCCCGAGGCGTCGTGCGGTCGAGCCGCAGCGCCAGCGTGGATCAGATCTGCGCCGGCTACGACCACCGCATGCTGTACGAGCGCTTTGGCAGCATCCGCGACTTCATCAACAACGTCCCCAAAAAGCACTGGACCTTCCGGAAATACGTCAAGCCAATTGCCGACGTACTTGGCGACGAGGCCAAGGGGGTGCATCGTCAGGTCCGCCACTATGAGCGCTGGATCAAGTCGGAATTCGCTCGGCACTCAAATGAGGCGCCGGCGGCTCCAGCATCTCGCCGCGGCGCCGAGCCGTCCTCATGAGCGCGATCCTCATACCTCGCGACCCATGCCACACATCACTCGACGGCGCCAAGTCATCGTGGGTCGAACAGAGATTTCGAGTCCTCTCCGACGTCGTGGCATCTCTATAATTCATGACTCTCACCGTCGGTTTGGTTCAATCACGAGCCTTCTGCAACGTCGTGTTCGCCGGGGACCGAAGGCTGGACCGTCCCGCTTCCTCACTCCGCAGCGGCTCGACCTCGTGCATCGTGGCGAGACTCTCGGCGGCCAGGAACTGATACCCACGGGTCCCGCGGCCCTTCCATTCCACCTCCCGATCCGTCAGTGGCCGGACCACCCGCGCGGGCGACCCGAGCGCCATCGTGCGCGCGGGCACCTCAAAACCCGCCTTGACGAACGACAGGGCGCCGACGAACGCCTCCTCACCGATCCGCGCCCCGTCCATGACCACCGCCGCCATCCCGATGAGGGCGTTCCGGCCGACGGTGCAGCCGTGGAGGATGCTGGAATGGCCGACATGCCCGTCGTCCCCGACGACGCAGTCCTCGTCCGGGAAGCTGTGGAGCACACAGTTGTCCTGGATGTTGGCACCGTTCCCGACGAGGATCCTGCCGAAGTCACCCCTGAGCGCGGCCCCCGCGCCGACATAGCACCTCTCGCCGACGACCACGTCGCCGATCAGGACCGCCATCGGATGGACGAACGTGCCCTCGCCGACGATCGGCACGAGGCCTTGGTAGGAATAACATGGCATGCGTGCCTCCCTCGCGGTTGTCTCTCGAACGGCGTCAGAGCGGCCGGCCCAGTCGATCCGCCAGCGTGCCGACGATACCCTTCCGGAACAGGACGACGCAGGCGACGAAGATCGCGCCCTGCGCGACCACCACCCAGGCACCGAGGCTTGAGAGGTAGCTCTGCGCGGAGACGATGACCGCGGCGCCGACGATCGGGCCGAGGATCGTGCCGACGCCACCGATGAGCGTCATGAGGATCACCTCGCCCGACATCGTCCAGTAGACGTCGACGAGCGAGGCGAACTGGAAGACCAGCGCCTTCATCGCGCCCGCCAAGCCGGACAGCGCGGCCGACAGCACGAACACGAGGAGCTTGTAGCGGTCGACCTTGTAGCCGAGGGAAACCATGCGGGGCTCGTTGTCCCGGATCGCCTTCAGCACCTGCCCGAACGGCGAGTGGACGATGCGCCTCATGCAGAGGATGCCCGCCATGAACAGTCCGGCGACGAGCCAGTAAAGGGAGAAGTCGCTCGATACGTCGAGGACCCCGAGGAGCGCACCGCGGGGAACGCCCTGGATGCCGTCCTCGCCCCCTGTGAACGGCGCCTGCAAGGCCACGAAGTACCCCATCTGGGCCAGCGCCAGGGTGATCATCGCCAGGTAGATGCCCTGCCGGCGGATCGCCAGGCTGCCGACCAGCAGGCCCAGGGCTGCCGCGACGAGCGTGCCGGCGGCGATGGAGAGCTCGGGCGTCAGCCCCCAGGCCTTCGAGGCGTGCGCCGAGGTGTAGGACGCGAAGCCGAAGAACAGGGCATGCCCGATCGACAGGAGGCCGCCGAAGCCGAGGAGGAGGTTGAAGGCGCAGGCGAACAGGGCGAAGCAGAGGAGCTTCATCACGAAGACGGGGTAGACGAGGAACGGCGCCGCGACGAGGGCCGCGGCGAGGGCGATCAGCGCGATGCCCTGCCCCCTTCCCTCCCCGGCATCCTCATGGAGGAGCCCGGGGGCTTGCCCGGCCAACGCGCGGCCGGACGTGACGGTGTTCGTGGCGGTCGTTGCGGCGTTCATCTCACGAGACCTTTCCGAACAGGCCCTGGGGCTTCAGGAGGAGGACGACGGCCATGATCACGAAGATCACGGTCGAGGAGGCTTCGGGCCAGGCGACCTTCGCGAGGCCCTCCACGACGCCGAGCGCGAAGCCCGTGACGACCGCGCCGGCGATCGATCCCATGCTGCCGATCACCACGACCGCGAAGACGACGATGATGAGGTCCTGGCCCATTCCCGGGTTCACCGAGTAGATCGGCGCGGCGAGGACGCCGGCGAAGGCCGCGAGCGCGACGCCCGCCGCGTAGGTCAGCGTTATGAGGAGCGGCACGTTGATGCCGAAGGTCTGGACGAGGTCAGGATCCTCCGTCGCGGCCCTCAGGTAGGCGCCGATCCGGGTGCGCTCGATCACGAACCACGTGCCGAGGCAGACGAGGATGGAGGCCGCCACCACGAAGCCGCGGTAGTTCGGGAGGAACATGAAGCCGAGGTTGGTGCCGCCGGACAGTTCGGCGGGGGCCGGGTAGGGAAGGCCGGAGCTGCCGAATCCGACGCGGAACAGCCCGGTGATCATGAGCGCGAGCCCGAAGGTCAGCAGCAGGCCGTAGAGGTGGTCGAGGCGGTAGATCCGCGAGAGCAGGAGCCGCTCGATGACGACGCCGGCGAGGCCCACGATCAGCGGCGCGAGCACGAGGGCGCCCCAGAAGCCGATCCCCGCGTGGTTGAGGAGGATCCAGGCGGTGAACGCCCCGGCCATGTAGAGGGCGCCGTGCGCGAAGTTGATGATGTTGAGGAGTCCGAAGATCACCGCGAGCCCGAGGCTCAGGATCGCGTAGAAGGCGCCGTTGATGAGTCCGATGAGGACCTGCCCGAAGAGCACGGCGAGCGGTATTCCGAAGACGGTTGCCATGCGTTCACCCTCAGACGCCGAGATAGGCGTGCAGCTTGTCGATGTTGGCGTCCACGTCGGAGTTGGGGATCATGTCGATGACCCGCCCCTCCTCCACGACGTAGTGACGGTCCGCGAGGCCGGCGGCGAAGCGGAAGTTCTGCTCCACGAGGAGGACGGTGTAGCCCTCCGCCTTGAGGCGTCGGATCGTGGCGCCGATCTGCTGGACGATCACCGGCGCCAAGCCTTCGGTCGGCTCGTCGAGCAGGATGAGGCGGGCTCCCGTCCGGAGGACCCGCGCGATCGCCAGCATCTGCTGCTCGCCGCCCGAGAGGTTGGTGCCACCGCTCCTGGCGCGCTCGCGAAGGTTCGGGAAGAGCTTGTGGATCTCGTCGACGCTCATGCCCCCGCGGCCGATGACGGGGGGCAGCATCAGGTTCTCCTCGACGGTGAGCTTGGAGAAGATGCCGCGGTGCTCCGGCACGAACGCGATGCCCGACCTGGCTATGGCGCGGGAGGACAGGGAGATCGTCTCCCTGTCCTCGAACCGGATCGAGCCCTTGCGGGAACGCATCAGGCCGATGATCGACTTGAGGGTCGTCGACTTGCCAGCGCCGTTGCGGCCGAGGAGCGTCACGACCTCGCCGCGCCGGATCTCGAAGTCGATGCCGTGGAGGACGTGACTCTCGCCGTACCAAGCCTCCAGTCCCTGGACCGCCAGGAAGGGCGCAGCTCCGACGTCCGCGGTCTTGGCTGCCGACGCATCAAGCATGGGGCACCCCGATGTAGGCTTCGACCACGCGCGGGTCGGTCGACACGTCCGCGTAGGCTCCCTCCGCCAGCACCTTCCCGCGGCTCAGCACGGTGATCCGATCAGAAAGGGAGGAGACGACGGACAGGTTGTGCTCGACCATGAGGATGGTCCGATCAGTCGACACCGTCCGGATCAGCTCCGCCGTGCGGTCGATGTCCTCGTGCCCCATCCCGGCCATCGGCTCGTCGAGGAGGAGCATCTTCGGGTCGAGGGCAAGGGTCGTCGCGATCTCGAGCGCGCGCTTGCGGCCGTAGGAAAGCTCGCCCGCGCGCCTGCTAATGTGCGAAGCAAGGCCGACGGCCTCGATGAGGTGTGCCGCCTTCCCGTCCAGGGAGCGCAACGTCCGCTCCGTGCGCCAGAAGTCGAAGGAGGAGCCGCGGTGCCGTCTCTGGAGCGCGATCCGCACGTTCTCCAGGACACTCATCTCGCCGAACACCGCCGAGATCTGGAAGGAACGCACGAGCCCGGCAAGCGCGACGTCGGCGGGCGCGAGGCTGGTGATGTCGCGGCCGTCAAAGCGGATCTGCCCCGCGGTCGGCTGGTGGAACTTGGTCAAGAGGTTGAAGCAGGTGGTCTTGCCGGCGCCGTTCGGACCGATCAGCGCGTGGATCGAGCCGCGCCTCACCTTGATGTCGACCCCGCCGACGGCGTCGAAGCCGCCGAAGCGCTTCGACAGGCCGCTGGCCTCGAGAATGATGTCGTCAGACACAACGCCCTCCCAGACGCGATTTGGACTTCGGTCTCAGGCGATGCCGCCCATGCAGAGGTACTTGAGCTCGGTGTAGTCCTCGATGCCGTGGCTCGAGCCCTCCCGCCCGAGCCCGCTCTCCTTGACGCCGCCGAAGGGCGCCACCTCGGTCGAGATCAGGCCCTCGTTGATGCCGACCATCCCGTATTCGAGGGCCTCGGCGACCCTCCAGATCCGCCCGATGTCGCGGCCGTAGAAGTACGAGGCCAGCCCGAACTCGGTGTCGTTGGCCAGGCGGATCGCCTCCGCCTCGGTATGGAAGCGGAAGATCGGCGCGACCGGGCCGAACGTTTCCTCCCGGAAGATGGCCATCTCCGGCGTTGCGCCGACGAGGATCGTGGGTTCGAAGAAGCACGCGCCGGCCGCATGGCGCCGACCGCCCCTCACGGCGCTCGCACCCTTCGCCACCGCGTCGGAGACGTGTTCCTCGACCTTCCTGACGGCCTTCTCGTCGATGAGGGGACCGATGGAGGTGCCCTCCGCGAGGCCGTCGCCCACCGCCATGCGGTCGACCGCGGCCTCCAGGCGGCGGACGAACTCGTCGTGGACCCCGTCCTGGACCAGGATCCTGTTCGCGCAGACGCAGGTCTGCCCGGCGTTCCGGTACTTGGAGGCGAGCGCCCCCACGACGGCGGCGTCGAGGTCGGCGTCGTCGAACACGATGAAGGGCGCGTTCCCGCCGAGCTCCATTGATGCCTTCTTCACCGTCGCGGCGCATTGGGCGAGCAGGACCTTGCCGACCTCGGTGGAGCCCGTGAAGGAGAGCTTGCGCACGATCGGGTTCGACGTCATTTCGCCGCCGATCTCGGAGGCGGACCCGGTCACGCAGGACAGGACGCCCGCCGGCACGCCGGCGCGCTCGGCAAGTACGCAGAGGGCGAGTGCCGACAGCGGCGTCTGGCTCGCGGGCTTCAGGACCATGGTGCAGCCGGCCGCGAGAGCCGGCCCCGCCTTGCGCGTGATCATCGCGGCGGGAAAGTTCCAGGGGGTGATGGCCGCGCACACGCCGATGGGCTGGCGCAGGACAACGATGCGCTTGTCGCGCCCGTGGGCGGGGATGACCTCCCCGTAGAGGCGCTTGCCCTCCTCGGCAAACCACTCGATGAACGACGCGGCATAGGCGATCTCGCCCCGGCTCTCGACCAGCGGCTTGCCCTGCTCGAGCGTCATGATGCGGGCGAGATCCTCCTGGTTCTCCATGATGAGGCCAAACCAGCGCCTGAGGATCGCCGCCCGCTCCTTGGCGAGGAGCGACCGCCAGGCAGGGAGTGCCGCCTCCGCCGCCTCGATGGCGCGCCGGGTCTCGGCCCCGCCCATCCTGGGAACGCTCCCGATCGTCCTCCCGGTCGAGGGATCGGTCACGTCGATCGTCGATCCCCCGTCGGCCGCGACCCACTCCCCGTCGAGGAAGCAGGCATCGCGCAGGAGCGACGGGTCCCGGAGGCGCATGCGGGCATCAAGGTCGGTCATCGCGTTCATGGAAGGCGTCTCCATCGGGGCGGGCAGTGTCTGGATCGGGATGTCGGAGCGGGGTCAGGCGGGGGTCGAGAGCGTCTCGCGCAGCCGGAAGCGCATGATCTTCCCAGAGCCCGTGCGGGGAATCTCCGCGACGAGATGGACCGCTTTGGGGACCTTGTAGGAGGAGAGCTTCGTCCGGCAGTGCTCGATCACGTCGGACTCCGCCACGACCCCGCCCGGCGCCGGCACGACGAACACGACTGGCTCCTCCCCGAGATGGGGGTGGGGCATGCCCACCACGGCGCAGTCGGACACTCCCTCGAAGGTGAGGATCGCCTCCTCGACCTCGGCGGGCGCGATGTTCTGCCCGCCTCGGATGATGAGCTCCTTCAACCGTCCGGTGATGGTGAGGAAGCCGTCGCGGTCGGACCGTGCCAAATCCCCGGTGCGGTACCAGCCGTCGCGGAGTGCGGCCGCCGTCTCGGCGGGCTTGTTGAGGTAACCTAGCATCACGTTGGGACCGCGCACGATCAGCTCGCCCTCCCCGCCGCGCTCCACGTCCGCGCCCGTCACGGGATCGACGATCCTGGTGGCGACAGCCGGGAGGGGCAGCCCGCAGGACCCCATCACCCGGGCCCCCGTCGACCAGTTCATGGTCACCATGGTCGAGGTCTCGGTGATCCCGTACCCGTCGAGGAGAGGCACCCCGAAGCGTCCCTCGAACTCGGTGTTGAGCTTGGCCGGCATGATCGCGCCGGCCGACACGCAGAGGCGCAGCCCCGGGAACCGCTCGCCCCCGCCGACCGCGCTGTCCTGGAGGAGGTAGTGGAACATGGTCGGGACGCCTGGCAGCATCGTGAAGCGGCCGCTGCGCAGGGCCTTGACCGTTTCTGAGGTCGAGAAGCGCTCCGCGATGAACTCGCTCGCGCCGGAAGCGACGATCGACAGCACCGAGAGGTTCAACGCGTAGGAATGGAACAGCGGCAGGGGCGAGTACACGAAGTCGTCCTCGCCGAGCCCGGCGATCGGTGCCCAGCAGGCCGCGTTGACCCAGAGCATGCTGTGCTGCGAGAGGAGCACGCCTTTCGCGCGCCCGGTCGTGCCGGAGGTGTAGACGACGAAGGCGGGAGCCTCGATCGACAGGTCGTCGCGCGGCGCCTCTCCCGGATCGCTCGCAAGGAGCGCCGCGAACGCCTCCCCTGTCGCAACCCCCTCGCCGCGCTCCACGATGACGAGGGGGATGTCGCGACCGATCTCCGCCATGGCCGCCTTCGCCAGGGCGGCCCTCTCGCGCGTCACGAAGAGGGTGCGGCAGTCGGCGTCGGCGAGACGGTACGCCACCTCGCCCTGGGTCGCGTCGTGGCTGATCGGCACGGCCGCCGCGCCGGCACGGACGATAGAGAGGCAGGCCTGCACCCAGGCGATCCCGTTCGGCAGCATGAGCGCCGCCGTTTGCGACCGCTCGAGCCCGAGGCGCTGGAGATGCCCCGCGAGGCAGGCCGTCGTGGCGTCGAGGTCGGCGTAGCTCAGCCTGCCGCCGGCATCCTCGAAGGCCGTCTTGTTCCCGAGGCGTGCGGCCTGGCGCGACAGCAACTGCGGGACTGTGTCGATGAGATCGGTTCTCAGCATGTGTTCCTCCCAGGGATGGAGCATCCGGCGGCCGAGCCGCCCCCGCGCCGCGGCCCCCACCGCGGCGTCACGCCTCGTGCGGGGCGCCAGCCGCGCCCCGGCCGCTCTCCGGCTAGCCGACCATCGAGAAGCCGCCGCTGACGCTGATGACCTGTCCGGTGATCCACGCTCCCCCGTCGGAGGCGAGCGTCGTCACGATCGGGGCGATGTCGGAGGGCTGGCCGAGGCGGCGGGTCGGATAGAGCTTCACGAGCTTGGCCCGGTTCTCCTCGACCCACTCGCGGTCGTGCGCCGTCTCGATGAGGCCGAGCGAAACGATGTTGGCCGTCACGCCGCTGCGGCCCATCTCGCGGGCGAGGGACTTGGCGAGCCCGATCATTCCGGCACGCGCGGCCGCGACGATGGAGAGCCCGCTCTCGCCGACCCGCGAACTGTCGCCGACCACGCCGATGATGCGACCCGCCCCGCCCCGCTCGAGCAGCGGCGCGCTGGCGTGGCAGCAGTGGATCATCCCGTAGAGGCAAGCATCGATCTGGCGGCGCCATTCGTCCGGCGTCGTGTCGGTGAACCGGTTGCGAATGGCGATCCCCGCGTTGTTGACGAGGACGTCGAGGCGGCCGAACTCCGAGCCGACACGATCCACCATGGAGCGGACCGCATCCAGGTCCGCGACGTCGGCGCCGACGGCGATGGCCTTGCCCCCGTTCGAGCGGATCTCCTCGGCCAGCGTCTCGGCCTCGTCCCTGGAGCTGCGGTAGTTGACCGCGATCGCCGCGCCCTCCGCCGCGAGCGACAGGCAGATCTCCCGCCCGACACCGTTGGCGCCACCGGTGACGAGCGCCGCCCTGTCCTTGAGGTTCGTGATCATGCGGATGCCTTCGCCTTTCCAGCGTTTTCGATGAGACGGAAGATGCGTTCGGGGGTCGCCGGGAGGTCGCAGACGGCGACCCCGAAGGGCGAGAGGGCGTCGGACAGGGCGTTGGCTATGGCCGCGGGCGCCCCGATCGTGCCGCCCTCGCCCATGCCCCGGAAGCCCCCGACGGTCGACGGGAGCTCCGCCTCGAGATGGACGATGTCGATGCGGGGCACCTCCCCCGCGGCGGGAACGACGTAGTCGGCGAGGCTCGCCGTCACCATCTGCCCCGTGGCGTCGTAGACGACCTCCTCGTAGAGGGCGGCGCCGATCCCCTGGGCGACGGCCCCGTGGACCTGCCCGTCGACGATCATCGGGTTGATGATCCGGCCACAGTCCTCGGCCACGAGGAAGCGGCGCAGCGACACCTGGTAGGTCTCGGGATCGACCTCGACCACCGCGACGTGGGTCGCGGCCGTTGCCGTGCCGAAGAACGGGTCGTAGGTCTTGGTCGAGGACAGGTCCTCGCGCAGCTCCTTGGGCAGGCGGCCCATGTCGGAGTAGTTGGCCTTCGCGATCTCGCGGAAGCTGACGTTGCGGTTGGCGCCCCGGACGTGGACGAAGCCGTCGTGGGCGACGAGGTCCTCGACCGACGCCTCGAGGAGATGCGCGGCGACGCGCAGCACCTTGTCCTTGACGGCGCGGGCCGACAGTGTCCCGGCGCCGCCCGCGAGCACGGCGCTGCGGCTGGCGTAGGTCCCGGTGCCATGGGCCACCAGCGAGGAGTCGCCGTGCAGCACCCGGATATCCTCCAGGCGGGCGCCGAGTTCGTCGGCGAGCACCTGCGCGAGCGTGGTCTCCAGACCCTGCCCGTGCGAGGCGATGCCGAAGTTGGCCGTCACGGCCCCTGTGGAGTCGATCCTGACGGTGGCGCTCTCGGTGCCCGTGTTGATGGGCATGCCGGGGGCGGCCGAGATGCGCGACCCGATTCCCGTGAGTTCGGCGTAGGTGGCGATCCCGATGCCCAAGAGGCGTCCCTCCGCCCGCGCCACCGCCTGCTCCCGCCGGAGCGCGGCGTAGTCGACGGCCTCGCATGCCGCCTCCAGGCTCTCCACGAAGCTCGAGCGGTCCCAGACGATGCCCGAGGCCACCCTGTAGGGAAACTCCTCGGCGCGCACGAGATTGCGCAGCCGCAGCTCGACCGGGTCGAGCCCGAGACGCTCGGCGGCCATGTCCATCAGCCGCTCCATGACGAAGGTGGAAATCGGCCGCCCGACGCCGCGGTACGGACCCGTCGGCGCCTTGCAGGTGGACACCGCGCGCACGTGGCCGCGGTAGACAGGGACCCGGTAGGGTCCGGGCATGAAGCTGACGACCTGCACCGGCTCCATCACGCCCGTCCACGGGTAGATCGAGTAGGCGCCGATGTCGCCGATCACGTCGGCGTTCAGGGCCATGATCGCCCCGTCGCGCGTCAGGCCGAGTTCCGCCTCGACCAGCTCGTCGAATCCCTGGCTCGTGGAGATGAGGTCCTCGAGCCTGTCGCTCGTCCACTTGAGGGGCAGCTCCAGCTTGCGCGAGAGCGCAGCCAGCGCCACCTCCTCGCCGTAAAGCGATCCCTTGCCGCCGAACCCGCCGCCGACGTCGGGGGCCACGACCCGCACGGAGTGCCCCGGCATTTCGAGGAGCTCGGCGAGCGCGTCCCTGACGATGCCCGGGATCTGGGTCGTCGAGGTCAGCGTCAGGGCGCGCCGCCCGGCGTCCCACTCCGCGACGCAGGCCCTGTTCTCCATGGCGAGCGGCGTCTTGCGCCGCATGCGGAAGCGGCCGGAGACGCGGATCTCCGCCTCGGCCATCGCGGCGTCGATCTCACCGCGGGCGAAGGTGCGGCTCGCGATGACGTTGCTCGGCGCCTCCTCGTGGAGGAGTGGCGCGCCGTCGGCCAGCGCGGCCTCGGGGTCAACGAGGGGCTCAAGCACGTCGTACTCGATGTTGATGAGCTCCAGCGCGTCCTCGGCCAGGTAGCGGTTCTCGGCGAGTACGGCGACGACCGGCTCGCCGACGTAGCGCACCTTGTCCCGCGCGAGGGGATGCATCGAGGTCGCGAAGTAGTCCTTCATGCGCGAGGTCGCGCGGATCGGGCCGACGATCCCCTCGAGGTCGGCGGCCGTGCAGACGGCGACCACGCCGGGCATGGCGCTCGCCTCCGAGACGTCGACGGACAGGATCCGCGCGTGGGCGTGGTCGCTGCGCCTGAAGGCCACGTGAACGCAGTTTCTCGGCTCGAGATCGTCGGTGAAGCGGGCGCGGCCGGACAGGAGCCGGGGATCCTCGAGCCTGCGCACCCGCGCGCCCACGCTGCGCGGGCGCATCTCGCCCGCTTCGCCAGGGTCCTTGGTCACGCGGTCCAGGAGTGTCGGGTCAGTCATAGGATTCGACCTCCTTCCTCAGCTCCCGCCACTGCCCCTCGTCGTGGCCGCAGACCACGGTCGCGCCGGCGGCCTCGAGGCGGCGCACCTCGGCGAGCGATCTCGACGCGAGTTCCGGGTTCCACGTGTTCCTGGGCAGGAAGTCCCGGTCGAGGTGGGCCTTCAGGGCGACGGCGTCCGAGGCGAGCAGGAAGGATCCAGACCGCTCGAGCGACACGAGGCAGCCGACCGTCCCCTGCGTGTGGCCGGGCAGCGGCAGGAGGACGATCCGCCCGTCGCCGAACAGGTCCCTCTCGCCCTCGAACGTCTCGATCGGAAGGCCGACGTCCCATTCCCCCGGCAGGAACCCGGCCTTCTCGGCATCGGGTGCACGTGCGGCGGCGAGTTCGTCCGCGTGGCAGAGGATCGTCGCCTTCCGGAAGAAGGCGGTGCACCCGCAATGGTCGGGATGGAGGTGCGAGCAGACGACGAGGTCGATGTCGTCGGGAGCCACGCCGATTCTGCCGAGGGAGGCGATCACCGTCTCGTCCTCGCTCATTGCCGGCTGCATGACCTTGGCCAGCCCGCCCCACCGCCCCTCGGGGTCGCGCGCGACCTCGGGATTGCAGCCGCTGTCGAAGAGGACGTTGCCGGACGGGTGGCGCAGGAGGTGCGCCGACACCGGAAGGTCGATGGCCTCCTCCTTGGGCGCGTCGGGGAAGTAGATGCGGCGGCGCATGCGCAGCCGGCCGCCGGGGAGCACGTGCATCCTCATGCGCGTTCGCTCCTGCGCTTGTTGGCGACCTCGGCCACCGCCCGCACGATGTGCTCGTAGCCCGTGCAGCGGCAGAGGTTTCCCGAAAGGGCCTCGCGGATCTCGTGCTCGTCGGCGAGGGGATACTTCTCGAGGACGTCCACGCAGGTCATCAGCATGCCCGGCGTGCAGAATCCGCACTGGAGGGCATGGTGCTTGCGGAAAGCCTCCTGGAGGTCGGACAGGGCGTCGGCCGTGCCCAGCCCCTCGACCGTCCGGATCTCGGAGCCGTGTGCCTGGACGGCGAAGCAGAGGCAGGCACGCGCGCTATGGCCGTCGACGATGACGGTGCAGGCCCCGCAAACGCCGTGCTCGCAGCCGACGTGCGTGCCAGTCAGGCCGAGTTCCCGGCGCAGGAAGTCGGTGAGGAGCATCCTCGGCTCGACCTCGCGCTCGTACCGGCGCCCGTTGACGGTCGTGACGATCCGTTCCCTGGCGTTCATGCCGCTGCCTTTCCCGTCCTGCCGACGGCCTGCGTGATGACGCGCCGCGTCAGGACGCCCATGAGGTGCCTGCGATGCTCGGCCGAAGCCTTGAGGTCCGTGTTCGGATTGACCGACTGCCGGGCGAGCTCGACCGCGCCGTCGACGAGGCGACCGTCGAGCACCCTGCCCCGCAGCTCCTCCTCGATCGCATCGAGGCGCACGGGCGTCTCGTCGACCCCCATCGCCGCGAGCCGGATGTCCTCGATCCTACCCTCGGGCGCCTCGACGACGGCCGAGACGGCGGCGAAGGCGAAGTCTCCCGAACGCTGCGCGTACTCCTCGAACGCCCAACCCGAACCCTGAGGCGGGAGGGAGAGGCGCACCTCGGTGACGAGGTCCTCCGGCTCCAGCGACGTCGTCAACGGCGCCAGGAAGAAGTCGGCGGCGTCGACGACCCGCTCGCCGCCCGAGTTGCGCACGTGGATCCTCGCGTCGAGTAGGCGCGCCATCATGGGGAGCTCGGCGGCGGGATCGGCGTGGGAGAGGCTCCCGCCGATGGTGCCGCGGCTGCGGATCGCGACATGGGCGACATGCTCCATCGCGCGGCGCAGGACCGGGAGCCTCGTGCGCACGGCATCCGACAGCTCGAGGGACAGGTGCCGCGTGAGCGCGCCGACACGCAGGATGTCGCCGTCCACCTCGAGGAAGTCCAGCGCGGCGACGCGGTTGACGTCGACGAGGATCGCCGGCCGAAGCATGCGGAAATTCAGGAGCGGGACCAAGCTCTGACCGCCCGCGAGGATTTTCGCCTCGTCGCCGTGCTCGGCGAGGATGGAAAGGACCTCCTCCACGGTTTCCGGCCGGGCGTATTCGAAGGGTGCCGGCTTCATGGTGTCAGTCTCCCCGGAAGCGCGGCGCGCGCTTCTCGCGGAAAGCGGCACGTCCCTCGCGGTAGTCGTGGCTGTTCGAGGCGTGATCGATGATCCCCTGGACCTCCGAGGGCGAAAGGGCGCCGGCCCGCATCGCGGCATCGTTGAGGAGCCGCTTGGCCCCCGCGATCGAAAGAGGGGCGTTGCCGATCATCGGCCGCACGAGTTCGACTGCCCCCTGGACGCTGTCGGTCGCGATCTCGTCGACGAGGCCGACGCGGCGCGCCTCCTCCGGCTCGAGGCGCATGGCCGAGAACAGGATCCGCTTGGCGTTGGAGAGGCCGACGAGGGCGAGGAGCCGCTGCGTCGAGCGCAGGCCGTAGACGATCGACAGGCGGGCGGCCGGGATGCCGATGCGGGCGGTTGCGTCGGCCACGCGGAAGTCGCAGGCCAGGGACAGGTGGCATCCGCCGCCGAGGCAGTAGCCGTGGAGGGCGGCGACGGTCGGCTGGGGCACCGACTCGATGGCGGAGCTGCACGCGTCGACGGCCACCTCGTAGGCGGCGCTCGCCGCCGCGTCGTGGCGGATCTCGTCGAACTCGCCGATGTCGGCGCCCGTGCTGAAGTCGGCGCCCGCCCCGGTGAGCACGATCGCCCGCACCGAGCGGTCGGCGCCGAGCTGGCCGAAGACGTCCGCCATGCCCTGCCACATGGCGAGCGTCATGGCATTCCGGCGGTCGGCGCGGTCGATCGTCACGCGGGCGCAGGAACCCTCGAGGTCGACCCGGATGTTGGGAGCGGAACTCATCGCGCGGCGCTCACGCGGCGCCGGGGACGCTCTCGGCGCGACCCGAGACGATGTCGTCGAAACGCGCGAAGAACTGGTCGGCGAGCTTGCGAGCCGTCGAGTCGATGAGGCGGGCCCCGAGCTGGGCGATCTTGCCCCCGACCTGGGCGTCCACCTCGTAGGCGAGTCGCGTGCCACCCTCGGAAGCATCGGAGAGGCTCACGCGCGCGCCGCCCTTGGCGAAGCCGGCGATGCCGCCCTGTCCCTCGCCCGCGATCCGGTAACCGTTCGGCGGATCAAGTTCGGAAAGCGCGACCCGACCGCTGAAGCGCGCCTTGATCGGTCCGATCTTGAGCGAGGCGACGGCGGTAAAGCCACCGTCCTCGGTCGGCTCCAGCGACTCGCAGCCCGGTATCGCCCGCCGGAGCACGGCGGCGTCGTTGAGTGCGAGCCAGACCGCGTCGCGGGGCGCCTGGATGACGCGTTCGCCCGACATCTCCATCCGGAAGTCTCCTCAGTCCTGCTTGTCATGGAAGGGCGCCGCCAGTGCCTCGAGCGCGGCGCGGATCGCCTGCGGGATCGGCACGGGGCGACCCGTGAGCCTGTCGACGTAGACGTGCACGAAGTGGCCGTCGGCGCTCGCGCGCTCGTCGTCGTTGCGGAAGATGCCGACCTCGTACCGGACGCTTGAGGTGCCGAGCCGTCCGACCGAGAGGCCGACCGTCACCCGGTCGGGGAAGCCGAGCGAGCTGTGGTAGCGGCAGCCCGTTTCAGCCACGAGGCCGACGATCGGGCTTCGCTCGACGTCGAGCAGGCCCGCCTCGATCAGGTGCTCGTTCACGGCGCTGTCGAAGAACGAGTAGTAGACGACGTTGTTGAGGTGCGCGTAGGCGTCGTTGTCCATCCAGCGCGTGGTGTGCGTCCTGAACCGGACGTACGCCGAGCGGGCCGCCGGGGGCGACCGCCCGCTCAAAGGGCCGCCCCGTAGATCGCGAGGGCGTCCTCGTAGGTCACCTCGCGCGGGTTGTTCACCAGGAGCCGCGTCTGCTTCATCGCGTCCTCCGCGAGGCGGGGCAGGTCGTCGCTCCCGATCCCGGCCGCCGACAGGCGGATGTCGAGCCGCAGCTCGGCCGCCAGGTCCCGGAAGCCGTCGGCCAGCCGTTCCCCGGCAGGGGCTCCGTCGCCGCCCGGGAAGACGATGTCGACGATCTCGCGGTAGGCCGGCTCGCATTCGGGCGCGTTGAAGGCGATGACGCCTGGAAGGACCATCGCGTTGGACAGCCCGTGCGGCACGTGGAACCGGGCGCCGACCGGATAGGCAAGGGCGTGCACGGCCGCGACCGGCGCGTTCGCGAAGGCCATGCCGGCGAGGCAGGACCCGAGCAGCATCCGCTCGCGCGCCTCGCGGGTCGGCTCGAGACAGGCGGGGCGGATGTTGGCGGACAGCAGCCGGAGGGCCTCTTTCGCCAGGGCGTCGGAGACCGGGTTGCGCAGCCTCTTGGAGGTGATCGCCTCGATGGCGTGGACCATGGCGTCGATCCCCGTCGCGGCGCTGACATGGGGTGGCAGTCCGAGGGTCAGGTCGGCGTCGAGGATCGCGACGTCGGGAAGGAGCGGCGGCGAGACGACGCCCTTCTTTTCGCCGGAGCGCGTCGTGACGATCGAGATCGGGGTCACCTCAGAGCCCGTCCCCGCGGTGGTGGGTACGAGCACCAAGGGCAGCCGGGGCCCCTTGGCGAGGCCGACCCCGTAGACGTCGTCCAGGCGCACGTCGCCCGCGCAAAGGAGCGCCACGAGCTTGGCGACGTCGAGCGAGCTGCCCCCGCCGAGGCCGACCACCATGTCGGCCCGTGCCGCCCGGGCGGCCCGCGCGGCGGCCTCGACGACGACTTCCGGCGGATCGGCCACGACCTCGTCGAAGATCTCGACGGACAGGCCCGCCTCTCGCAGGCTCGCTAGGGCGCCCTCCTGGAGGCCGGCGGACACGATCCCGCGGTCGGTGACGAGGAAGACGGACCGCGCCCCGCGCTCGGCAAGGAGGCTTCCAAGCCTCTTGGCGGCGCCCGCCTCGACGAGGATCGTGGGCGTGGTCTGGAAGGTGAAGGACTGCATGGAAGCCATCCGCTGCGTGGTTCGAAGCCGGCCGGAACGGGGATCGGCGCGGGGACGGTCGCCCGCGGCGCTCTTGAGGGGCGCCGCGGGGCCGGATGCGACTAGCCGGCGTTGACGAGGCGGCACTTGCTCTTGGAAAGGGGCAGGAAGGCCTCGGCTGCGGGGATCGTGCGGACGGGCTCGTAGAGGTCCCACTCACCCGTCGACTGCTCGGGAGACTTGACCCGCCAGACGTACATGTCGTGGACGAAGCGGCCGTCGGCGCGGATCTGGCCGTTCGTCGCGAAGAAGTCGTTGACCGGCATCTCGCGCATCTTGGCCATCACGGCCTGCGCCTCGTCGGTACCCGCGGCCTCGATGGCCTTCAGGTAGTGCATCGTCGAGGAGTAGTCGCCGGCGTCGCCCATGTGCGGCATGCGCCCCATGCGCTCGAAGAAGCGCTTCGACCACTCGCGCGTCGCGTCGTCCCTGTCCCAGTAGAAGGCGTTGGTGAGGACGAGGCCCTGCGCGACGTCGAGCCCGAGCGCGTGCACGTCGGTGAGCCAGACGAGGAGGCCGGCGACGGTTTGCCCGCTGGCGGCGACGCCGAATTCCTGCGACGACTTCACCGCGTTGACGAAGGTGTTGCCGGAGCCGGCCATGGCGACGACCTGGGCGCCCGACGCCTGCGCCTGGATCAGGAACGAGGCATGGTCGACGGTCTCGATGGGGTACCGGACGGATCCCAGCACCTCGCCGCCGAGGGCCTTCACGACCTCGGTCGTGTCGGCCTCGAGGGCATGGCCGAAGGCGTAGTCCGCGACGAGCAGGAACCAGGACTTCTTGCCCTCACCCACGAGCGTCGAGGCCGTGCCGTTGGCGAGCGCGTAGGTATCGTAGGCATAGTGGATCGAGTTCGGCGTGCAGGAGTCGCCTGTCAGGCGGGACGACCCCGACCCGTTGACGATGGCGATCCGGTTCCGCTCCTCGGCGATGTGCGCGACCGAGAGGGCGATGCCCGAGTTGATCAGGTTGGCGATGAGGTCGACCTTCTGGACGTCGTACCACTCGCGGGCCAGCGACGAGGCGAGGTCGCCCTTGTTCTGGTGATCGGCGAAAACGACGTCGACGGGCTTGTCGAGAACCTTGCCGCCGAAGTCCTCGACCGCCATCCGCACGGCCGTGACCGAGCCCTCTCCCGCCTCGTGCGAGAACTGGCCGGACATATCCGTCAGGACGCCGATCCGCACCACATCGTCGGACACGCTCGCGGACTGCGCGGCAGCCGATCCAGCGCACAACGCAGCGGCCGCGCACGTTCCCAACACATGAGCCAGAACCCGCATGCCACTTCCTCCTCCGAGATGGACTGTTTCCCGGCTCTCCCGCCCGGGCTGACATGCATAACTGAACTTAATTGCCTCCGCTTGTCAAATGCGTTCAGTTATAAAAGTTAGCGCGCGCTGGTTCCGCGCGCCTCCCGGGAGTACGGTGGCGCACGTGCGTCTCCCGGGCCGCAATGGGGAGGTCGCGAGATGACGGAGTGCCAGTCGATGCCGGGAGCGGCGCAGCCCGCGGTCACCGAAAGCGGGACCGACGAGATCGTGGCCGCGCCGAACGCAGGGCGGACCGAGCGACACTGCTCGGTCGCACGCACGGTGGGGATCCTGTCCGACCCGTGGATGTTCCTGGTCATCAGGGAGGCGTTCTTCGGCGCCAAGAGGTTCGAGACGTTCCAGTCGAGCCTCGGGGTGCCGCGCGCGACCCTGACGGACAGGCTCGGCCGCCTCATCGAGGAGGGCATCCTCGTGCGAAGCCGCATCCCGGACGCCAAGCGACACGAGTACAAGCTGACGGCGGCCGGGCTCGACCTCTACCCCAGCTTCATCGCGCTCATGCAGTTCGGTGACCGCTGGCTTCTCGACGGGGACGAGCCGCCCCTGCGCCTCGTCGACAGCGCGGACGGCCACGTCATCGAGCCGATCGTCGCCTGCTCGCACTGCCACGGCGAGATCAACGCGCACCGCGTCACTTACAGGGACGGACCGGGTGCGGGAGCAAGCTGCATGCCCCCGTCCAAGCGCACGAGGCGCCCCTCCGATCCCGGCCTGTTCGAGCGCGGGCGCCCAAGCTCGGTGGCCAAGTCGCTCCAAGTCATCGGCGACCGCTGGAGCTTCCTCGTGATCCGCGAGGCCTTCTTCGGGCGTCGCCGCTTCGATCACATGCAGGTCGAGTTAGGAATCGCCTCGAACATCCTGGCGGACCGCTTGGCCCGCCTCGTTCAGAGCGGCGTCTTCCGCCGCGATTACTACGACGAGGCCCGCGACCGTGTGGAATACCGCCTCACGGACATGGGCCTCGACCTCTACGGCCCGCTGGTGGCGATGCTGGCCTGGGGGGACCGCTGGCTCGCGGACGGCAAGCCGCCGCTGGTCCTGCACCACCTCGACTGCGGGCACGACTTCTCCCCTGTCGTCATCTGTCGGTCGAGCAGGCGCGCGGTCACCGCCCACGGGCTGCGCTACCGGATGTCCTACACGGCTTCCGACTACGAGGGGCCGCTCCATGAGGGAAGGGAGACACCCGCGCGTTCGACTTGATCGAACGGCGCCCCATCGGCGGAAAGGAGCGGCGCCCACTCGGCGGAGAGCAGGTGGGCAGACAGCCGCTTCACGCGCCGAACAGCCCCCGACAGGTCGGATACCGTGCGGCGGCGGATCCGGATCGGGCTGGCACTAGATCGAGTTGGTCGGAGTGTCGTCCGTGCCGCCGTTCGTGCCTTGATCCCGTCCACCGCGGGTGCGCGACCTCTTCCCGGTCATCCCGTCTTTGAGCGATTGCAGTTCCAGCGTCATCCGGACGCCGGTTCCCTCTGTCTGCGTGCGGCCGAGAAACACGATCCCGGCCTGCTCGAGCGCGCGCGTCACAGCATCGTAGTTCTCGACGGAGATCGACCGATCTCCCGCCTCGATCTTCCAGAGGGTGCGGGTGCCGACGTTCGCCTTTTCCGCGAGTTCGGCTTGGGAGATTCCGAGCAGGGCCCTGGCAGCCTTGATGAGGGTCGGGTCGGTCGGCACGCCCCGTACTTCCGCCCTCGGAGGCCCTTGTCAACAATTGCGAAATTTTCGCGTTACAACGCAAAGGAATCGCGATATCCTGCAACCGAATCGCGCCCATCCTGTCTGGCGATCGCAGGGATCGGCGTCGATTCGCTTTTGCGCACGCGACGCCCGCCCAGGATCCAGGAGCCAAGGCGATGTCCCGGGAAACGGGCTCACTTCCTGCGGCGGGCCTCGTGGACAGCACGGGCATCGACGATCGAGCCGACGGGCAACGTGATGCGTCGGATCATTGGGAGCATCGGACATGACGACGACCGGGGACTGCGACGACGTTGCAGGAATGGCGTGGGCACGACGCGGTCGGACCCTGGAGCGGGCGGCCGACGGTGTGCACGGCGGTGACAAACCAGGCCACAGGAGCGCCGTCATGATGGCGAGCGCGGCGGAGTAAAATCCGGCCAGTGGTTAGGCTGTTCTCTTTTGCGGGGGACGGCGGGGAATGTTTGCCGTGGAAGTCTACGCCGCCGTTCGGCATTTCGTGATGATCGAGAGGAACAGCCAGCGCGACGCAGCCCGCGTGTTCGGATTGAGCCGCGAGACGATTTCGAAGATGTGCCGGTTCTCGGCTCCACCGGGCTACACGCGGGTGAAGCCGGTGGCCAAGCCGAAGCTAGGAGCGCTGCTGCCGGTGATCGACGCGATCCTCGAGGCGGACGGCGCGGCGCCGATCAAGCAGCGTCACACGGCCAAGCGGATCTTCGAGCGGCTGCGCGACGAGCACGGCTATACCGGGGGCTACACGGTGGTGAAGGATCACGTGCGGATTGCCCGGGGTCGCCTGCGCGAGACCTTCGTTCCTCTGGCGCATCCACCGGGTCATGCTCAGGTCGACTTCGGCGAGGCGGTGGCGGTGGTTGGCGGGGTCCGGCAGAAGATCCACTTCTTCTGCATGGACGTGCCGCAGTCAGACGCGCCGTTCGTGAAGGCCTACCCAGCCGAGACGAGCGAGGCTTTCCTGGACGGGCACGTGTCGGCCTTCGCGTTCTTCGGCGGCGTGCCGCTGTCGATCCTCTACGACAACACAAAGATCGCGGTGGCGAAGATCTGCGGCGACGGGAGGCGGGAACGCACGCGAGCCTTCACCGAGCTCCAGAGCCACTACCTGTTCCGGGACCGCTTCGGCCGACCCGGGAAGGGCAATGATAAAGGCAAGGTCGAAGGGCTGGTGAAGTATGCCCGGTCGAACTTCATGACGCCGATCCCGCATGCTGCCAGCTTGGCGGATCTGAACGCCATGCTGGCCGATCGCTGCCGGCAGCGGCAGGGCGAGATCGCCGGACGTCACGCCGGGAGGATCGGCGAGCGCCTCGCGGCCGACCTCGCCACCTTCCGGGACCTGCCTGCGGTAGCGCTGGAGCCGTGCGAGAAGCGGGCGGCACGGGTCTCGTCGACCTCTCTGGTCCGTTACCGCTGCAACGACTACTCGGTGCCGACGGCGTTCGGCTTCCGCGATGTGCTGGTGAAGGGCTTCGTCGACGAGGTGGTGATCCTGTGTGCCGGCGAGGAGATCGCCCGACACCGCCGCTCGTATGCGAGCGGCGCCTTTGTCTTCGACCCGCTGCACTACCTGATGCTGATCGAGATGAAGCCGAACGCCCTCGACCAGGCCGCACCGTTGCAGGGCTGGAACCTGCCCGAGGCCTTCGGGCATCTGCGCCATCTTCTCGAAGCCCGCATGGGCAACCGGGGCAAACGCGAGTTCATCCAGGTCCTGCGGCTGATGGAGGCAATGCCGATGGAGGTCGTGTTCGGCGCCGTGAGCGAGGCGATCAGGCTCGGCGCGATCGGGTTTGACGCGATCAAGCTGATTGCCCTGTCGCGGATCGAGCGGCGGCCCCTGCGGCTCGATCTCGCCCGCTATCCGCATCTGCCGAAGATGGACGTCAGGACGACGGCCGCGGCCGACTACGCCGTCCTGGTCGAGAGCCAAGCGGCATGAGCGGCCAGGCAGGCAGGACGGGCACGAACGCAATGCCGACGGGAACAACGAGCGGTACGCCGCAGGTCCTGCTCGCGCACCATCTGAAGCAGTTGAAGCTGCCGACGGTGCTGCGGGAGTACGACAAGGTCGCCCGCGAATGCGCCCGCGAGGGCGTCGATCATCCCCGCTATCTCTTGCGACTGATCGAGCTCGAGCTGATCGATCGGGAGCGCCGCACGATCGAACGGCGGATCAAGGCGGCCCGGTTCCCGGCGGTCAAAAGCCTGGACACGTTCGACTTCACTGCGATCCCGAGCCTCAACAAGATGCTGGTGCTTGAGCTGGCGCGGTGCGAGTTCGTGGCTCGCCGTGAGAACGTCATCGCGCTCGGCAACTCGGGCACCGGCAAGAGCCATGTGGCCTTGGCGCTCGGCTTGGCCGCCTGCCAGAAGGGCTTCACCGTCGCGTTCACGACCGCGGCGGCGCTCGTCCATCAGCTCATGGAAGCCCGCGACGAGCGCCGTCTTCTGAAGCAGCAGCGCGAACTCCAGGCGGTGAAGCTGCTGATCGTCGACGAACTCGGCTACGTGCCCTTGTCGGCGACTGGGGCCGAACTCCTGTTCGAGGTGTTCTCGCAGCGCTACGAGCGCGGTTCGACGGTGATCACGTCCAATCTCCCCTTTGAGGACTGGACGAGCGTCCTTGGGTCCGAGCGGCTGACCGGCGCGCTGCTCGATCGGCTGACGCACCACGTCCATATCCTGACGATGAACGGCGACAGCTACCGCCTCAAGCAGTCCACCGGACGACGCCGCACCGCCGCCGCCAGGGCGGAGCAAAACCAGGCCAGTACCGCCGCCATCGATCCCGAAACGGGCGAGCTCATCAGACCCTGATCCTCGAGACATCCCCAGCGACACAGGAACGGGCCCGATCGGGCCCGTTCCTGTGTCGCGCACTTCCCGGCAACGTGGCCTGCTTTTACTCCGCCGCACTGGCCTGAAGTTGCTCCGCCGTTGACA
>CANJKV010000040.1 GCA_947474855.1 Aurantimonadaceae bacterium | reverse complement strand
TTCTCGCTCGCCCGCTGGCACCGCTCCGGCGCGCACTTCCACTCGCTGTTCCAGATCCTCCTGATGGGCCTCAACGGCTCGTTCCTGACCGGCGACCTGTTCAACCTCTTCGTGTTCTTCGAGATCATGCTGGCGGCCTCCTTCGGCCTCCTGCTCCACGGCTCGGGCGCCCCGCGCATCCGCGCGAGCCTCCAGTACATCGCGATCAACCTCGCGGCCTCCTCGCTCTTTCTTCTGGGTGTGAGCCTCATCTACGGCGTCACGGGCACGCTCAACATGGCGGACCTGAGCCTGCGCATGGCGATGGTGGCGCCCGGCGACCGAACCCTCCTGGAGGCCGGCGCGGCGCTCCTGTCGGTCTCCTTTCTCGTGAAGGCCGGCATGTGGCCGCTGTGCTTCTGGCTGCCGCAGGCCTATTCGGTGGCCTCGGCCCCGGTGGCGGCGATCTTCGTGATCACCTCCAAGGTCGGCATCGCCGTGATCCTGCGCCTGTCGCTGCTGATCTTCGGCCAGGACGCGAGCTTCGGCTCGGAGGTGCTGCTCGCCGGGGGATTGGCCACCATCGCCTTCGGGGCGATCGGCGTCCTCGCCTCGCAGGCCATGGGCCGCATCGCCAGCTTCTCGGTTCTCGTCTCGTCGGGCACGCTTCTCGCCGCGATCGGCTTTTCCAGCCCCGCGGTGACGGCTGGCGCGCTCTTCTACCTCGTCTCCTCGACGCTCACGATCTGCGCCTTCTTTCTCCTCATCGAACTCGTCGAGCGCGGCCGCGAGCCGGGCGCCGACGTCTTCGCCGTGACGGCCGAGGCCTACGGCATCGACGAGCCGGACGAGGAGGAGGTGCTGCACGAGAGCGAGGAGGTCGGCGTCGCGATCCCTGCGACCATCGCCTTTCTCGGCATCGGCTTCTTCGCCTGCGCCCTCCTGATCGCCGGCCTGCCGCCGCTGTCGGGCTTCGTCGCCAAGGTCGCGATGCTGACGGCCGTCCTCAACCCCGCCGGCTTCGGCGCCGAGAGCGCGAACGCCCCCGTCGGGGCCTGGGGCTGGAGCTTCGTCGCGCTCCTGATCCTGTCGGGCCTCGCCACCCTCCTCGCCATGCTGCGCACCGGCATCCGGATCTTCTGGGTGCCGAGCGAGGGATCCATGGTCCAGCGCGTGCGCGTCATCGAATACGCGCCCGTGGTCGGCCTCCTCGCGCTCTGCGTCGCCATGACCGCCGCCGGCGAGCCGGTCATGTCCTTCATGCGAGCCGCCGCGACCGCCGTCCACGCGCCCGACGCCTATGTCAGGGGCGTCCTGCCCGACGGATCGCCGGCCGAGCCGGAACGCGCGAACCGGAACGGCACGGAGGCGATCCGATGATGGCGCGCCTCTTCGCCTATCCCCGCCTGTCGGTCTTCGTGCTGATCGTCTGGCTGACGCTGAACCAGAGCGTCTCGCTGGGGCAGATCATCATCGGTACCGCGCTCGGCCTCTTCGCCGCCGTGACGCTGTCGGCGCTCCAGCAGCCGGGCCTTCGCGCCGGCAATCCGGTCGCGGTCCTGCGCCTGGTCAGCTTCGTCGGCTTGGAGATCGTGCGCTCCAACATCGCCGTCGCCCGCATCGTTTTGCGACCGCGCGCCGAGCGGCGCTCCGGCTTCCTGACGATCAAGCTGGAGATCGACGATCCCTACGCCCTGACCGTCCTCGCCTGCATCCTCACGGCCACGCCCGGCAGCCTGTGGGTCAACTACGACCCGCGCACGGGCCTTCTCTTGCTCCACGTCCTCGACCTCATCGACGAGGCGGAGTGGGCCGGCATCGTGGCGGGCTACGAGGCGCGCCTGAAGGAGATCTTCCGATGAGCCTCGTCATCCTCAGCTGGTCGATCACGATCGCCCAGGTCATGCTGGGCCTCGCCTGCGCCTGCGCCACCTTCCGCATCCTGGCCGGCCCCCGCGCCCAGGACCGCATCCTCGGCCTCGACACGCTCTACGTGACGATCATGCTGGTGCTTCTCACCTTCGGCATCCGCTCGGGCACCAACATCTTCTTCGAGGCCGCCCTCGTCATCGCCGTGCTCGGCTTCGTTGGCACCGTGGCGCTGGCCAAGTTCCTGATGCGCGGCGAGGTGATCGAATGAGCGGCCCGACCGACCTTCCGCTCTGGGCGGCCATCCTCGTCTCGATCTTCGTCCTGGCCGGTTCGGCCGTGACGCTGGTCGGCGCGCTCGGCCTCCTGCGCTTCCGGACCTTCTACGAGCGCGTCCACGCCCCGACGCTCGGCGCCAGTCTCGGAACGGTCGGCGTGCTCGCGGCCTCCATGCTGTTCTTCTCGGTGACACGCGAGCGCGTCGTCGTTCACGAGGTTTTGATCTTCCTGTTCGTCACCATGACGACGCCGGTGACCCTGATGCTGCTTTCGCGCTCGGCCCTGTACCGCGACCGCGCCGAAGGGCGGGACGGCCTGCCCGACGTGAGCTCGGTGGAAGACCGCTGACGCCGAGGGGATTCATCCTGGGCCCGGAATAAATCAGAATGAATTATTTTTAAGCTGCCGCGGCATCCGCGATCCTGTAGAAGCTGCAGGCTCGCAGGGTTTCGCCCTTCGACCGACCAGAAGGACGGCCCCATGCCCCAGCTCCTCCCCGGCAGCGACCTTTATTTCCTCCTGTGGGACGTGGCCCGTCTTTGGCGCCAGGCCCTTGAGCGCGCCGTCGGCTCTTCCGGCCTGACCTTGACGGCCGGCGAGGTGCGCACCCTCGCAAACGTCGCCCATTACGGCGGCCTGCGCCAGACCGCCCTGGCCGAGCGCATGGGCATCGAGCCGATGACCCTGTCAGGCTTCCTGGAACCCTTGGAGAAGCAGGGTCTCGTGACGCGCTCGGTGGATCCGACCGATCGCCGGGCCAAGGTCATCGAGGCGACCCCCGCCGCTTTCGAGGTGTTCGAGCGCCTGCGCGTGCCCGTCGGATCGATCTTCGACGAGGTGACGACCAGCGTCGGGCCGCTCTCGGTGGAAAGGCTGGAAGCGCTGCTTCTGGCCATGCGCGGTGCGCTGGGCAGCGTCGGTGCCGTGCCGGCGGCCGCGCCGGCCGTGCTTCCCAAGGTTGCCTGAGGCGCGCTCGCGTCGGGCCCGCCAAAAAAGTCTTACTTTTACATTCACCGGGCAGGACAAGCGCGTTTCGAGCCGCTAAACAGCTCGTCGGAGCGCCGCTTCGGGGAGAGGCGGATCCGGCGCGGCATCGCGCGGGCCAGTCCCGCCGCCCGTTCGATCCCGATCTTCCCCTTCCCGTCCGGCGCGGCAACGCAATGATGGGACCTGGGCCATGACCCTGACCGGAAGCCTCCTGATCGGCGGCACCGAGCGCCGCGGCACCAACGGCGAGATCCGCGGGCTCGACGCCGCAACGGGCGAGAAGCTTGAGCCGGCCTTCGGCGGCGCGACCGCCGACGACCTGGAAGAGGCCTGCCGCCTGGCGGCCGAAGCCTTCGACGCCTATCGCGAGACGAGCCTGGAGGACCGCGCCAAGTTCCTCGAGGCGATCGCGCAGAACATCCTCGACATCGGCGACGAGCTCGTCGAGCGCTGCGTCACCGAGAGCGGCCTGCCGCGCGCGCGCGTCGAAGGCGAGCGCGGCCGCACCGTCGGCCAGCTCCGCCTCTTCGCCCAGGTCGTGCGCGAGGGCTCGTTCCTCGGCCTGCGCGTCGACCCGGCGATGCCCGACCGCAAGCCCCTGCCGCGCGTCGAGCTGCGGCTGCGCAACGTGTCCGTCGGCCCGGTCGCGGTCTTCGGCGCCTCCAACTTCCCGCTCGCCTTCTCCGTCGCCGGCGGCGACACGGCCTCGGCGCTCGCGGCCGGCTCGCCCGTCGTCGTCAAGGCGCACTCGGCCCATCCCGGCACCTCGGAGCTGGTCGGCCGCGCGGTCCAGAAGGCGGTGAAGGACTGCGGCCTGCCGGCCGGCACCTTCTCGCTCCTCTTCGATTCCGGCCGCAACGTGGGCCAGGGGCTGGTGGCCGACCACCGCATCAAGGCGGTCGGCTTCACCGGCTCGCGCACGGGCGGCACGGCGCTGATGAAGATCGCCGCCGAGCGCCCCGAGCCGATCCCGGTCTATGCCGAGATGAGCTCGATCAACCCGGTGATCCTGTTCCCCGCCGCCCTCGCCAACCGCGGCGAGGCGATCGGCAAGGCCTTCGTGGCCTCGCTGACCATGGGTGCCGGCCAGTTCTGCACCAATCCCGGCCTCATCCTCGTCGTGGACGGTCCGGGCCTCGAAAGCTTCATCGCCGGCGCTTCGGAAGCCCTGAAGTCGGCGCCCGCCTCGACCATGCTGACGCCGGGCATCCACAAGAGCTATTGCGAGGGCGTCGCCAAGCTCACGAGCCACGGCAGCGTCCAGAAGCTTGCGGAAGGCCAGGTCGGCGAACGCTTCCAGGGCCAGGCTGCCCTTTTCGCCACACGCGCCGCCGACTTCCTGTCGCACAAGGAGCTCCAGGAGGAGGTCTTCGGCTCCTCGTCCCTCATCGTGCGCTGCCGCGACGAGGCGGAGCTCGCCCGCGTGATCGACGCGCTGGAGGGCCAGCTGACGATCGCGCTCCACATCGACGAGGCCGACCACGCCGCGGCCAAGGCTCTCCTGCCCAAGCTGGAACTCAAGGCCGGACGCCTTCTCGTCAACGGCTTCGGCACGGGCGTCGAGGTCGGCCACGCGATGGTCCATGGCGGGCCGTACCCCGCGACCTCGGACGGGCGCACGACCTCGGTCGGCAGCCTTGCCATCGCCCGCTTCCTTCGGCCAGTCTCCTACCAGGACATGCCGCAGGAGCTGCTGCCGCAAGCGCTTCGCGACAACAATCCGCTGAACCTGCCGGTCCGCATCGACGGCAAGCTCGGCTGAACCGCCAGGAGGAGACGCGGGGATGGACGGGACGCATGCCGACGAGCCCGCCCCTTCTCGGTCCCGCCGGGCGTTCTTTTCAGACCATCCCGACCGGGCGGCCGCGCAGGACGAGATCCACGCGCGGCCGATCAGCCCGATCGTCGCCCCGGCGCGCGTGCGCCGGGTCGTCTTTCTCCTGCCTCGCGAGCCCGATGCCGGGCGCGCGGCGGCCGAGCGGCTCGCCGCCTGGTGCCGAACGAACGGCCGGCCGGGGCCCTCTCCCGACCTCAGGCGCTTCAGCTACCGGGCGGGGGAGCGGCAGGTCGTCTGGGAGCTCCACAACGAGTTCGTCACCTTCACCTGGACCGGCCGGGCCGACGACGTCGAGCCCTGGCCGGACACGATCGGCCTCGACATGGAGACCGAGGCGGGGAACGGCGTCGGGCTCGCCACGCGGGTCGACCTCCTCGACGCCGCGACGATCCCCGTCCAGGCGATCGCCGGCTTCGACGGGCTGCATCTCTGCCGCTCGGTGATCGAGGAGGGCCGCGCCGAGATCGCGACCGACTTCACCATCGACGCGGCGGGCTACACGCGCTTCGAGTTCGCCGCCGGGCAGCTGGGGCCCACGCTCACCGGCATCATCGTGCGCCGGATCCTGGAGATCGAAACCTATCGCGTCCTGTCGCTGATCGGCATCCCGCTCTCGCGGGCCGTGTCGCCGGCCATCGGCGCCCTGGAGCGCCGGCTCGCCGAGGTGCTCGCCGAGATCGGGCGCGCCAGCACCACGGCGGACAACCAGGCGGCCTTGGCGCGCCTCCATCAGCTGCAGATCGAGGCCGAGGCGCTGGCGCACGAGACGCGCTACCGCTTCGCCGCGAGCCGGGCCTACGGCCGCATCCTCGCCCGCCGGCTCGACAGCATGGGCGAGACGCCGAGCGGAGAGTTCCGCTCGCTGAAGCGCTATCTCACCCACCGGCTCGACCCGGCGCTCTGGACCTTCGAGTCGATCCAGCGGCGGCAGGAAGCCCTGAACGAGCAGATGGCCAACACCACGGCCATGCTGAACGCGCGCATCGGCATCGAGGTCCAGGCGCAGACACAGACGATTCTCGCCACCATGTCGCAGACCACCCAGAGCCAGCTCCGGCTGCAAACGACGGTCGAGGGCCTGTCGACGATCGCCATCTCCTACTACGCGCTGCAGATCATCTCGACAGTCCTGAAGGGCGTCTACGACGGGACGGAGCACCAGAAGGCGCTGATCCTGGCGGGACTGGCGCCGCTCGTGCTGCTGCTCACCTGGCTCGGCATCCGCCGGATCCACCGCCGGCACAAGCACTGACGAGGCCGGACGGCCCTCGGGCGGCTTTCAGCCCTCCAGCAGCGCTTCCAGGGCGAGGTGATAGGAGCGGTCGCCGAAGCCCGCGACGACGCCGCGGCAGACGGGCGACAGAAAAGAATGGTGGCGGAAGCTCTCGCGGGCGTGGACGTTGGAGAGATGCACTTCGATCGCCACCGCCTTCGACGCCTTGATCGCGTCGGCGAGCGCGACGGAGGTATGGGTGTAGGCGCCCGCGTTGATGATGACGCCGGCGCCGGCGAGCCCCGCCTCCTGGACGAAGGTCACGAGCTCGCCCTCGATATTGGACTGGCGGAAGACCAGCTCGGCGCGGGTGCCGGCCCGCGCGCGCAGGTCACGCTCGATGTCGGCCAGCGTCTTGGCGCCGTAGATCCCCGGCTCGCGCGTGCCGAGAAGGTTGAGGTTCGGTCCGTTGAGGACGACGATCGTCGAGAAGCCCATGAAACCAGGGATTCGCAGCGCCCGGGCTCGACGTCAAGGCCCGCCTCAGGCGAGCGCCAGAACGGCGGCGCGCAGGCTCTCGGTGAGCTGGCGCCCGTCCGGCAGAACTTCGGCGTCCGACGCCGGAATGACCTCGCCGACGGTGAGGCGGATCGAGCGGCCGTAGAGCTTGGCGAAGGCGCCGATCAGGAGGCCGTAGCGCATGGTCTGCGACCATTTGCTGACGAGATGGAAGAGCGGCCCGTTCTGGCCCCGGACGTGGACCGGCAGCACCGCCGCCCGTCCGGCGCGCACGAGCCGGGCCGTGAACTGCTTCCAGGGCAGGTCCTCGGCCGCGCCGAACATGCGATGGGCGGTGGCGACGCCGCCGGCGGGAAACACGATGATCGTCGTTCCCTCGGCGAGGAGGCGCATCGCCTCGCGGCGAGTGGCGAGGTTGAGCGCCTGCGCTTCCCGGCTGTTTTCGAAGGAGACCGGCAGGCCGTAGGCCGCCATCTCGCGCACCTTCATCAGGTCGTTGGCGATCAGGATGCGGAACGGGCGGCCGAGCGACTCGGCGAGCGCCAGGAGCGCCACGCCGTCGCCGATGCCGAAGGGATGGTTGGCGACGATGATCAGCCGCTCGGGCACCGGCCTGGGCACCGGCCAGGCGCCGACGACGTCGAGCCGGATGCGCATGAGGTCCAGCATGGAGCGGAACTCCCGGCCCGGCGCCTCGGCCGCCCGCACGCGCCAGGCGCCGTAGAGGCGGGCGAGCTTGTCGCGGCCCGCGGCCGCCTCCATCGAGCGGATCACGACGCGGCGGATCAGCCGGTCGTCCGGACGGGCGTAGGTGAGTTCGGGATAGCGCATGGCGGCGACCGCAAAAGGTTCCGGTCGCCGGGTTTTTCCAGAAGTCTGCGAAGCCGCGATGACGGCGCGGCGTCAGATCGATGACGCCTGCCCGAAGCGCGCGACGGTGCGCGCCGCCCCGTCCGAGAGAAGCGCGGACAGTCCCCGCTCCACCGCCGCCCGGAAGGGCTCGGAGGCCGGGAGGTCCGTGGCGAAGACTTCCGCGAAGCCGAGATAGGCGTCGAGAAGCGCTTGTGCCGTGCGCGGCCGGCCGGCCGTCGCCTGCGCGAAGCGCTGGCTGAGCGGATCGCGCACGTCGATCGGCTCGCCGGCCTCGTTCACGCCCGTCGCGTAGACCATCCAGGCCGCGACGCCGAGCGCGGCGCGCTCGATCGGGCGTCCGGCCGCGAGGTTGTCGCGGATCGTGCCGAGAAGGCGCTGGGGCAGCTTCTGCGAGCCGTCCATGGCGATCTGCCAGGTGCGGTGGCGCAGGGCCGGATTGCGGAAGCGGTCGAGAAGCTCGGCGCGATAGGTGGGAAGGTCGAAGTGGGCAAGGCTCGGCAGCGTCGGCGAGGCTTCCTCCTCCATGAGGCCGGCGAGGAGGTCGGAAAAGCCCGGCGCGCCCATGGCGTCGGCGACGGTCTCGTGGCCGGCGAGGTAGCCGAGATAGGCGAGGGTCGAGTGCGAGCCGTTGAGGAGGCGCAGCTTCATCAGCTCGAAGGGCTCGACGTCGGCAACGAAGGTCGCCCCCGCGGAGCCCCAGTCGGGCCGGCCGGCGGGAAAGCGGTCCTCCACCACCCACTGCGTGAAGGGCTCGGTCATGACGGGCCAGGCGTCGTCCTGGCCGAGAGCCTCGGCCACCATGGCGCGGTCGGCGTCGGTGGTCGCCGGCACGATGCGGTCGACCATGGTCGAGGGAAAGGCCACCTCGCGCTCGACGAAGGCGCCGAGCTCGGGGTCGCGAAGATGCGCGAAGCGGGCGACCACGCGCGCCGCGGTGTGGCCGTTGGCGGGAAGGTTGTCGCAGGACAGGATCGTGAAGGGCGGAACGCCCGCGGCGCGGCGGCGCGCCAGCGCCTCGACCAGGAAGCCCGGCGCCGAGCGCGAGACGTCCGGGTTCTCCAGGTCGTGGCGGATGTCGGGATGGGTCTCGTCGAGTTCGCCCGTCGCCGGGCGGTGGCAATAGCCCTTCTCGGTGACGGTGAGGGACACGATGCGGGTGTCCGGCGCGCTCATCGCGGCGAGCACGGCCTCCGGGTCCTCGGGCGCGACGAGGCAGCGCAGGATCGAGCCGACGACGCGAAGGCGCGTTCCCTCGCCGCTGCGCACGGCCAGCGTGAAGAGGCCGTCCTGCGGTGCCAGCGCGTCGCGCGTGTCGGGACTGCGCAGCGACACGCCGACGATGCCCCAGGCGGAATCGCCGGCGGCCAGCGCGTCCTCCGTGTAGACCGCCTGATGGGCGCGGTGAAAGGCGCCGAGGCCGAGATGGACGATGCCCTCGCGCGAGGGCGCGCGGTCGTAGGCGGGGCGGGCGACGCCCTCCGGCAGCGCGGCGAGCGTCGTCTGCGACAAGCGGGTCATGCGAGGTCCTTTCAGTGTGCCGGCTGCGACTGCTTGGCGCGCGCCACGATCTGCGTCGGGTTGACGAAGCGCAGCGCGAGAACCAGCCAGAAGAGCGTCGTCACCATGTAGACGACGGCCATGGCGTCGATCGACTGCGAGGCGCGAACGCCGGACGCGAAGACCGCGTAGTAGAGCGACACGACGAGGGTCTGGCTCGTCGGGCCGGCGACGAGAAAGGTCAGCTCGAACATCGCGATGGTGCGAACCAGGACCAGCAGGAGCGCGGCCAGCATGCCCGGCAGGAGGAGCGGCAGGAGGATGCGCGCGAAGAGGCTTCCCGTCCCGGCGCCGAAGACGCGGGCTGCCGCTTCGACGCGCGGGTCGATCTGCTCGATGAAGGGGATCATCACCAGCACCACAAAGGGGATCGAGGGCACGAGGTTGATGATCACGACGCCCCAGAAGGAGCCGCCGAGGCCGACCTGATAAAGCAGCGTCGCGAGCGGAATGCCGTAGGTCAGCGGCGGCACGAGGAGCGGCAGGAGGAACAGGAGCACGGCGAAGCGCTTGCCGGGAAAGTCGCGGCGCGCCAGCGCGTAGGCCGTGGTGATGCCGATGAGGCCGGACAGGAGCGTGACGAGGAAGACGATCTGGAAGGTGACGAGGAGCACGTCGGTCAGCTGGAACTCGCGCCAGGCGGAGAAGTACCAGCGGGTCGTCCAGCCGACCGGCAGGAGCGTGCCGAGCCAGCGCGTCGCCAGGGAGTTCGTCACCACCGCCGCGATGACGCCGAGGAGGTTGAGGACGAAGAGGATGGCGAGCGCCCAGACGGCGGCGCGCCAGAGCTTCGAGCCGATGCCTTGATCGCGGATCATGGAAGGTCAGCCTTTCGTTCCGCCGGCCGGGCCGCGATAGAACAGCCCGCGAAGCCCGAGGACGGCGAGCACGACCACGAGCTGGACGACGCCCATGATGATGGCGATCGCCGAGCCGAGCGAGTGGTTGTATTCCTCGAAAGCCGCCGAATAGGCCGCGATCGAGATGACGCGCGTCGGGCCCGCCGGCGCGCCGAGGAGCACGGCCGAGGGAAACACCGCGAAGGCCTGGACGAAGGCGAGGCAGAAGGTGACGGCGAGGCCCGGCACCAGGAGCGGCAGGAAGACGCGGGTGAAGCGCCGGCGGGCGTTCGCTCCGAGCGTCGCCGCCGCCTGCTCGATCGCCGGGTCGATGCCCGAGACGTAGGAGAGCGTCAGGAGGAAGGCGAAAGGAAAGCCGGTGATGAGGAGCGAGGCGAAGACGCCCCAATAATTGTTGGTGAGGCGCAGGGGCCCGTCGATGAGGCCGATGAACAGGAGCGCCTGGTTGAACCAGCCGCGCGGCCCCAGGAAGTTCAGGAGCCCTTCGGCGACGAGCACCGTGCCGAGCGTGATCGGCAGGACGAGGATGGTGGTGAGGAGCCGTTGGCGGCGCATCAGCCGCACGCGGAAGGCGATGGGCACGGCCAGCGCGAGGTTGACGAGCGTTACCGGCAGCGCCAGCCAAAGCGTCGCGGCGATGGTGTTGTAGAGAAAGGGCTCGGAAAAGAAGCGCCGGTAGTTCTCGTACCAGGCGCCGGTCTCGGGCGTCACCGAATCGACGATCCCGTAGATGAAGGGGTAGACGAAGAGCGCGAGGATCGCGACGAGGCCGGGCAGGACGAGCAGCGTCGTGCCGTCGATGCCGCGGGCGGCGAGCCGCGTCTTCAGCGAAAGTCGCGCCGGGGCCGAAGCCCGGCCCGGTGCCTGGACGGCAGCGTCGGTCATCGCCCCTCTCCCGCGAAGACGAGGGTGCGGGCCGGGTCGAAGCGCAGCGTCACGCTTTCGCCGCTCGGCAGCGAGCTTTCCGCGCGGAAGTAGACGATCGTGCCGTCCCCGAGCGCCGCCGAGCCGAACCAGGCCCGGCCGCGATACTCGATCGAGCGCACGCTCGCCGGCACGCCCTCGCCGCTTCCGCGCGTCGCCAGGAGGTCCTCCGGCCGCGCGGAGACGGTGACGGCCGAGCCCGGCGCATGGCCGCGCGCGGCGGGCAGCGACAAGTGGCCGCCGGCCGCCTCGACCGCGCCGGCGGCGTCGACGACCCTGCCGGCGATGCGGGTGCGAAAGCCCATGAAGTCGGCGACGTCGACGTGGTTCGGCCGCTCGTAGAGGTCTTCGGGCGCGCCGACCTGGCGGATCACGCCGTTCGACATCACGACGATGCGGTCGGCCAGCGAGAGCGCCTCGTCCTGGTCGTGCGTCACGTAGATGGTGGTGGAGCCGATCGCCTCGTGGATCGCCCGGATCTCGGCGCGCATCTCGAGGCGCAGCTTGGCGTCGAGGTTGGAGAGCGGCTCGTCCATGAGGACGATGGGCGGGCGGATGACGATGGCGCGGGCGATCGCCACGCGCTGCTGCTGGCCGCCGGACAGCTGGCCCGGCAGCTTGGAGCCCTGCTCCCGCAGGCGCACGAGGTCGAGCGCGGCATCGATGCGCTCCTCGGCCTCGGCCTTGGGCACGCCCCGCATGGCGAGACCGAAGCCGACGTTCTTGCGGATCGTCAGGTGGGGAAACAGCGCGTAGGACTGGAACACCATGCCGAAGCCGCGCTTTTCCGGCTCCAGTTCGTGGATCGGCCGCCCGTCGAGGCGGATCTCGCCGCCGGTGAGGGCGAGAAGGCCGGCGATGCAGTTCAGCGCCGTCGACTTGCCGCAGCCGGAAGGGCCGAGAAGCGCGATGAATTCGCCGCGCTCGACGGTGAGGTCGATGCCGGCCAGCGCGTTGTAGTCGCCGAAGGCGCGCTTGAGCCCGACGAGTTCGAGGCGTCCGCCGCCCGCCTGGGGCGAGACGGCGCGCGCCGCGGCCTTGGGGCTGATCGTGTGGGCGTTCATCGCGAGGGCTCCGGAACGGATCGAAGGAGGAGGGCCGGGCGCGGGCCGGCGGCGGGAGCGCCCGGTGGGCGCTTCCCAACGTCAAAGGCTGCGGCCCCTCCCCGAAGGCGGGAAGAGGCCGGGCCGTCGGTTGACCGGGCGGCCGGGACTCAGCCCTTCTTGGCGCCGATGCGCTCGTCCCAGAGGCGGAAGGCCGTGACGAGCTTGTCGGCGTCGAGCGGCGTTTCCATCGGGTTTTCGGCGATCCACTGGTCGTATTGCGGACGGCCGAACTCCTCGATCGCGAGGCGGCTTTCCTCCGGCGCCATCGAGAGCGGCACGTCCTTCACCGCCGGGCCGGGATAGAAGTAGCCCTGGTCGTAGGCGTAGGCTTGGCTTTCCGGCGTCAGCATGAAGTTCATGAGGTCGAGGAGAACGGCCAGCTTCTCCTCCGGCACGCCCTTCGGGACCACCATGTAGTGGGCGTCCGTCACCCAGTGGAAGCCGGCGAGCGTGCCGACCTCGGCCTCGGCCGGCACCGTGCCGAGAACGCGCGGGTTGATGTCCCAGCCCGTGGTGGTGACGACGATGTCGCGCGTGCCTTCGCCGAACTCGCGCATGGTCTGCGTCGTGCCGGAGGCATAGTACTCGATGTTCTGCCCGAGCTCATCGAGATAGGCCCAGGTCTTGTCCCAGCCCTTCTCGGGATCGCGCGGATCGGCGTCCTTCAGGAGGTAGGGCAGGCCCATCAGGAAGGTGCGGCCCGGACCGGAATTGGAGGGGCGGGCATAGATGAACTTGTTCGGGTTCGCCTTGGTCCAGGCGAGGAGCTCCTCGGCGGTCTTCGGCGGCGTCGCCACGCGGTCGGGCATGTACTCGATCAGCGGGCCGGAAGGATAGTAGGACACGACGACGCCGTGGTCCTTCGCCATTCCCTGCATCTTGAAGGCCTGCGGAATGTAGATGCCTTCGAGGTTCGGCAGGTCGGCCTTGTAGGGCGACAGGTCCGTCCAGATGCCCTGGTCGAGGCCGGCCGAGAGCGCGTCCGTGCCGGTGAGGACGAGGTCGATGTCGACGCGGCCGGCGGCCTGCTGCGCCTTCAGCTTGGCGGGAAGCTCGGGCGCGGGGGCCTTGGTGAAGGCGATGCGGCTCGCCCATTCGGGCTTGGCCTCGGTGTAGCGCTCCATCGCCGCCTGGGTCAGCGCCAGGTTGCCGGCGACGTCGGCGACGGTGATGGTCACCGGGCTCGACGGGGCGGCGAGCGCGGCGAAGGCCTTCCCGCCGAAGAGCGTCGCGCCGGCGGCGGCCGCGGTGGTCCCCATGAAGCGTCTGCGGGTCATGCGCATGGTGTGGTCCTCCCTTGTCGCCCTCGGCTCCCGACCGGGGCTGGCATTCTTCAGAGCCGGTAGGCGTTCTTCGCCAGCCGGTAGGCGAGATCGTGGGCGACCTCGTGCGCCTCGTCCTCGTCGAGCCGGCCGTCGCAGACGAGCCGGGCGAGAAAGGCGCAGTCGACGCGACGCGCCATGTCGTGCCGCGCCGGGATCGACAGGAAGGCGCGCGTGTCGTCGTTGAAGCCGACGGTGTTGTAGAAGCCCGCCGTTTCCGTCGTCGTTTCGCGGAAGCGGCGCATGCCTTCGGGGCTGTCGAAGAACCACCAGGCGGGCCCGAGCCGAAGCGCGGGATAGTGCCCGGCAAGCGGCGCCAGCTCGCGCGAATAGGACGTCTCGTCGAGGGTGAAGACGATCACGGTGACGCTTGGATCGTTGCCGACGGCGGCGAGAAGCGGGCGCAGCGCCTCGACGTAGTCGGTGCGGCTCGGAATGTCGGCGCCCTTGTCGAAGCCGAAGCGGGAAAAGAGCGGGGCGTTGTGGTTGCGAACCGAGCCCGGATGGATCTGCATGACGAGCCCGTCCTCGCGGCTCATGCGGGCCATCTCGGTCAGCATCTGGGCGCGGAACAGCTCGTTCTCGGCCGGGTTCGAGCGGCCGGCGCGCACCGCCTCGAACAAGCGCTCGCAGTCGGCCGCGGGAAGGTCCGCGGTTCTGGCCGAGGGATGGCCGTGGTCGGTGGCCGTCGCGCCGCGCGCCTTGAAGTAGGCGCGGCGGGCGCGGTGCCCCGCGAGATAGCCGCTCCAGGTCTCGGCCTCGCCGGTCAGCTCGAAGAAGCGCGCGAGCGCGTCCGTGAAGCCCGGGCGCTCGGGATCCACGACGGCGTCCGGCCGGTAGGTCGGCAGGACCCGTCCCTGCCAGCCGCTTGCGCGCACCGCGTCGTGGTGCCGGAGGTCGTCGAGCGCCGAGTCGGTGGTCGCGATCGCCTCGATGCGGAAGCGCTCGTAAAGGGCGCGCGGGCGCATGTCGTCGCGCGCCAGGGCCTCGGCGATGCGGTCGTAGAGCGCGTCGGCATTGTCCGGCGAGAGCCGCTCCTCGATGCCGAACACCGCCTGGAGCGAGTGTTCGAACCAGAGGCGCGAGGGGGTGCCGCGGAACAGGGGGTAGTGCTCGGCGAAGAGGCGCCAGATCCGGCGCCCGTCGGTCTCGACCGGACCGCCGTCGGTGCGGGGCACGCCGAGCGCTTCGAGCGGCACGCCCTGCGAGAACAGCATGCGGAAGATGTAGTGGTCGGGCACGACGAAGAGCGCCGCCGGGTCGGGAAAGCGGCCGTTCTCGGCGTACCAGGACGGCTCGGTATGGCCGTGCGGCGAGATGATCGGCAGCGCCTCGACGGCGGAGAACAGCCGCCGCGCGACGTCGCGGGCCGCCGGCTCGATCGGCAGAAGCCTGTCGGGGTGCAAGCCCATCCGTCCTCCCTTTCGCCGGCCCGCCACGCGGGTCTCCGTCCGGCCTTGGCAGGTTGGTACAATTGATATACTAGCATGTCAATTCCGGATCGTAAGGAATCCTGATGTCCGACGAGGCCCTTCTCGATGCCGTTTCCGCCCCGGCGCGCCCCGTCGCCAAGGCGCGCCGGATCACGTCCGCCACCCAGATCTTCGAGGCCCTGCGGGCCGAGATCGTCGCCTCGCGCCTGCCGCCCGGCACGCCGCTGCAGGACCGGATGCTGATCGAGCGCTTCGGCGTCAGCCGCACGCCCGTGCGCGAGGCGCTGATCCGCCTCGCCGAGATCGGGCTCGTGGACGTGCGCCCGCAGGCCGGCACCTTCGTGTCGCGCGTGCCGGTCAACGCGATCCCCGAAGCGGTTCTGATCCGCAAGGCGCTGGAAGGCATCACGGTGGAGAAGGCCGCCGAGCGCGCGACGGAGCCCGGCCTTCGCGGCGTCGACGCGACCATCCGACGCCAGAAGCAGGCTGCGGCCGCCGACGACGTCGACGCTTTCCACGAGGCGGACGAGGCCTTCCACGCGGCGATCGCCGAGGTCGCCGGCCATCCCGGCATCTGGTCCCTGCTCGCTCTGGTGAAGGTGCAGATGGACCGGGCGCGGCGCCTGACCCTGCCGGTGCTCGGGCGCATGGAGCAGGTCATCGCCGAGCACGAGACGATCCGCGCCTGCCTCGCCGCAAACGACGTGGCCGGCGCCAAGGCGGCCATGACCGTGCATCTGAGCGCGGTCATCCCCGACGTCGACGCGCTGAAGGGGCGCTATCCCACCTATTTCGTTTGAGCAGAGCTCCGGCACCCAGAACGGGCCGGACGGGAGGACAGGCATGCGCCAAGGTTGGCGATGGTTCGGACCGGCGGCGCCGGTGACGCTGGAAGAGGTGCGGCAGGTCGGGGCGACCGACGTCGTGTCCGCGCTGCACGAGGTGCCGATCGGCGCGGTGTGGAGCGCCGAGGCCGTCGAAGCGCGACGGGAGATGATCGAGACGACCGCGCCGGGGCGCGTTCCGCTCCGCTGGTCGGTGGTGGAGAGCATTCCCATCCCCGACGCGGTGAAGCGCACGGGGAGCGCTGCGAAGCCGGAGATCGAGGCCTGGATCGCGAGCCTCGAGAATGTCGGCCGGGCCGGCATTCCGATCGTCTGCTACAACTTCATGCCGGTGGTGGACTGGTGCCGGACGGAGCTCGATTTCGTCACCGACACGGGCGCGACCGCCATGCGCTTCGACGTCGACACCTTCGCGGCCTTCGACCTGTTCATCCTGGAGCGCCCGGGCGCGGAAGGCCACTGGTCGGCCGAGGACCGCAGCCGCGCGAAGGCCTGCTTCGACGCCATGGACGACCAGGCGATCGCCGACCTCGTGCGCAACATCGCGAGCGCCCTGCCGGGCTCGACCACCGAGCCGCTGACGATCCCCGCCTTCCGCGACAAACTGGAGCAGTATCGCGACATCGATTCGGCCAAGCTCCGCCAGCACCTGATCGAGTTCCTGGCGGCGGTGACGCCGGCGGCCGAGAGCGTGGGCGTGAAGCTGACTCTGCACCCGGACGATCCGCCGCGCCCCCTCTTCGGCCTGCCGCGCGTCGCGTCCACCGCCGAGGACTACGCCGCCCTCTTCGAGGCGGTCCCCTCCCCCGCCAACGGCATGTGCTACTGCACGGGGAGCCTGGGCGCGCGGGCCGACAACGACCTGCCCGCGATCGCCCGCCGCTTCGCGTCGCGCATCCACTTCGCGCACCTGCGCAACACGCGCCGCGAGAGCGATCCGCGCACTTTCCATGAATCGGCGCATCTCGACGGCGACACCGACATGGTGGCGGTGCTCAAGGAGCTGGTGGCCGAGGACAAGCGGCGGAGCGCCGGCGAGACGATCGTGTTCCGCTCCGATCACGGTCACCGGATGCTGGACGACCTGTCGAAGACGGTGACGCCCGGCTATCCGGCGATCGGCCGGATGCGCGGGCTCGCGGAACTCCGCGGCATCCTCCACGCCCTCGGGCATCCGCCGGAGGGGGTGCGAGCGGCGTAAGCGCTCCGGAGCCAGCGCGCCGAGGCTGCTCCCTTCTCCCGCTGGCGGGAGAAGGTGCCGGCAGGCGGATGAGGGGTCCGAAGGACGGGCGAGGGGAACAGCGCCTCATCCTGAAAGGCAGCTCAGCCGGCCGCCGCGCGGCGCTTGGTCTTGAAGGGCTCCATGCCGGCGCGGGCGAGCGCGTCGGCGCGCTCGTTCTCGACGTGGCCGGCATGGCCCTTCACCCAGTGGAAGGTGACGTCGTGGCGGTCGCGCTCGGCGTCGAGGGCCTGCCAGAGTTCGGCATTCTTGACCGGCTTGCGGTCGGCGGTCTTCCAGCCGTTGCGCTTCCAGCCGTGGATCCACTTGGTGATGCCGTCGCGCAGGTATTGCGAGTCGGAGTGGAGGTCGACGGCGCAGGGACGCTTGAGGAGCCTCAACCCCTCGATGGCCGCCAGGAGCTCCATGCGGTTGTTGGTGGTGACGGGCTCGCCGCCCTTCAGCTCCTTCTCGGTGCCCTCGAAGCGCAGGATCGCGCCCCAGCCGCCGGGGCCGGGATTGCCGGAGCAGGCGCCGTCCGTGAAGATGGCGACGCGCTTGGGGGCGGTGGTGGTCGTCTCGGTCTCGCTCAACTCGTCAGCCTTTCCGCGGGCACGCCATATTCGGCGACGCTTCGCACGCGCTGGTGAAAGAGGAGTTTCCGAAGGTACTCGACCGGATCCTTCTTGGTCACGAAGCTGCCGTCCGGCGTGTTCAGCCAGTCGTAGAGGCGGGTGAGGCAGAAGCGCATGGCCGCGCCGCGGGCGAGGAGCGGCAGCGCCTCGACCTCGGCCGCCGTCAGCGGACGCACGCCGGCGTAGCCGCTGAGCATCTTGGCGCCCTTGGTCGCGTTGAAGGCGCCGTCGGGCTCGAAGCACCAGGCGCAGAGCGCGATGGCGAGGTCGTAGGCGAGGAAGTCGTTGCAGGCGAAGTAGAAGTCGATGAGGCCCGACAGCTCGCCCCCGAGAAAGAAGACGTTGTCGGGGAAAAGGTCGGCATGGATGACGCCGGCGGGCAGATCCGTCGGCCAATTCGCCTCGAGGTGGTCGAGCTCTGCCTGGATGGTCTCGCCGAGACCGGGCCGGACTTCGTCGGCGCGGCCGTCGCAGGCCTCGAAGAGCGGGCGCCAGGCGGCGACGGACAGGGCGTTGGGGCGCGGGATCGGAAAGTCCGCGGCGTCGCGGTGCATGCGGGCCATGGCGGCGCCGACCTCGCGGCACTGGTCGGCCGAGGGGCGGCGGGTCCACATGCCTTCAAGGAAGGTGAAGATGGCGGCCGGGCGGCCCGCGAGCTCGCCGAGCGTCTCGCCCGACTTGTTCGCGACCGGCAGCGGGCACGACAGGCCGCGGGCGGACAGGTGCTCCATGAGGCCCACGAAGAAGGGAAGGTCTTGCCTGGCGACCCGCTTCTCGTAGAGCGTCAGAATGAAGGTGCCGGCGTCGCAGCGCAGCAGGAAGTTGGAGTTCTCCACGCCTTCCGCGATGCCCTTGTAGGATAGGAGGCGGCCGAGATCGTAGAGGCCGAGAAAGGCCGAGAGATCGGGCTCGGTGACGTCGGTATAGACGGCCATGGGTCTCGCTTCGGCTCTCAGGCGGCGTCGGAAACGGGGCTCGCGCGGCGCTCTCCGTTGACGAAGGCCATGTCGGCGCTCTCCAGCGGCACGTCGCGAAGGCTGCGCAGGACGGGGAAGTTCTCGTCCTCGATCGCGGTCTGCACCAGCTCGATCGTCACGTCGAAGCGCGCGCGCAGGGCCGCGACGATGCCGTCGATGAGGACCTCCGGGGCCGAGGCGCCGGCCGACATGGCGAGGACGCCGCCGGCCGGGATGCGGTCGAAGGGCAGGTCCTGCGGGCCTTCCACGAGGATCGAGCCCTTGGCGCCGGCGCGGGTCGCGACCTCGACGAGGCGCTTGGAGTTGGACGAGTTCGGCGCGCCGACGACGAGAAAGAAGTCGGCGCCGGGCGCCGCCGCCTTCACCGCTTCCTGGCGGTTGGTTGTGGCGTAGCAGATCGAATCGCTGGAGGGCGCCGCCATCTCGGGGAAGCGCGCCTGAAGCGCGGCGATCACCTCGGCGGTGTCGTCGACGGAAAGCGTGGTCTGCGTCACGAAGCCGAGCTGGGTCGGGTCCAGCGGCTGGAGCCGGCCGACATCCTCGGGCGTCTCGACGAGGGTGATCGCGCCCTCCGGCAGCTGGCCCATCGTACCGACGACTTCCGGGTGGCCCTTGTGGCCGACGAGGATGACGTGGCGGCCGCGCTTCACGTGCAGCATGGCCTGCTTGTGAACCTTGGAGACCAGCGGGCAGGTCGCGTCGAGATAAAGCATCTCGCGCGCTTCGGCGGCGGCGGGCACGGACTTGGGCACGCCGTGCGCCGAGAACACCACGGGCCGGCCGTCGTCGGGGATCTGGTCGAGCTCCTTGACGAAGACCGCGCCCATGGCCTTGAGACCCTCCACGACGTAGCGGTTGTGGACGATCTCGTGGCGCACGTAGACCGGCGCCCCGTGCTTCTTCAGCGCGAGCACCACGATCTGGATCGCCCGATCGACGCCCGCGCAGAAGCCGCGCGGCTCGCACATGCGGAGCGTCAGCGGCGGCAGGGTCGGGCGCGAATCGGGTGTGGATGACACGAGGATGGTGGCTCCGGGAGCGGGGCGGCGGGACGGGACGCGCTTCGGCGGCTCGGGCCGAATGAAGGGATGACGCCGCGCCCTGTCAAGGCGTCGCCGGCCGGCGCCAGCGCTTGACGAGGAAGCCGCCATACATGACGGCGAGGGTGAGCGCGAGGCCGTACCAGGTGATCGCGTATTGCAGATGGTTGTTGGGCACGTCGACGATGGTCGTGCCGCCGACCGGCCAGCCGCCGGGCGCGGCGCCCGGTCCGGCATCGAGAAGGAAGGGCAGCACGCGCTGCCGGTCGGCCGGATCGAGACCGGCAGACAGGTCGTCAAGGTCGGCCCAGAAGAAGACGTTCTTTCCAGGATCGTTCTCCGGCACGAACCAGCCGGACTGGCTCGGCCGCTCGTTGCGGGCGAGGCCCCGCACCTCGGTGCTGCCCTCGATCTGACCCTCGCGCCGCGTCTCGAAATCCTTGCGCTCGTAGGGGACGAAGCCGCGATTGACGAAGAGGATGCCCTGCCCCTCATCGAGCACCATGGGCACGTAGACGTTCCAACCGGCCTGTCCCTCATGGGTCGAGAGGAAGAAGCGCTCTTCGGCGTTGAGGAAGCGGCCCGCGGCGACCGCGGGCCGGTAATCGACGTCGCCGGTCTCGGCGGCGACGCGGGCGATGGCGGCGATCGGCATGGGCGCGGCGCCGAGGCGCGCCTCGATCGTGTCGATGATCCCCTGCTTCCAGTGCAGCCGCTCGACCTGCCAGGTGCCGAGAGCCAGAAGGATCGCGAGAGCGACGAGGACTCCGGCATGGGCGACCCAGCGGCGGAGGCGCGAAGGCTCGCGCGGCTCGGCGAGGATCGTCTCGGCCCCGCTCATGCCCGCGTCTCCGGCGGCGCGTCGAGGCGCCCTTCCGCGGCCTTGTTGCGATACTGCATGGCGACGAGGAGGCCCTTCATCATGCGCAGGAGCGGCAGCGACAGGATCAGCGTCAAGGGCAGCCACAGAACGAAATGGACCCAGATCGGAGGCGCCAGCGTCAGCTCCAGCCAGAGCGCGCCGCCCAGTATCACGAAGCCGACGAGAAGGATCACGAAGGCGGTTGGGCCGTCGCCCGAGTCGATAAAGGCGTAATCGAGCCGGCAGCGCGGGCATTCCGGCGCGAGCTTGAGGAAACCGGAGAACAGCCGCCCCCGGCCGCAGCGCGGACAGCGGCCGGACAGCCCCGCCTTGACCGGATCGGCGGCGGGCGCGGCACGAAGCGAAGGGGCGTCGGCCATGATCGAAGGTCTTTCGGAACGCGCGAAAGGCGACCGGTCGGGCCGGCCGCCTTTCGCGGATATGGCGATCGTTGCGCGCCGCCGCCACGGGGCGGCACGCCGCGGCCCGTCAGCCGGCGTGGAGAGGCGCGCCCCAGCTGCCCCAGACGTAGATGGCGAAGAACAGGAACAGCCAGACGACGTCGACGAAGTGCCAGTACCAGGCCGCCGCCTCGAAGCCGAAGTGCTTCTCCGGGGTGAAGCCGCCGCGCACGGCGCGGACCAGGCAGACAAGGAGGAAGATCGTGCCGACGAGGACGTGGAAGCCGTGGAAGCCGGTCGCCATGAAGAAGGTCGAGCCGTAGATCGAGCCGGCGAAGGCGAAGGGCGCGTGGGCGTACTCGTAGTACTGGACGTAGGAGAAGATCGCGCCGAGGACGACCGTCAGCGTCAGGCCCCAGATGAGGCCCTTGCGGTCGTTGTGCAGCATGGCATGGTGAGCCCAGGTCACCGTCGTGCCCGAGAGCAGCAGCGTCACCGTGTTGAACAGCGGCAGGTGCAGCGGATCGAGGACCTCGATGCCGGCCGGCGGCCAGACGCCGCCGAGGACCTGGGTGCGCGATACCTGCACGGCCTCGTTCGGGAACAGGCTGGCGTCGAAGAAGGCCCAGAACCAGGCGACGAAGAACATCACCTCGGAGGCGATGAACATGATCATGCCGTAGCGCAGGTGCAGCGCGACGACCCGGGTATGGTGCCCCTCGTTGCCTTCCTTGATGGTATCCGCCCACCAGGCGTACATGCAGTAGAGGACGAGCGCGAGACCGAGGAAGAAGATCCAGGGCGTCGCGAAGTCGACCCCGAACAGCAGCATCTGCTGCGCCGAGATGTGGCGCATCCAGGCGACGGCGCCGAACAGCATGACGAAGGCGCCGAGCGAGGCGAGGAAGGGCCAGGGGCTCGGGTCGATGATGTGGTAGTCGTGATGCTTGGCGTGCGCCTCGGCCATGGGTCTTCCCGCTTCCTCAGTTCGGCGTGCCGTCGCGTCCCCCCGGGCGGCGCCCGTCGACACTCCGACGTCTGGTTCCGTGCCGGCGACCGCGAAGCCAAGCTCCGAGCGGCCGCCCTCGTCTTCATTCATCCCGCCGCGGCGGGATCGTCAAGCCGGGCCCGCAAGGGGTCCGGCCCGGCTGATCAACCGCCTCGGGGCGCGGGGATGGCGTCGCCGACCGTCGGGGTGACGGCTCCCCCGGCGACGTCTGCCGGCCCCTCGACGGGGAAGAAGGTGTAGGACAGCGTGATCGCCGGCAAGCTCTTCAGCTCCGGCACCGTCGCGACGTCCGGGTCGACGAAGAAGACGACGGGCATGTCGACCTCCTCGCCGGGCTTCAGCGTCTGCTCGTTGAAGCAGAAGCACTGGATCTTGTTGAAGTAGACGCCTGCGAGCGGCGGCGACACGTTGAAGGTGGCGCTCGCCGTCACGGTACGGTCGGAGTCGTTGCGGACGCGGTAGGCGATCTGGCGGGTCTCGCCGAGCTTCACGCGCACCTCGCGCTCCACCGGGCGGAAGGTCCAGGGCACGCCCGGCGAGGCGTTGGAGTCGAAGCGCACCGTGACGCTGCGCTCGGAGAGCGCCGTCGTGTTGGCCTCTGCGCGCTGGGTCGTGCCGCCGTAGCCGGTGACCTGGCAGAACAGCTCGTAGAGCGGCACGGCGGCGTAGGACACGCCGACCATGCCGAGCGCGAAGGCGGCGCAGGCGACGGCGACCGCGACGTCGCGGCGCACCGAGCGCGGCGGGGCGGGATCGTGCGTCATGAGGACCAACCGCTCGTCATCTTGGCCAACGAGACGAAGTAGAAGATCACGACGAGCGCCACCAGGAACAGCCCGATCGCGATGGAGCGGCGGCGACGCGCCTTGGCCTGCGCCGGCGTGAGGGTGACGCGGTCCTCGTCCATCTCAGCCCCCGATCAGCGGCAGGCCCAGCCCGCGCGCGAGGAGCGCCTCGCACAGGAGGATGGCGAACAGCGCGAAGAGGTAGAGGATCGAGAAGCCGAACAGGCGCTTAGCCGGCACCATGGCCGCGTCGCCGTCGGCCATGCGGTAGACGGCGAACGCGTGGCGCAGGAAGTTCGCGCCGAGAAGGATCGAGGCGACGCCGTAGACGGACGAGGCGAAGCCGAGAACGAAGGGGGCGATGCCGACCGGCACGAGCACGAGGCTGTAGAGAAGGATCTGCAGCCGCGTCGCCGGCTCGCCGGACACGTTCGGCAGCATGGGTACGCCGGCCGCGCCGTAGTCGCGCATCTTGAAGAGCGCCAGCGCCCAGAAGTGCGGCGGCGTCCAGAGAAAGATGATCAGGAAGAGCGTGACGCTCTCCACCGTGACGTTGCCGGTCGCCGCGGCCCAGCCGACCATCGGCGGAAAGGCGCCGGCGGCGCCGCCGATCACGATGTTCTGCGGCGTCGAGCGCTTGAGCCACATGGTGTAGACGACGGCGTAGAAGAAGATGGTGAAGGCGAGGAAGCCGGCCGCGAACCAGTTCGATGCGAGGCCGAGGGTCATCACCGACAGGAGCGAGAGCGCGACGCCGAAGGCGAGCGCCGACTCCGGCGCGACGCGGCCGGTGGGCACCGGGCGCTTGGCGGTGCGGGTCATGAGCCGGTCGATGTCGGCATCGTACCACATGTTGAGCGCGCCGGCAGCGCCCGCCCCGACGGCGATCGACAGCATGGAGATGAAGCCGAGCACCGGATCCAGCGCCGACGGCGCCATGGCATAGCCGGTGACCGCGGTGAGGAGCACGAGCGACATCACGCGCGGCTTCAGGAGCGCCAGGAAGTCTCCGGGCTCCGCCAGGCTCACCGTCGCGCCTGCGGCGCGGCCGTCGTTGATCTCGATCAGGCTCAACTCGTCACCTTGAACAGGAGTGCCGGGCGAAGGATCCGCCCGGTTCTTTCGGGAAGGATGCGGCGCCGTCGATGGCGGCCGCTTCAGGGACAGGGCCGGCGCGATGGCCGGACCCCTCATCGGCTCCAGGGATCAGCGGACCCGCGGCAGCTGCTCCCACTGGTGGAAGGGCGGCGGCGAGGACAGCTGCCACTCGAGCGTGGTCGCGCCCGCGCCCCAGGGGTTCGCGCCGGCGATCCGCTTCTTCTGGAAGGCCTCGTAGATGCCCCAGAGGAAGACGAGGACGGCGAAGCCGGAGATGTAGGAGCCGATCGAGGAGACCATGTTCCAGCCGGCGAAGGCCTCGGGATAGTCGACGTAGCGGCGCGGCATGCCGGCGGCACCCAGGAAGTGCTGCGGGAAGAAGACCAGGTTCACGCCGATGAAGGTGATCCAGAAGTGCGCCTTGCCGATCGTCTCGTTGTACATGTAGCCGCTCATCTTCGGGAACCAGTAGTACCAGGCGGCGAAGATGGCGAACACGGCGCCGAGCGACAGCACGTAGTGGAAGTGCGCGACGACGTAGTAGGTGTCGTGGAGGTAGCGGTCCACCGAGGCGTTGGCGAGCTTGACGCCCGTGACGCCGCCGACGGTGAACAGGAAGATGAAGCCGATCGCCCAGAGCATGGGTGTGCGGAACTGCATCGAGCCGCCCCACATGGTAGCGATCCAGGAGAAGATCTTGATGCCGGTCGGCACCGCGATCACCATGGTCGCGAACATGAAGTAGCGCTGCGTGTTGAGCGAGATGCCGGTCGTGTACATGTGGTGCGCCCACACCACGAAGCCGACGACGCCGATGGCGACCATGGCATAGGCCATGCCGAGATAGCCGAAGACCGGCTTCTTCGAGAAGGTCGAGATGATGTGGCTGACGATGCCGAAGGCCGGCAGGATCAGGATGTACACCTCGGGGTGGCCGAAGAACCAGAACAGGTGCTGGTACAGGATCGGGTCGCCGCCGCCCTCGGGCGCGAAGAAGGTCGTGCCGAAGTTGCGGTCGGTTAGGAGCATGGTGATCGCGCCGGCGAGAACCGGGAGCGACAGGAGAAGCAGGAAGGCGGTGACCAGCACGGACCAGGCGAAGAGCGGCATCTTGTGCAGCGTCATGCCGGGGGCGCGCATGTTGAGGATGGTGGTGATGAAGTTGATCGCGCCCAGGATCGACGACGCGCCCGACAGGTGTAGAGCGAAGATCGCGAGGTCGACGGCCGGGCCGGGATGCCCGGAGACCGAGAGCGGCGGATAAAGCGTCCAGCCCGTGCCCGCGCCGTGCGAGCCCGGCGCGCCCTCCACGAACATCGACAGGACGAGCAGCGGGAAGGAGCAGGCGAGCAGCCAGAACGAGATGTTGTTCAGGCGCGGGAAGGCCATATCCGGGGCCCCGATCATGATCGGGATCATCCAGTTGGCGAAGCCGCCGATCAGAGCGGGCATCACCATGAAGAAGATCATGATGAGGCCGTGGCCGGTGGTGAAGACGTTGTAGACGGCCGGGTCGGAGAAGATCTGGAGCCCGGGCTGCTGGAGCTCCATGCGCATCGCGACCGAGAGCGCGCCGCCGAAGACGCCCGCGCAGATCGCGAAGATCAGGTAGAGCGTCCCGATGTCCTTGTGGTTCGTCGAATAAACCCAGCGGACCCAGCCGTGCGGCTTGTGGTCGTGGTGGGCGTCGTCATGTACGGCGCTGGTGGCCATGGTGCGAGGCTTCCCTGATGAGGTCCGTCAGCGGGCGGCGACGGCAACGCCGCCCTTTGCCGTCTCGATCGACGCGTTGAGCTGGGCGTTGGCGCCCGCCAGATCGGTGCCGGCGGCGGCGTACCACTGCTGGAACTGCTCCTTGGACACGACGCGGATGGCGATCGGCATGTTGTAGTGGCTCTGGCCGCAGAGCTCCGAGCACTGGCCGTAGAAGATGCCTTCGCGCTGCGGATTGAAGAAGTACTCGTTGATGCGGCCCGGGATGGAATCGACCTTCACGCCCATGGAGGGCATGGCGAAGGAGTGGATCACGTCCGCGGAGGTCGACAGGAGGCGGATCTCGGTGTCGACGGGAACCACGAGCTCCTGGTCGACGGCGAGGAGGTGCGGGTACAGAACGCGGTCGACCTTGCCGGAGGCCTCGCGGTCGTCCTCGCCGAGCGGGTAGGAGCCGAAGGACACGTTCGGCGGCGTCTCGGCGCCCGGCTCGGGCAGCGCGGCCGGCTGGTACTCGTACTCCCAGTACCACTGGTAGCCCGTCGCCTTGACCGTCATCTCCGGCTCGCGCGGCGGATTATACTGCGCGGTGAGGAGCTGGAAGGAGGGGATGGCGAGGCACACGAGGACCAGAACCGGGGCGACGGTCCAGATCACCTCGATCACCGTGTTGTGGCTGGTGCGCGAGGGCGTCGGGTTGCGATGCTCGGCGAAGCGGACGATCACGTAGACGAGGAGCGCAGCGACGAGGATCGTGATCGGGACGATGAACCAGAGCGTATAGTTCGAGAACCAATGGATCTGGGACTGGATCGGGGAGACCGCCTCCTGGAGGTCGATCTGCCAGGGATGCGGCTGACCGGGCGGAAGCTCCTCCGCCGATTGCGCCAGGGCCGCCCCGGCCGAGCCGAGAAGGGCCGCTGCCCCGAAGAAGGATCGTCTCACCAATGCTCTCTCCTGTCGCGCGCGGACCGGCCGCCTCGCCCTCG
>CANJKV010000039.1 GCA_947474855.1 Aurantimonadaceae bacterium | reverse complement strand
CCCAGAGCGGCAGCTCTTCGAGCTTCGGAAACTCGCCGAATTCCTTGATCTGCGTCTTGCCGCGCAGGTTGGGGGTCGGGGTGTAGCCGTCGAGCCAGATGTACTCGAGCTTGTACTTCGTCATACCAGATCTCCAAAGGCTGAAGGCATTCGCGGACATCTCCGCCCCGCTTGCCCGAGCATCCAGCCCGGTCATCATCAGCTGACGGGCTTCATGCACGCCGCGTGCCAGATTGGCGCCGACCGACCGATGAAGGCGCGTCGCATCGATAAAGATCTGGCGGATCGATCAACCGCCCTGACCATGCGATCCCACTACCCTCGTAGAAGGTCAGAAATCTTAGCCACTTAGCCAAACCCTCCGGGAGGCGAAGGTGCACATCGTGGGAGATGCGGCGCAGGCGACACGCTCGATCTAGCGCCAGAGAGCCGTCTTCTGCGCCCAACTTGGCGGTTCTCATCTGCCTCTTTGTAGTGCATATTGCGCAAGCGATATGCAGACCTATCTTCCAAGGGCAGGCCGCAACGGATCGAAGGACGAGCGACATGATGCGCGAAGCCGAGACGAGAACAGCCACGATCATCCCCTTTCCCGCCAAGCTGCGCGCCGCGGAGCGACTGGCTCGCGTGGATCGGCTTTCGATCCTGGAGCGGGAGGCTGCCGGGGTGTGCGAGGCGGCAAGCGGCGCCTGGTACCACGACGAGGCAATCCGCGACCAGGATCGCGTCCACCACGCCTGATACGGCCGGTCAGTCGCCGAAGATCGAGACGCCGAGACGCCGGGTGAAGGCTTCCAGCGCGATGCGCCCGAGATGCGAATTGCCGGAATCGTCCAGGCCCGGCGACCAGACGGCGATGGAGGCGGTGCCCGGTATGACGGCGAGGATGCCGCCGCCGACGCCGCTCTTGCCCGGCAGTCCGACCCGGTAGGCGAACTCGCCCGAACCGTCGTAATGGCCGCAGGTCAGCATGACGGCGTTGATGCGCCGCGCCCGCTGCACCTGGATCACGCGATGCCCCGTCGCAGGGTTGATGCCGGAATGCGCGAGGAAACGGCCGGCCATGGCCAACTGGCGACAGGACATGGCGATGGCGCAGTGGTGGAAGTAGACGCCAAGCGTGTTCTCCACCGGGTTCTCGATGATCCCGAAGGATTTCATGTAATTGGCGAGCGCGACGTTTCGAAAGCCCGTGCGCTTCTCGGAGGCCGCGACCGCCTTGTCGATCTTGATAGAGCTGTCGTCCGCCAGGAACTGCATGAAGCGCAGGATCTCGCCCAGCGCCTCGCGCGGCTGATGGCCCGAGAGGATCAGGTCGGTCACCGCGATCGCGCCCGCGTTGATGAAGGGATTGCGCGGGATGCCGCGCTCGCTCTCCAGCTGGACGATGGAGTTGAAGGCGCTGCCCGACGGCTCGCGGCCGACGCGGTTCCACAGGCGGTCGCCGGCCATTCCAAGGGCGAGCGTCAGCGTGAAGACCTTCGAGATGCTCTGGATCGAGAAGGGCGTCTCCGCGTCGCCGCCGAGCGCGACCTCGCCGTCGCCGGTGATCACCGCCATGCCGAAGGCCGAGGCATCCGCCCGCGCGAGCTCGGGGATGTAGTCGGCGACCTTGCCCCGATCGGGGCGAGCCTTCATCTCGGCCGCGATCTCCGACACGACGGCTTGAAGATCGGGAAGCGATCTGGCCATGACCCGACCTCCGAGGCTCGTTCTCAGCTGCGATAGATCGGGAAGGCCGCGCAGAGCGCCTTCACCTCGCGGCCGACTGCGTCGACGACCGCCGCGTCGTCCGGCGCACGCAGGATCCGCGCGATCCAGCCTCCGATGGTCGCGAACTCGGCCGGACCGAAGCCGCGGGCCGTTCCGGCGTTCGACGATAGGCGAAGGCCGGACGGCGCTTCCGGCGGCCGGGTGTCGAAGGGGATCTGGTTCTTGTTCACGGCGAGGTGCGCCGCCTCCAACGCCTTGGCGGCGACGTCGCCGGTGATGCCGAGCGGCGACAGGTCGACCAGCATCAGCCCGGTGTCCGTGCCGCCCGAAACGATGCGGAGCCCCGCCTCCGCCAGCGTTTTCGCGAGCAGGCGGGCGTTCGCGAGAACCGCCTCGTTATAGGCGCGGAAGTCCGGCTCCAGCGCTTCCCCGAGCGAGGCCGCCTTGCCGGCCACGATGTGCATCATCACCGAGCCCTGCACCCCCGGAAAGATGCCGTAGTTGATGCGATCGGACAGCGCGGGATCGTTCCACAGCACGAGGCCCCCGCGTGCGCCGCGCAGCGACTTGTAGGTCGTCGTGGTGACGACGTCGGCATGCGGGAGCGGATGCGGGTGGAGGCCGGTCGCGACGAGGCCGGCGAAGTGCGCCATGTCGACGAGAAAGAACGCGCCGATCTCCTTGGCGATGGCGCCGAGGGCCGCGAAGTCGATGGCGCGCGAATAGGCCGATCCGCCGGCGACGATCAGCTTGGGCCGATGACGGAGTGCGAGCGCCCTCACCTCCCCCGGCTCGATCCGCTCGGTTTCGCGCGACACGCCGTAGCGCACGATATCGTAGTCTCGCCCCGTCAGCGTCGCGGGGTGGCCGTGGCTGATGTGGCCTCCGGCCGCCGTGTCCATGGACAGGATCGTGTCGCCGAGCTTCAGGAGGCCGAGAAACACGCCGGCATTGGCGTTGGAGCCGGAATGCGGCTGGATGTTCGCGTAAGCTGCGCCGAACAGGCGCTTGGCGCGGTCGACGGCGAGCGCCTCGACGGCGTCGGCGAACTGCGCTCCGCCGTAGTAGCGCTTGTAGGGGAGCCCTTCGACGGTCTTGTTGGTGAGGACCGACCCTTGCGCTTCAAGGACGCGCCGTGAGACCAGGTTCTCCGAGGCGATGAGCTCGATACCCTCGTCCTGCCGTCGAGCTTCGCCCGCTACGGCCGCCGCCAGCTCCGGATCTCCGGCCAGTCCTTCCGAAAAGTAGCGGATCAGGCGGTCGGTCATCGAACGTGAACCTTTTGGTGGCGCGATATGGATGACAATTCGTGCTGCATTGCGCGAATATCCGCGAGCGCGCCGCCTGGCAAGGACGTGCCGCGGCGAACCGCACCGAAAGCGCCGCGCCAGCGGGCTCGCGAGCCCGAAACGCGGCGCCGAGCTTGAAGAACATTTCGTGAAAGTGTACCTCTGAACCATGTCACGAAACGCATGCCATTCCTCCCGCACCGCAGCGGAGCACCCCCTCGCATGACCGAGCGAAGCCTCTTCGACGGCTCGGCGGCCCGCGCCCAGGAGCCGGTCCCGACGCCCCGCCGCAAGCCGGCCCTGGAAGCGGCGAACGCGCCCTCCGCGCCCGCGACCACGTCCGACTACACGGCAGCCGACATCGAGGTCCTGGAGGGGCTCGAGCCGGTTCGTCGTCGGCCGGGCATGTATATCGGCGGCACCGACGAGAAGGCGCTGCACCACCTCTTCGCCGAGGTCATCGACAACTCGATGGACGAGGCGACGGCGGGACATGCGAGCGTCATCGAGGTCTCGCTCGACGCCGACGGCTTCCTGTCGGTCACCGACAACGGCCGCGGCATCCCGGTCGACGCGCATCCGCGCTTCAAGAACAAGTCGGCGCTGGAAGTCATCATGACGACGCTCCACGCGGGCGGGAAGTTCGATTCCAAGGTCTACGAGACCTCGGGCGGTCTGCACGGCGTCGGCGTTTCGGTGGTCAACGCCTTGTCCGAGCGGCTCGAAGTCGAGGTCGCGCGCGGGAAGCGGCTGTATCGGCAGGCCTACGAGCGCGGCCACGCGGTGACGGCGCTCCAGGACGTCGGCGAGGTGCACAACCGGCGCGGCACGCGCGTTCGCTTCCGGCCCGATCCGCAGATCTTCGGCGACGCGCTGCGCTTCGATCCCGCTCGGCTCTTCGCAATGGCGCGCTCGAAGGCTTACCTTTTCGGCGGCGTCGAGATCCGCTGGTCCTGCGACCCGTCGCTTCTCCAGGGCGACAAGGTGCCGGCGAAGGCCAGCTTCCATTTCCCCGGCGGCCTGAAGGACTTCCTCGACGCGCAGCTCGGCTCCGAGCAGCGTGTGACGGCGCAGATCTTCTCCGGGCGCACGCCGAAGGTCTCCGGTCACGGCGCGGTGGAGTGGGCGGTCTGCTGGACGGCCGACGACGGGGCGATCCGCTCCTACTGCAACACGATCCCGACACCCGAAGGCGGCACGCACGAAGCGGGGCTCCGCGCCGTTCTCCTGCGCGGGCTCAAGAGCTTCGCCGAAGTCGCGGGCAACAAGCGCGCCGCCGTGGTCACCGCCGACGACGTGATGGTCACGGCGTCGGGGATGCTCTCGGTCTTCATCCGGGAGCCGGAGTTCGTCGGCCAGACCAAGGACCGCCTCGCCACCGTGGAGGCGCAGCGCATCGTCGAGACGGCGATGCGCGACCAGTTCGACATCTGGCTGGCGTCCTCGCCGCAGGACGCCTCGCGCCTGATCGACTGGGTGGTTGAGCGCGCGGACGAGCGACTGCGTCGCCGGGCCGAGAAGGAGGTCAGCCGGAAGAGCGCGACGCGCAAGCTCCGCCTGCCCGGCAAGCTCGCCGACTGCTCGCAGAACGGGGCGGCGGGTGCCGAGCTGTTCATCGTCGAAGGTGATTCGGCCGGCGGTTCGGCCAAGCAGGCGCGCGACCGCGCCCGCCAGGCCGTGTTGCCGCTGCGCGGCAAGATCCTCAACGTCGCGAGCGCGGGCCGCGAGAAGCTCGGCGCCAACCAGCAGCTCGCCGACCTCACCCAGGCGCTCGGCTGCGGCACGCGCGCCAAGTACCGCGAAGCGGACCTGCGTTACGAGCGCGTCGTCATCATGACGGACGCGGACGTCGACGGCGCCCACATCGCCTCGCTGCTGATCACCTTCTTCTACCAGGAGATGCCCGACCTCATCCGCGAGGGGCACCTCTTCCTCGCCGTGCCGCCGCTCTACAAGCTCGCGCAGGGCGGCAAGACCGTCTATGCCCGTGACGATCGCGATCGGGAGCGCCTGATCGCAAAGGAGTTCAAGGGCAAGGGCAAGGTCGAGATCAGCCGCTTCAAGGGACTCGGCGAGATGCTGCCCTCCCAGCTGAAGGAAACCACGATGGATCCGCGCAAGCGGACCCTCCTCAAGGTCGAGATCGAAGAGGCGCCGGAAAGCGGAACCGCCGGCATCGTGGAAGCCTTGATGGGGAACAAGGCGGAGGCTCGCTTCCGCTTCATCCAGGAGCGCGCGGTGTTCGCGGAAGCGGACGAACTCGATATCTGACCGGAGCGCCGGCAACGAGACGATCAGCTGGAGAACAGGGGATGATCAAGGCCACGTCGATCCGCATGGGAGCCGCGGCCTTCGCCGCCACGATCCTCGCAACGGCAGCGGTGGCGCAGGAAATCGCGCCGGACAGCGCGCCCGTGGCGCCGGTCGCTCCGGCGCCCGTGCAGGCCGCACCCGACAGCGGCCCGCCTGCGGCCGACGCGCCGGCTGCGCAGTCGCCGTCCGAGATGCCGGTCGACGAAGGCACGGTGAACGACCTGTCGCCGGGCGCTGCCACGGGGGGCTCCGCCCCCTCGCCTGCGGTGCCGACGCCGCCGGCTGCCGCACCGGCTCCTGAGCCCGCCATGCCGTCCAACGAGGCCGCAGCGCCGTCGGGCGCCGCGGACGAGCTCGCCTCGAAGGTCGCCGCCTTCGACCCCTATGTCGAGGACGTCCAGGTCGTCGGCCCCTGGACCGAGGGTGACAAGGCGGGTGTCTGGCGCACGGTGATGGTGCGCGAGGCGGACGATCCCGAGGCCTACCGGTTCTTCGTCCAGTCGGTCACCGACGAGGGCGGCAAGCTCGTCGTCCGCGACACGACGGAGATCACCGAACTCGCCGACATCGAGGGCGGCATCGTCGGCTATCGCGCCGACGAGGATGGTGAGGATACGAGCGACGGCTTGACCCTGTTCTTCGACATCGTGCCGTCGGACGGCGAGATCTCGGAGACCTACGAGCTGCACTTCTTCGGCGCCGGCAAGCCCTATCAGTTCGGGCCGGCCTCCAACTGACGCCCGACGGAGCGGGGAGCCGCGTTCCCCGCTCCGTCGCCTCGGCTCAGTCCTCGGCCAGAAAAGCCTCGATCTCCCGCGTCGCCGCCTCCGGCTCCTCGATCGTGACGAGGTGGCCCGCGTTCGGAACCGTCGCGACGCGGGCGTCGGGCAAGCCGTCCGCGATCTCCCGCGCGAGCGCCACGGGCGTCAGGACGTCTTCCTCGCCCACCATCACCAGGGTTCTCGTGAGGATCTGCGAAAGGGCCGTCCGGCTATCGATCCGGCCGATGATGGCTTCCTGTTGCAGGAGAAAAGCTTCGACGCCGATCTCTTCCGCCATGCCGTCCACCAGAGCGCGAAGTCTCTCGTCCGTTCGATGATGGGAGGCGAGGAGGCGTTCGGACAGAACCTGCGTCACCGCGGCCATTCCGGAACGTTGCGCGAGTTCCACGAGGCGCCGCCGACTGGCCGTTTGTTCTTCCGTGTCGGACCGGGCCGAGGTGTCCATCAGGATCAGCTTCTCCAGTCGGTCGGGGGCCTTGCGGGCGACGCTCAGAGCGACGTAGCCCCCCATGGAGAGGCCGCCCAGAGCGAAGCGGGGCGGTGCCGACGCGAGCAGGCGATCGGCCATCGCGTCGATCGTCGTATCCGACAACGTATCGGCGATCCGCACGTCGTAGCGTGCGTTCAGCGCGTCGACCTGAGGGGCGAAGAGTTCGCCCGTGCAGAGGAGGCCGGGTACGAAGATCAGCGTGCCGCTCTTCATAGAAAATTCCCCTTCAACATGTGTGTATGGCCTCCCATATATTTGCGAGAGGTTGACTTCGAACAGGCTTCGCCTTATCGCCGCTCTCGAGCGCGCAAGCGATGGCGGTCGGCCTCGAACTCGTTCCGAAGAGATAGCTCCGTTTTGACGAAATTCTCCGAACTCGGCCTCAGCGCCAAGGTTCTCTCGGCCGTAGAGGCCGCCGGCTACTCCGAGCCGACGCCGATCCAGGCGGAGGCCATCCCGCACGCTCTCCAGCGTCGCGACGTTCTCGGTATCGCGCAGACCGGCACAGGCAAGACTGCCTCCTTCGTCCTGCCGATGATCACGCTTCTGGAGCAAGGGCGCGCTCGCGCCCGCATGCCTCGCACGCTGATCGTCGAGCCCACCCGCGAGCTCGCCGCGCAGGTCGAGGAGTCCTTCAACAAGTACGGCAAGAACCACAAGCTCAACGTTGCCCTGCTGATCGGCGGCGTGTCCTTCGAGGACCAGGAGCGCAAGCTCGATCGCGGCGTCGACGTTCTGATCGCGACGCCAGGCCGCCTTCTCGACCACTTCGAGCGCGGCAAGCTGCTGCTGACCGGCGTCGACATCCTCGTCATCGACGAGGCCGACCGCATGCTCGACATGGGCTTCATCCCGGATATCGAGCGCATCTGTAAGCTCTTGCCCTTCACGCGCCAGACGCTGTTCTTCTCCGCGACCATGCCGCCGGAGATCACCCGGCTCACCGAGCAGTTCCTGCAGAATCCGGTTCGCGTCGAAGTCGCCAAGCAGGCCTCCACCGCCGCCACGGTCGAGCAGAAGCTCGTGGCGACCCGCGGTAAGGACTTCGAGAAGCGGGATACGCTGCGCAAAATCATACGCGAGCAGGGCGACGATCTTACCAACGCGATCATCTTCTGCAATCGCAAGCGGGATGTCTCGACCCTCTTCCGCTCGCTCGAGAAGCACGGCTTCTCCGTCGGCGCGCTGCATGGCGACATGGACCAGCGCGCGCGCATGATGACGCTGCAGGCCTTCCGCGACAACAAGCTGACGCTGCTCGTCGCCTCCGACGTCGCGGCCCGCGGTCTCGACATTCCCATGGTCAGTCACGTCTTCAATTTCGACGTGCCCATCCACGCGGAGGATTACGTCCACCGCATCGGCCGCACGGGCCGCGCCGGTCGCTCGGGCAAGGCCTTCACCCTCGTCACCAAGGGCGACTCGAAGCCGCTCGACGCGATCGTCAAGCTCATCGGCCGCGACATCGAGTGGAAGGACGGCGACGTCACCACGATCGTCGAGAGCGAGGGCGAGGAAGCTCCGAGCGGTCGCGGCGCCCGTCGCGGGGCGAGCGACAGAAGCGATCGCGGCGAACGAGGCGAGCGCCGCCGTGGCGGGCGTGGGTCCGATCGCTCGATCCGCAGCCGGCGGGGTGAGAGCGAAGACCGTGTGAGCGAGGAAGCCGAAGGTATCGAGGCCGAGGTCGATGCTCTCGTGCCGGCGATCGCTGCTCGGACGCCCGACGCCGAGGAAGCCTCCACGCAGGTCGCCGCCACGCGACCGCCCGCGCGCCAGCCGCGCAACGAGGCCCGCCGTCCGGCTCCTCAGCCGCGTGGACGCGTCGGCAACGGCAACGGCCCTGACAATCGCCACCGCCGCGATGACCTCGGTCCTTCGCCGGTCGGCTTCGGCGACGACATCCCGGCCTTCATGCTGATCGCAACCGGGGCGTGACGCTCCGGCTTATCGGCGTCGGATGCGGTCTCGTCCTCCGGCGGGGCCGCGAAGTGCTGCTCGTCCGTCGCCGTAGGCCTCCCGAGGCGGGACATTGGAGTCTCGTCGGCGGCAAGATCGACTTCATGGAAGACGCGAAGACGGCGGCATCGCGTGAGTGCCGCGAGGAAGTCGGCGTCGAGCCGCATGGGCTCTGCCTGCTCGGCGTCAGCGAGTAGCGGATCGCCGCCGAAGACCAGCACTGGATCAGCCTCATCTACCTCGCGGAGAGTTTCAGCGGCGAGCCCGCTCTGCTGGAGCCGGAAAAGCACGCCGAGCTTGGCTGGTTCCACCCGGTTGCAGCCCCGGCGCCGCTCGCGCTCGGGGCCGCCCACGGTCTCGACATGCTGCGCGCCTTTCTCGACGCGTAAGCCGGGAGGCGGATCGCTACTCGGCGGCGGGCTTTCCGGCTCGCTGCGTATCATCCGTCTTGTAGGGCTTCCTCGCGCCGATCGACTGGAGATAGGCGACCATGGCCTCCGGCTCATCGGTCTGGACGATCGTCGCTCCCGCCGTCACCCAGAAGCCCCAGCCCTCGTGCGTCGCGCCGGGACCCACGGCCAGCGGGTCGCCGCGGCCGCCCGCGATGTTGGCATCGCCGCCCTGGAACAGGGTGTTAATCCAGATGTGCGTGTCGTTGGCTGCGGCGAGCGCTTTGGCGTCCATGCTGAAATTGACGCCGCCGTCGTCCGTCAGCGGCGTTCCCGCCTTCCAGCGGTTCAGCACCTCGACGGCTTCCGGCTGAAAGGCCTCGTAGACCGCACGAATGGGCTCGACATCCTTGATGTCGCGGTCGTCGAGGATCGGCATGAAGATCGCCTCCGACGGAATGCGAGCGAGCGTCGCACGCGCGGCCTCGATTTCGGCGGACGTGCCGGTCCGGTTCTTGGTGACGATCTGGCGATCGACCCCCATGTCATGCGCGATCTCGATCACCTCCGCCAATTCCTCGACACCGAGCTTGATGTCGACGTTCATCAGGATGCGGCCGCGGATCGCATCGTAGGCCTCTTCAAGCGTCGGGACGGTCTCCGCGGTCGTTTCGCCTGTGCCCTCGACGACGAGGCGGCACTCGCGCGCTTCCGCGAAGGTTTTCTCGGCGATGGCACCCTTGCAGGTCGTGGTTCGATCCAGCGTCTCATCGTGCAGGATCACGAAGCGGCCGTCCGATGTCTTCTGGACGTCGAGCTCCACTATCTCGACGCCGAGGCGCACGGAACGCTCGATGGAGGCGATGGAGTTCTCCGCCTCGACGATCTCGCCGTCCTTCCACAAGCTGCCGCGATGAGCGACGACCATGACGTGGTCGCGATGCTGATTAGCGTTGCGCAGGCGATCGAGGATTTCGTCGACGCGGCTCTCCTGACTCCAGGCGGGCGTGCTCATCAAGGACAGGGTGGCGAGGGCGAGAAGCTGGGCCTTCATGGCGGATCTCCGGCGGTTTCGCGGTTATCCACCCTTAGGTTGTCGGCATGTCGCCCTTGTGACGCGCGGGTGTTCGGCTTGGCGGAGGCGGCACGCTCCGACGCCTCCATGGCGAGCCGCGCCCGTTCGGCCATGACGTCGGGGTCGTCGAGCGCCTCGTCGGGCAGCTTGTGATTGGGTATCGTGACGGGCGCACGCCCCTCGCGCGCATGGGCCCAGCGCCGGGAGCCGGCGGTCTCGAAGCGCGACGTGGTCTCCGCGTCCGATTTCAAGCAGCAGCTCGCCGCTCAGAACGACGGCGACGATGCGGCCGTCGCCGTAGACGCCCTGGCCGCCGAACATGCGGCGGATGGAGACGGAGCCGAGCCACGCGCACGGCTCCTCGAGCGTCGCGTCTTTTATCGGCGCGTCAGGCCGCCGAGCGCGCGGCGGCGATGGCCGCGAGGTCGGCGGGCTTCAACTCGACCGATTCGCCGCAGCCGCAGGCGGACGTCTGGTTCGGGTTGGTGAAGGTGAAGCCCGAGCGCAGCACCGTCTGCTCGTAGCCCATCTGCGTGCCGAGCAGGAACAGGACGGCCTCGGGCGCGACGAAGACGCGGGCGCCCTCGTGTTCCACCACGTCCTCGTTGGGCCGCGGCTCGGTGGCGGCCTCGACGGTATATTCCATGCCCGCGCAGCCGCCCTTCTTCACGCCGACCCGCACGCCGATCACGTCGGCGCCCTTGGCGGCGACGATGTCGCGCACGCGGGCTGCGGCGGCGTCGGTCATGCTCATCACGGCAAAGCGGCCCATGGCTGCACTCCTTCTCGGCGCCCGACCGGGCGCCGTCATTCCCAAGCCCGAAAATGGCCATTCCAGCCGTGCGGCGCAAGCCGCGCGGCGGTGAACGGCAAGGTCAGAACCAGCCGACGGCGACCTGGGCTTCCTCGCTCATGCGCTCGGGCGTCCATGGCGGATCGAAGACCAGCTCGACGCGGACCTCCTGCACGCCGGCGACCGAGCCGACGGCGTTCTCGACCCAACCCGGCATCTCGCCGGCCACCGGACAGCCCGGAGCGGTCAGCGTCATCTCGATGTCGACCTTACGGGCGTCGTCGATGTCGATCTTGTAGATGAGGCCCAGCTCGTAGATGTCGGCCGGGATCTCGGGATCGTAGACAGTCTTCAGCGCGCCGATGATGTCGCTGGTGAGCTGCGACAACTCCTCGGCGGGGATCGCCGACTCCTTCGCCACGCCCCCGCTCGCCATGGCGATGTTGGCGCTCGCGCTGTCGTCGGCGGCCGGCTTCTCGTTGGCAGCATCGTCCATCGTTTTCGTCCGTTCCAGATGCGCGCGCTCCGCCACTCAGGCGAAGAAGCGCCGCGCCTTTTCCAGCGCCTCGGCGAGGCGGTCGACCTCGGCGAGCGTGTTGTACATACCGAAGGAGGCCCGACAGGTCGACGTCGCGCCGAAGCGCTTCAACAGCGGCTGCGCGCAGTGCGTGCCGGCTCGCACCGCGATCCCCTCGCGGTCGATCACCATCGAAACGTCGTGCGCGTGGATGCCTTCGAGGTCGAAGGAGACGATCGCGCCCTTGCCCGGCGCGCGGCCGTAGATGCGGAGCGAGTTGATCGCCGAAAGTCGCTCGTGCGCGTAGGCGCCGAGCTTCTCCTCGTGCGCGGCGATGGCCTCGCGGCCGATGCGGCGCATGTAGTCGAGCGAGGCCGCGAGGCCGATCGCCTGGACGATCGGCGGCGTGCCGGCCTCGAAGCGGTGCGGGGGCGCGTTGTAGGTGACGACGTCCTCCGTCACTTCGACGATCATCTCGCCGCCGCCGTTGAAGGGCCGCATGCGCTCCAGCATGTCGCGCCGGCCGTAGAGGACGCCGATGCCCGAGGGACCGTAGGTCTTGTGGCCGGTGAAGACGTAGAAGTCGCAGCCGAGGTCAGCCACGTCCACCGGCAGATGCACGGCGCCCTGGCTCCCGTCGACGAGGACGGGGATGCCGCGGGCATGGGCCATCTCGACCACCGCCTTCACAGGCGTCACGGTGCCGAGCACGTTCGACATGTGGGTCATGGCGACGAGCTTGGTGCGCGGGCCGATCGCGCGTTCGAAGGCCTCGGCCGAGACCGAGCCATCCTCCTCGACCGGTACGAAGACGAGCTTCGCCCCCTGCCGCTCGCGGATGAAGTGCCAGGGCACGATGTTGGAGTGGTGCTCCATGATCGTGAGGACGATCTCGTCGCCTTCGCCGATTTCCGGCATGCCGTAGCCGTAGGCGACGAGGTTGATCGCCTCGGTCGCCGAGCGGGTGAAGACGATCTCCTCCGCGCTCGCCGCGTTCAGGAAGGCGCGCACGGTCTCGCGCGCGGCCTCGAACTCCTCGGTCGCCTTGTTCGACAGGAAGTGCAGGCCGCGATGGACGTTGGCGTATTCGTGGCTGTAGGCCTTCGTGATCGCGTCGAGCATGGCCTGCGGCTTCTGGGCCGAGGCGCCGCTGTCGAGGTAGACGAGCGGCTTGCCGTAGACCTCGCGCGACAGTATCGGGAAGTCGCGGCGCACGGCCTCGACGTCGTAGGCGAGGTCCGATCCGGCAGCCGCGAGGACAGGGGCGTTCATGCGCTCAACTCCAGCCAGGCATCGATGCGCGCTTCCAGCGCCTCGACGGCCGCATCGTGCTCCAGTTCCTCGACAACCTCGGCGACGAAGGCCTTCACGAGCAGCGCACGGGCCGATGTCTCGGGAATGCCGCGGCTCATCAGGTAGAAGAGATGATCCTCATTGATCTCGCCCGCCGTCGCGCCGTGGCCGCACTGGACGTCGTCGGCGAAGATCTCAAGCTCGGGCTTGGCCAGGAACTCGCCCTCGTCGGAAAGGAGGAGCGAGTTGCAGGCCATCTTCGCGTCGGTCTTCTGGGCGCCCGGCGCGACCTTGATCATGCCTTGGAAGACGCCCGTGCCGCCGGTGACGACGTTGCGAAACACTTCCGTCGCGGTCGTGTGCGCGACCGAGTGGACGAGTGTGGTCGTCACGTCGACGTGCTGCTTGTCGCGCAGGAGGTTGACGCCGCGGATCGCGATGTCGGCGCCCTCGCCCACCGTTTCGGAATGCACCTCGTAGCGCACCAGCGCGCCGCCGGCGTTCAGGACAAAGAGCTTGAAGCGGGCATCGGCGCCGATGCGCACGTTGAGCTGGCCGAGATGCGTGTCGCCGGCCGACTTCGTCTGGTCGACGATCCACAGCACCTCGGCGCCGTCGCCGATGTCGAGGTTCGACACGCCCGTCGAGAACGGCGCGCCGCCGGCATTGGCGGACAGGCGTTCGACGATGACGGCCTTCGCGCCAGCCGCAACGTCGCAGATCGCGAAACCGTGCGCGCCGGCCGCCGTGCCTTGCGCCCGCAGCTCGATCGGCGGCAGTTCGGTACCGGCCTCGACGGAGACGCGCACGGCGGTCGCCCCGAAGGCGGCGTTGAGAAGGCGCACCGTGTCGACCGGGCGGTCGAGGTGGTTCGGCGAGGTCCGCCAGTCGGCGCTGTCGCCGGTGTGCGCGAGGCTCAGCCCGTCACGGTCGGCGCCGGACGGCGCGGTGCCGGCGCCGAGCTCGACGACGAGGCTGCCGGCGAGCAGCGGCGCGAGGACGTCGTCGGCCTGTCCGGCCTCGACGGCACCGCTCGTCGCGCGTGCGATGAGCTGGCGCAGGTCGGTGTAATGCCAGGCTTCGACGCGGCGGTTGGGCAAACCCTCGCGATGCAGCGCGTCGAGGGCCGCCTGCGCGTGGACCGCGACGGGTGCGGATGGCGCCAGCGCGATGAGCGCGGACTCGGCCGCGGTTCTGGGGCGGAGCTGGTGAACCGTCATGGCGTTCAGGCCGCCTCGCCGATGATCTGGGCGTAGCCCTCGTTCTCGAGGGTCAGCGCCAGCGACTTGTCGCCCGAGCGGATGATGCGGCCCTTGTAGAGGACGTGCACCGTGTCCGGCACGATGTGGTCGAGCAGGCGCTGATAGTGCGTGATGACGAGGAAGGCGCGCTCGGGCCCGCGCAGCGCGTTGACGCCGTCCGAGACGATCTTCAGCGCGTCGATGTCGAGGCCGGAGTCCGTCTCGTCCATGACGCAGAGCGTCGGCTGGAGGAGCGCCATCTGGAGGATCTCGGCGCGCTTCTTCTCGCCGCCGGAGAAGCCGACGTTGAGCGGGCGCTTGAGCATGTCCATGTCGATCTTGAGATCGGCGGCCGAGGTCTTCACGCGGCGCATGAAGTCCGGCGTCGTCAGCTCGGCTTCGCCGCGCGCCTTGCGCTGGGCGTTCACGGCCGTCTTCAGGAAGGTCATGGTGGCGACCCCGGGAATCTCCAGCGGGTACTGGAAGGCGAGGAAGACGCCGGACGCCGCGCGCTCGGCCGGGTCCATCTCCAGGATCGACTCGCCGTTGAAGAGGATGTCGCCCTCGGTGACCTCGTAGTCCTCGCGGCCGGCGAGAATGTAGGACAGGGTCGACTTGCCGGAGCCGTTCGGCCCCATGATCGCGGCGACTTCCCCGGCCTCGACCTTGAGGTCGATGCCGCGCAGGATCTCGGTGCCGGTCTCGGCGACGCGCGCGTGAAGGTTCTTGATTTCCAACATGGTCGTTCTTTGGCGCTGTGTTGCGAGGGAAGCCGGCACCCGCGCCGGCTCCGCGATCAGGGTGATGGGCGCCCGGTCAGCCGACCGAGCCTTCGAGGCTGACGCCGATGAGCTTCTGCGCCTCGACGGCGAACTCCATCGGCAGCTGCTGGATGACGTCCTTGACGAAGCCGTTGACGATCAGCGCAACGGCCTCCTCCTCCGGAATGCCGCGCTGCATGCAGTAGAACAGCTGGTCCTCGGAGATCTTGGAGGTCGTCGCCTCGTGCTCGAACTGCGCCGTGGCGTTGCGCGCCTCGATGTAGGGCACGGTGTGGGCGCCGCACTCCTCACCAATGAGCAGCGAATCGCACTGCGTGAAGTTGCGGGCGTTGGCGGCGCGGCGGTTGGCCGTCACCTGGCCCCGATAGGTGTTGTTCGAGCGGCCGGCCGAGATGCCCTTGGAGATGATGCGGCTCGACGTGTTCTTGCCGAGGTGGATCATCTTGGTGCCGGAATCGACCTGCTGGCGCCCGTTCGACACCGCGATCGAGTAGAACTCGCCGCGCGAGCCGTCGCCGCGCAGGATGCAGGACGGGTACTTCCAGGTGATCGCCGAGCCCGTCTCGACCTGAGTCCAGGAGATGCGCGAGTTGGCGCCGCGGCAATCGCCGCGCTTGGTGACGAAGTTGTAGATGCCGCCCTTGCCGTCCTTGTCGCCGGGGTACCAGTTCTGGACCGTGGAGTACTTGATCTCGGCATCATCCAGAGCGACGAGCTCGACCACGGCCGCGTGAAGCTGGTTTTCGTCGCGCTGGGGCGCCGTGCAGCCTTCGAGGTAGGAGACGTAGGAGCCCTTGTCCGCGATGATCAGCGTGCGCTCGAACTGGCCGGTATTGCGCTCGTTGATGCGGAAATAGGTCGACAGCTCCATCGGGCAGCGCACGCCCGGCGGGATGTAGACGAAGGAGCCGTCGGTGAAGACGGCCGAGTTCATCGTCGCGAAGAAGTTGTCGGAGACGGGAACCACCGTGCCGAGGTACTGGCGCACGAGGTCCGGATATTCGCGGATCGCTTCGGAGATCGGCATGAAGATCACGCCGGCCTTTTGCAGCTCCTTTTTGAAGGTGGTCGCGACCGAGACAGAGTCGAACACCGCATCGACCGCGACGCGGCGCCCGTAGGAGCCTTCCGAAGGCGGCACGCCGGAATCGTCGTCCGAGCCAAATTCCGACGGCTCGTCCGCCCGGCGGACGCCGGCGAGGATCTCCTGCTCCTTCAGCGGGATGCCGAGCTTTTCATATGTGCGCAGGATCTCGGGATCGACTTCGTCCAGCGACTTCGGGCCGGACATGGACTTCGGCGCGGCGTAGTAGTGGATGTCCTGGAAGTCGATCGCAGGATAGTCGAGGCGCGCCCAGTCCGGGCTTTCCATCGTCTTCCAGCGCTCGAAGGCCTGGAGGCGCCATTCGAGCATCCAGTCCGGCTCGTTCTTCTTGGCCGAGATGAGGCGGATCGTGTCCTCGTTCAGGCCCTTGGGGGCCACGTCCATCTCGATCAGCGTCTCGAAGCCGTACTTGTACTGATCGACGTCGATGCGTGCGACCGTATCGATGGTCTCCTGGACAGCGGGCATGGTGGCGTCTCCGTGGGGCCGGGCATTGAGAACCCGGCGGCAGTCTTCGATGCATTTCGTGCGGCGGCACCCTTATTTAGGCGCTGCCAACTCAAGTTTTTAGGCCCGCGAGCAGGCCCTTCGGGCATTCGTTCAGGCCGCCGCGCGCGCTCCGCGTCCGGCCAGAGCGGCGTAGCGCGACCGGAAGGCGTCGAGGTCGACTTGGCGTGTCGCGCGGCCGATGCTGATCCGCAGCGCGCCGACCGCGGGATCGACGTCGAGCCCGGCCTCGGCCATCGCCGCCAGCGCCTCGCTGCGCGACACCTTGCCGGACGAGCAGGCCGATCCGCTGGACACCGCAAAGCCCGCAAGGTCAAGCGCGATCTGCGCCGTGTCCGACCTGATGGCCGGATGATGAAGGAAGATGGTGTTCGGCAGGCGCTCACGCGCATCGGCGCCGATCACCCGGGCTTCGGGGACGCTCGCCGCCACCAGAGATTCGAAGCCGTCGCGCAGGGACCGCTGGCGCGTGATCTCCGCCGCAGCATCGGCCGCCATGCGCGCGGCAGCTCCGAGGCTCGCGATCAACGCCACCGGTTCCGTCCCCCCACGCCGGCCCTTCTGTTGGCCTCCGCCGCGAACGAGCGGGGTCGGCCGGGTCGATTCGTCGCGCAGCACGATCGCGCCGACGCCCTGCGCCGCGCCCAGCTTGTGCCCCGACAAAATCAGCGCGTCCGCGCCCAGGGAATCGAGACGGCAATCGATCCGACCGATCGCCTGGGCGGCATCGAGCACGAACAGCGCGCGCCGCCCGGCGAGGCGCGATCCGATCTCCGCCGCCGGCTGCACCACGCCGGTCTCGCCGTTGGCGAGGCCGACCGCGACGAGGCCGTGCTCATCCGCGCCGAGCGAATCGAGCCAGGCGTCGAGCGCCGCGAGATCGATCGTGCCGTCCGGTCCGACCGGGAGCACGCTCACACGCGCCGGATCGAACTGCCCGCCGAGCCGCGTCGCGGGATGGTCGCCCGCCAGAACCGCGAGCCGGGACACGCTGGCGGCTTCTCCGTTGACGACCCAGTCGGCGCCCAGGCACGTCGCGCCCGCTTCCGTCGCGCCGCTCGCGAAGACGACGCACTCCGCAGCAACACCCGCCAGAGCCCCGACGGCATCTCGTGCATCCTCGACCAAGCGCCGCGCCGCGCGCCCCTCGCGATGGACGGAAGACGGGTTGGCCGAAAGGTCGAGCGCGCGCAACAGCGCCTCGCGCGCTTCGGGCAGAAGCGGCGCGGTGGCGTTGTGGTCGAGATAGATGCGGCCGTGCGACCCTGTCATGGCGCGGAAGGCATCCCTTCGAAAACGTGTCCGATCCCGTATTTTCTTGAATCGGCAGGCCCGGGGCGACTACATAGCGGTCGCGCCGAGCCTTTCAGTTTTGAATCATTCTAAACAAGAAACTAGAAGCGGCCCTGCCGCCCGTCAAGCGCGGCGGATCGCCGACGCCTTATAGGACACGTCCATGCCCGAAGTCATCTTCAACGGCCCCGCGGGGCGCCTCGAAGGCCGCTACCAGGCCGGGAAGGAGAAGAACGCGCCCATCGCGATCGTTCTGCACCCGCACCCGCGCTTCGGCGGCACGATGAACAACCAGATCGTCTATAAGCTGTTCTACATGTTCGTGGAACGCGGCTTCACGACGCTGCGCTTCAATTTTCGCGGCATCGGCCGCAGCCAGGGCGAGTTCGACCACGGCTCGGGCGAGTTGTCCGACGCGGCGTCCGCGCTCGACTGGGTGCAGAGCATCCACCCCGATTCGAAGCAGTGCTGGGTGGCCGGCTATTCCTTCGGCTCCTGGATCGGCATGCAGCTCCTGATGCGCCGGCCCGAGATCGAGGGCTTCTTCTCGATCGCCCCTCAGCCAAACTCCTACGATTTCTCCTTCCTCGCCCCCTGCCCGTCCTCCGGCCTCATCATTCACGGCGACAAGGATCGGGTGGCGCCGCCGAAGGACGTGCAGACGCTGGTGGACAAGCTGAAGACGCAGAAGGGCATCCTGATCACCCAGAAGACGCTCGAGGGTGCCAACCACTTCTTCAGCGACCACACGGACGAGCTGATCGGCGAATGCGCCGACTATCTCGACCGTCGCCTCGCGGGCGAACTGTCCGACCCGCGCCCCAAGCGCTTGAAGTGATTCCGGCGGCCCTCGCGACAGGCGGGGGCCGAGCTGCCCCTCCCGATCGAGCCTGCCCGACATGAGCCGCTACAAGTCCGATTTCCTGCGCGTCCTCGACGAGCGCGGATTCATCCACCAGATCTCCGACCCGGAAGGGCTCGACGCCCTCGCCCTCAAAGGGCCGATCAGCGGCTATGTCGGCTACGACGCCACGGCGACGTCGATCCACATCGGCAACCTCATCTCCGTCACCATGCTCTACTGGCTCCAGGAGACGGGCCACAAGGCGATCAGCCTCATGGGCGGCGGCACCTCGATGGTGGGCGACCCATCCTTCCGCGACGACCAGCGCAAGCTGCTGACGCCCGAGCAGATCGACACCAACATCGCCGGCATCAAGCGCGTCTTCGGCAACATCCTGAACTACGGGGGCTCCAATCCGGCCCTCATGGTCAACAATGCCGACTGGCTGCTTGAGCTGAAGTACGTCGAATTCCTGCGCGACGTCGGCCGGCACTTCTCTGTCAATCGCATGCTGAGCTTCGATTCGGTGAAGCTGCGGCTCGACCGCGAGCAGTCGCTGAGCTTCCTGGAATTCAACTACATGATCATGCAGGGCTACGATTTCACCGAGCTCAACCGGCGCTACGGCACGGTCCTGCAGATGGGCGGCTCCGACCAGTGGGGCAACATCATCAACGGCGTCGACCTCAGCCACCGCATGGGCGGGCCGCAGCTCTACGCGCTCACGACGCCGCTGCTCACGAAGTCGAGCGGCGAGAAGATGGGCAAGTCCGCCTCCGGCGCCGTCTGGCTGAACGGTGACCTCTTCAGCCCTTACGACTTCTGGCAGTACTTCCGGAACACCGAGGACGCCGACGTCGGCCGCTTCCTCAAGATCTTCACCCGCCTGCCGCTCGACGAGATCGCCCGTCTCGCGGCGCTCGGCGGCTCGGAGATCAACGAGGCGAAGAAGGTTCTGGCCACCGAGGCAACCGCCGTCGTCCACGGCCGCGCAGCGGCCGACGCGGCGGCCGAGACGGCGCGCCAGACCTTCGAGGAAGGCGCGCTCGCGCAGTCGCTGCCGACCGTCGAGGTGCCGGCCTCCGACTTCAACAACGGCATGGGTCTCCTCGGCCTCCTCGTCGCCGCCGGCTTGGCTTCCTCCAACGGCGAGGCGCGCCGCCACGTCCAGGGAGGCGCCGTGCGCGTCAACGACGAGCCGGTCTCCGATGAACGCTTGTCGGTCGGCCCGGCGCTTCTGCGCGAGGGCGTCGTCAAGCTGTCGGTCGGCCGTAAAAAGCACGTCCTCGTGCGCCCCGCCTGAGGCGGGGCCGCGCTCAATAGCTGAAGATCCGCCGGAAGATGCCCGGCGCGATCAGCGAAACCGGGTTCACCGTCAGCGTCGGCTCGTCCAGCGAGCCGGCGAGGCGGTAGGTGATGCCGATGAGGCCGCCTTCGTTGCCGTTGCCCAGGATGCCGCCGACGAGCGGCAGCGCGCCGAAGACGCGGTTGACGCTGTAGGCCGGCATGAACGAGCCCGCGATGTCGACGACGCTCGCCTTGGTGTCGACCACGCCCTCGAAGCTCGAACCGAAGACTTCGCCGCGTATGACGCCGTCGCTGAGCCGGACCCGGCCGCCCTGGTAGGCGACGTTCCCCTCCGCCAGGTCGAACAGCGCGCGCGACACGGGCCCGACGACGTCCCGCAGCGAGCGTCCGTCCTGCGCGACGGGCGTTCCGACGAGGCTCGCAAGCCGCGGCTCGTCGACGAGCGCGAAGTTGCGCAGGCGCCAGCCGCCAGCGAACCCATTCTCGATCGAGCCGCTGAGCTGCGCGGCGAGACTGCCGCCTTCCATCCGGTCGTAGAGGCCGAGGAAGCGCAGCACGGCGCCCGCGTCGCCCGCCTGGATGTTGACGCCGCTCGCCTGCCCCTGCGGCGTCAGCTGCGCGGCGACCGGCTGCCCGTTCTCGGCAATCGCGTCGAGACGAGCGGCGACGATGCGCTCGCCGGCGCGCGACAGGTTCAAGACCACGTCCCGCAAACGCGATCCGCCGAAGCCGCGCGCCTCGTCGATCGTGAGCGACAGGTCGAACGCGGTCTTCGTGTTCGCCCCGCCGTCGCCGCCCTCGCCGCCACCACCGCCCGGGCGCAGGATGCGCGCGAGCGCCGGGCGCAGGTCGAGGCGCGAGCCGCCGACCTGCACGGCATAGCCGTTCCGCGCGCGCTGGACGACGAGGCTCGCATCGTCCCCTTCGTTGAGGAACAGGCGCTCGAGCCGCAGGGCACGAAGCCCGTCGGCGTCGATGCGAGCCGAGCCGCGGCCGCCGAAGCCTTGTCCCTCCAGCTCCAACTCGTCGAGGAGCGTGCCCTTCTCGCCTTCCTCGCGAATGTCGAACGCGACCCTGGCCGAGACGCCCTCGCCCTTGCTCCAGCCGATCCAGGGCAGGCCGATCCGGGCGCGGCTGAGGTCGATCTCCGCCCGCATCGCACCGTCGCGCTTGGTGATCTCGGCCGTGACCGGACCGGCGAACTGATCAGGCGGCATGGGCACGAAGCGCCGGATGTCCGCCGCCTCCGGCGTCAGCGTGACGTGCAACTCCTCCTTGCCGACCGGCTCCGGCCCGAACGGCTGGGAGAAGGTGAGCCGAGACGGAACGCCGTCGACGCGCCCCTGCAGATCGCCGCCGATCAGACCCGGCGACAGCGTGACGAGACCGTCCAGCTCGGACAGGTCGTGCGTGCCGACGGCATCGGCGACCGCGAGGTCGTCGACCACGAACATGGCGGTGTAGCCGCGCAGAACCCGTTCCGGCGGCTGATTCTTTTCGAGATGGAAGCTGGCGCCGAGGCTTACCTCGCCGTGGCCGCCGGTCACCGACAGCGGGCGTCCGGCACGTTCGACGATCGACACCGGCTTCATGTCTGCGATGCGGACGATGTCGGCAAGTGGTCCGGAGAGTTCGAGCGACAGGTTGCCGTCGGTCTGGTAGCCGCCCTCAGGCTTTCGTCGCACGTCGAAGGCGAGCTTGGTCGGCAGCACCGAGACGTGGGGAAAGCCGTCGATCGTCGCCGCGTCGATCTGAACGTCGGTGCGGCCGTTGACGGCGCGCAGGCTCCCCGCGACCTGCGTGGCGAGCGGCAGGTCGCCGAGCGTCTTCGTGGTCGCGCCGGCGAAGCGGCCGTCGATCGCGAAGCGCAAGGGACCGATCGGCCCGTCCGGCGCGACGTCGCTCTCCTCGGTCGACGCGACTTCGATCGTTCCGGTCTCGACCCGTCCGGCCTCGGCGACGTTCTTCATCACCCAGTCGCGTGCCTCGGGACCGGCGAACGGCGGCCACAGGCCTTTTATCGTCGTGCTGGAAAGACTCGAGCCGGCCAAGGAAAGCGCGATATCCGGCCCGTCCGCGAAGCCAACGGAACCTCTACCCGCCAGCCGCTCCTCGCCCGCCGCATAATCGAGGCTTTCGAGAATCAGCTGCCGCGCAGCGAGATCGCCGCGGCCGCGAAGCGCCAGGATCCCGCCCGGCTCTCCGGCGAGCAGCGGCTGCCCTCGCAGCGCGAAAGCAGGGCGGGCCGGATCCTGGATGTCGATCGTGCCGCCTGCCTCGATGCCTGGACCTTCCGCCCCATGAAGATCGAGCGCTTCGATCGCGATTTCCCGATCGCCATCGCCGCGCGCCAGGGCAAGCCGGATCTCGGCCTGTCCGACTTGGACGAGCCCGCCCAAGTGCAGGCGACCGGCATCGCCCGGGGCTTCTCGCGCCGCTGCCAGCTCGACGGTCGCGAGAGGCGCGTGCGTGTCGCCGAAGCGCGCAGCGGCGGCAAGGATGGGTTCACCGGCTTCGCGGTCTTCGCCCTTGAGCGAAGCCTCCATTGTCCAGTCGCGCTCGAAAGCGCGGCCGCTTCCGGCGAGGCGATAGAACCCGTCATCCTCAGTCAGCGCCAGCGCGAAGGTCGCCGATCGGAAGGTCGGGCCGTTCACGCGCCCGTCCGCTCCGAGAAGCTCGACGCCGAGCGATTCAAGGCGCTGGGCGAAGCCGAGAAGCGCGTCGTCGGCGCTGTCGAGCGTCGCCGAGAGGTCGCCCTGCGCCGTGCCGAGGCTGCCCACAGCTTGCTGCAGTTCCACCTCGTCCACGACGAGTCCGCTGACCGTGAGGGACTCGACCACGCCGCGGCCGAACAGGATGTTGCCGATGTCGATGTCGGCGTCGATCCGCTCGGCGGACAAGAAGGCGGGCCGTCCGCCGTGCCGCACGAAGGACACATCCTCCATGATCACGGCGATGCCGTCCTCGTCGAACCAGATGCGCTGGTGCCCGATGCGCGGCTCGAAGTTCCGCGGCAGAAGCGCGTCGATCGACGCGCGCGTCTGGTCGCGTAGCCAGGACTGGCCGGTCTCCGTCTCGATCAGCGCGACCGCGCCGATGGTCGCCGTGAGCGCGAGAAGGCAGACCGCGCTGCCGACGCCGGCGACGAGGCGCAGGGTCGCGCCTTTCATGCGCGAGGGGATCCGAAGCTCCCGGACGGGCTTCGGGATGAACGACACCTCATGTCCCGGCCTCGGTCGCGCGCGTCGCAGGAGAGGATAACCTCATCCGTTTGATTGTATCGGGCCGATCCTGTCTGTAGCTGATCCAACCGCGAGAAGGAGACGACGCGCATGAGCACCCTCACCGAAGGAATGGATTGCCCCGATTTCAGCTTCGTCGGCGCGGACGGCGCTGCGGTGACGCGCGCGGATCTCATGGGCAAGCCGTTCGTCCTTTTCTTCTATCCGAAGGATGACACCTCCGGCTGTACCCAGGAAGCCGTTGCCTTCAGCGCGCTTGCGGGCGATTTCGAGGCGGCGGGCGTCGCGATCGCCGGGGTGTCGCCGGATTCGCCGAAGAGCCACGCCAAGTTCCGCCAGAAGCACGAGCTCACGGTGGCGCTCATGTCGGACGAGGAGAAGACATCGCTCCAGGCGTTCGGGGTCTGGGTCGAGAAGTCGATGTACGGCCGCAAGTACATGGGCGTCGAACGAACCACGGTTCTCGTCGGGGCGGATGGCCGCCTGCGCCGGGTCTGGCCGAAGGTGAAGGTGCCGGGCCATGCGCAGGAGGTGCTGGAGGCCGCCCGCGAGGTCGCGCCGGCATGACTTGGGCGGCTCCATCGACCCTGCGCGAAGCGGCGATCGGCGCGATCGCCGCCGCCGATCTCGATGAAAAGGTCGAGCGCACGCGCGAAGCCTGCGGACTGTGGTTCGGGCGGCGGCTGGGGCTCCACGCGCCATCCGACCCTTCGTTGCCGAGCCGCCCCGGCCGTCCGGCCGAGCCGCGCCTGGTCTCGCCCACGAAGGTCAAGCGCCGCTCCGTCCACACGCCGGAAGGCCGGATCGCGCTGATCCACGCCCTCGCCCACATCGAGCTAAATGCCATCGATCTCGCGCTCGACATCGTCGCGCGCTTCTCCGACCAGCCCGTGCCGCGGTCCTTCTTCGACGGCTGGATGACGGTGGCCATGGAGGAGGCGAAGCACTTCGGCCTCTTGTCACGCCGGCTCGTCGCGATGAATTCGCGCTACGGCGCGCTCGACGCGCATGACGGCCTGTGGCAGGCCGTCGAGGCGACGGCGCATGACCTCTCCGCCCGCCTCGCCATCGTGCCGCTGATCCTGGAAGCGCGCGGGCTCGACGTGACGCCCTCCCTGCTGGAGAAGCTGGAGAGCGTCGGCGACGTGGAAACGGCGGCCATCCTCGACATCATCTATCGCGACGAGAAGAAGCATGTCGCGATCGGCGCCAAGTGGTTCCGCTTTCTGTGCGCCCGCGAGCGTGTCAATCCGGCGGAGCGCTTCCAGCAACTCGTCCGGCAATGCTTCCGCGGCGAGGTCAAGGCGCCCTTCAACGACAGGGCGCGCGCGGAAGCTGGTCTCACGCCGACGTTTTACCGCTCGCTTTCGCCGCTTTCGCGCTGACTCCAGCTTCGATCGCCGGCGAGAAGAACTCGTTAACGTTAATCTGGATTTATGTCCGGGACGGTGACTCATCCCGCCGGCCCGGACATCCAATGAATTCCCATCACGCGACCCGCACCTTCGGCCGACAAACGGAACCGCATACGATCATCATCGCGCGCGGCGCCAAGGTTCGGCATTTCACCGTCAGGCCATGGGCGCTCGGCGCCGTCCTGGGCATCGGCACCCTGCTGTCGACCGCGCTGATCGGATCGGCCGGCTACCTCTTCCTGAACGACGATCTCATGGCCGTCGCCGTGTCGCGGCAGGAGTCGCTCGCTCAGGCCTACGAGGAGCGCATCGCGGCGCTGAGATCCCAGCTCGATCACGCCACGAGCCGGCAGATGATCACCCGCAAGATGGTGGAGAGCAAGGTCGACACCCTCCTCGACCAGCAGGAGGAACTGGCCGAGCGCTACGAGCGCCTGGCGCCGATGTTCGAGAAGGCTCGCTCGACCGGACTGATCGACGAGGACAGCCGCGGGGCGGCAAGCGCGCCGCAGCGCACGGGCGAGGCGTCGGATGCTCTCGGCCCTGCGGCTTCCGCCCTCGCCTTCCTCCCCGAACGCAGCAGCGTCGCCTCGCGCTTCGACCTCGTCGACCGGGGATCGTCGCAGCCGACGAAGGCTCCGGCGGCCGCCGCGCCCTCGCGCATCTCGGGCCTGCGCGACACCGCGTCGGTGACCAATCTCGTCGCCGAGATCGAAGATGCGGTCCGCTCGGCGCGCAGCGAGCAGCAGACGCGTGCGGAGAAGCTTGCCGAGAACGCCCGTCGGCGCTCCGACGCCATTGCCGACACGCTCCGAACCGCCGGGTTCAGCGTCCTGGACGAGGAGCCGGAAGCCGCCACCGGCGGCCCCTTCGTACCCGTGCCGGACGACTTCGAGACGATCGTCGCGCGGCTCGACGAGGCCCTGACGGCGCTTGAACGCGTGTCCAACAAGGCGGCCGAGCTTCCGCTCGCCGCGCCGACGCGGGAGGGCGTCCGCTCCAGCGGCTTCGGCGTCAGGCGCGATCCGTTTCTCGGCACCAGCGCCCTTCATGCCGGTGTCGACTTCGCCGCGCCGGCCGGCAGCCCGATCCGAGCGACGGCACCCGGCAAGGTCGTCGAGGCCGGCGTGTCGGGCGGCTACGGCAAGATGGTCGAGATCGATCACGGCAACGGGCTGACGACGCGCTATGCGCATATGTCGTCGATCGCCGTGGCGGTCGGCGATCGGATCAAGGCCGGAGACACGGTCGGAGCCGTTGGATCGACGGGCCGCAGCACGGGTCCGCACCTTCACTACGAGATTCGCCGCGACGGCTCGGCGCTCAACCCCGACCGCTTTCTGTCGGCGGGCCGGGCCATCGACCGGCTGGGCTGAGAGCCCGAGCCGGTCGACCACGTCGGTTAGCCGATGTCCGCGACCTCGCCGCCCTCGTCGCCATGGACGCGCTGCGCGAGCGCCGCTTCCATGAAGGCGTCGATATCGCCATCCAGCACTTCTTGCGGCGCCGTTGATTCGACGCCGGTCCGGAGGTCCTTCACCATCTGATACGGCTGGAGGACGTAGGAGCGGATCTGGTGGCCCCAGCCGATGTCGGTCTTCGACGCGGCTTCGGCGTTGGCCGCCGCCTCGCGCTTCTCCAGCTCGGCCTCGTAGAGGCGCGCGCGCAGCATGTTCCAGGCGGTCGCCCGGTTCTTGTGCTGCGAACGCTCCTGCTGGCAGGCCACCACGATGCCGGTCGGCAAGTGCGTGATGCGCACCGCCGAGTCCGTCGTGTTGACGTGCTGGCCGCCGGCGCCCGACGAACGATAGGTGTCGATGCGGCAGTCCGACTCGTTGACCTGGATGTCGATCGAATCGTCCACCACCGGGTAGACCCAGACGCTGGCGAAGGAGGTGTGCCGCCGCGCCTGGCTGTCATAGGGCGAGATCCGCACCAGGCGATGGACGCCCGACTCGGTCTTCATCCGCCCATAGGCGTTGTGGCCCTTGAACAGGAGCGTCGCTGACTTGATGCCCGCT
>CANJKV010000038.1 GCA_947474855.1 Aurantimonadaceae bacterium | reverse complement strand
GCCGAGGCGAGAACGAGTTTCAGCGCGCGCTTCGCCATGCCGTCGCCCTTCCGGTCGCCCGCGGTGCCGTTTCGCGCCGCCTTACTTGAAGCGGTAGGTGATGCGACCCTTCGACAGGTCGTAGGGCGTCATCTCGACCAGCACCTTGTCGCCGGTGAGGACGCGGATGCGGTTTTTGCGCATGCGGCCCGCCGTGTGGGCGATGATCTCGTGATCGTTCTCGAGCTTGATGCGGAAGGTCGCATTGGGGAGGAGTTCGGTGACCGTCCCCGGAAATTCGAGAACTTCTTCCTTGGCCATGTGTGAGCAGTACCCTGATTGTGGCGCGAGACCGGCGCACGGGGCACGGGGTCGCGAGGCTGCGTTACGCCGCCGGCATGGGGCGGCCTGTATTCGAATCCGATGAGGCTGTCGCCTCTAAATCGTGCGGAAGAGGCGAAAAAGCAAGGCGCGACGGGTTGTCAACCGGAAATGCGCTCGATCTCCGCGCCGCAGGCGCCGAGCTTCTCCTCCAGCCGTTCGAAGCCGCGGTCGAGATGGTAGACGCGGTTGACGGTGGTCTCGCCTTCCGCCGCGAGGCCGGCGATCACGAGCGAGACGGAGGCGCGAAGGTCGGTTGCCATGACCGGCGCGCCGGCGAGGCGCGACACGCCCTCGACGGTCGCGACCTGGCCGGAGAGCGAGATGCGCGCGCCGAGCCGCGCCAGCTCCTGGACGTGCATGAAGCGGTTCTCGAAGATCGTCTCGGTGATGCGCGCCGTGCCGTTCGCCCGGGTCATCAACGCCATGAACTGCGCCTGGAGATCGGTCGGGAAGCCGGGATAGGGATCGGTCATCACGTCGACCGGCTGGATCCCGTTGCCGTTGCGGGTGACGCGGATGCCGTCCGGCACCGCCTCGATGCCGGCGCCCGCCTGACGCAGCGTGTCGAGGGCGCTTTCGAGAAGGTCAATGCTGGTGTTCTGGAGCGTGACGTCGCCGCCGGTCATGGCCACCGCCATGGCGTAGGTGCCGGTCTCGATCCGGTCGGGCAGGACGCGGTGGCGCGCCCCCGACAGCGCATCGACGCCCTGGATGGTGATGGTGGAGGTGCCGGCGCCCTCGATGCGCGCGCCCATGGCGTTGAGGCAGGCGGCGAGATCGGCGATCTCGGGCTCGCGCGCGGCGTTCTCGATCACCGTCTCGCCCTTGGCCAGCGAGGCGGCCATCAGCATGACGTGGGTCGCGCCGACCGAGACCTTCGGGAAGCGGTAGCGGTTGCCGACGAGGCCGCCCTTGGCCTCGGCGACGACGTAGCCGCTGTCGATGTCGATCGTCGCGCCGAGCGCCCGGAGGCCCTCGATGAAGAGGTCGACGGGCCGCGTGCCAATGGCGCAGCCGCCCGGCAGCGAGACCCGCGCCTTGTGGCAGCGGGCGAGAAGCGGGCCGATGACCCAGAAGCTCGCGCGCATCTTGGAGACCAGCTCGTAGGGCGCGGTCGTGTCGACGATGGTGCGGGCGGTGAAGTGGATGGTGCGCCCGCCCGCGCGGCTCTGATTGAGGCGCTTGCCGGACACGGCGTAGTCGACGCCGTGATTGCCGAGGATGCGGATGAGCTGCTCGACGTCGGCGAGGTGGGGGACGTTCTCGAGCGTCAGCGTGTCGTCGGTGAGCAGCGAGGCGATCATCAGGGGAAGCGTCGCGTTCTTGGCGCCCGAGATCGCGATCGTGCCGTTCAGCTCGTTACCGCCGCGAATGCGAATCCGGTCCATGCGTATCCCCGTTCATGTCGGGAACGCGCCGCGCGTATCCCAAGAAACTGTGCCACCTCGCGGAACGGCGCTCTCTACACCAGCAAGGTCGGCTGTTCAAATCTGCGCGACGAAGGCGGCTCATTCGGGGCGGATCAGGATGGTCAGTCCGAAAACCACGAAGGCGAAGGCGGCGATCTTCCAGGCGTCGGCGCGCCGGCGAAGGCCCGGCAGGCCCAAAGGGCGCCAGATATGCAGAGCCATGACGAAGAGGAGGAGGACCGAGAGGACCTTGGTCACGACGCGACTTTTCCGTCGGCGCCCGCTCGACGCGCGTGCCGCCTCATAGCGCCGTCAGAGCGCCGCTCGCCACCACCGGTCCGGTGGGAAGGCCCGTCGGGGAGCCGCCGGCCGGCTCGAGCGACACCGCGATCGCCGAGCGCGGCATGTCCGCGGCCTGCCCGTCGAGGCGCATCCGCATCGGCCCCGTGCTCGCCAGGATCCCGAGGGAGCGCGGCGCCGCCCCGCCCGGGGGAACCAGCCAGAGTTCGTGGACGTGGGCGGGATCGCTCGAAGCGGTGGCGACCGGGACCAGCGTCGCCATGCCGCTCGCCGCGTCGTAGACCAGGGTGAAGAGCGGAGCGCCGCTTTCGGCGGCGAGCGTCGCGGTCATGGCTCCGTCGCGAACGCCCGGCGGCGGGCCGAGAAGGCCGCCCGATCCGGCGACGAACAGAATGAGGGCCGCGGCGCTCGCCGCGCCGATCCCCATGCCGGCGAGGCCGATATACTGCCAGATCGCGGAGACCCGGCGGCCGCGAGGCTGCTCGACGGCGGCGGTCCGGGGCGCGGCGCGCGTCATGCGGGCAAGGTCGGCCTCGATCCGGCTCCAAAGGTCCGCCGGGGGCGAAACGGCCGGCACGGCGCCGGCCATCGGGCCGAGCCGGCGCTCCCAGTCCGCGACGGCGCGCGCGAAGGCGGGCTCGCGCGCCATGCGGCGCTCGGCGGCGCGGCGCCCGGCCCCGTCGAGGACGCCGAGCGCGTATTCGGCGGCGAGGTCCGCTTCGTCATCGCGATCGAGGCCGGCACCGTCGCTCATTCCCCTAGGCATCCCTTCAGCTTCATCAGGCCCCGGCGAACGAGGCTCTTCATGGTCCCGAGCGGCATGCCGTCCCGGCGCGCCAGCTCGTCATAGGTCAGGCCGCCAAAGAAGGCGGCGGTGATGGCGCCGCGCGCCCGCTCGTCGAGGCCGCCCAGGCAGTCGGCGAGGCGCCGGCTCTCGTCGGCGCCTTCGAGGAGCGCGAGCGCGTCGGGCGCGCCGTCCGGCAGGTCGGCTGCCTCCTCGACGCCGCCGGCCGCGGCCCGGCGCCCGCCGATCTGGCGCAGGCGGTCGATCGCCCGGTTGCGCGCGATCGTGGCGAGCCAGGTGATCGGGCTCGCCCGGCCGGGATCGAAGCGGTCGGCGCGGTTCCAGACGGTGAGGTAGACGTCCTGCACCACGTCCTCGGCTTCCTCGCGGTCGCCCAAGATACGATAAGCGACGCCGAAAAGCTTCGCCACGGTCAGATCATGCACCTCGCGCAGAGCCCCCCTGTCCCCCTCTGCGACGGCGGCGAGACAACGGACGAGCCGCGCCCGCGCCGGATCGGCGGCGGAGGCGCTCGGCGGGGCGGCGTTGCGACTGGAGAGATCGAGGCTCATCGACGGTGAGCCGAACAACGTGCCGCCCCCCTTGTCAACGCGCCGATCGCCGCTTGTTCGACGGAACCTCGGTGGCTCTGCGCCTTTTCGTTGGAAAATCAGTCCAACACGGGACCTGCCCCCATGACCTATGCCAGCCCGTCCGAAACGCGAGAGCGCATCACCATCGAGCCCAGCGACCGGCCGGTCGTCGTGACCTTCCACGACGCGGTGATCGCCTCGACCAAGAACTCGCAGATCCTCAACGAAAAGGGCCGCGACCCGGTCGTCTACGTTCCGATGGGCGACGTCGAGATGGCCTTCCTGGAAAAGACGGCGAAGACGACGACCTGCCCGTTCAAGGGCGAGGCGAGCTACTGGTCGATCTCGGCCGAGGGTGCGGGCGCGCAGGACGCGATCTGGGCCTATGAGAGCCCGCGCGAGGGCGTCGAGGCGATTGCCGGCCACATGGCGTTCGATCCGCGCTACTTCCGGGTCGTGGTGGGCTGAGACCGGCCGCAGCGCCCGGAACGGGGCCGTGCAAGAAAACAGGACGGCCGCAGGCGCGGCCGTCCCTTGCGATCCATGATGCGCGGCCCTCAGCCCTGCTTGGGCGACGGCTGTTCCGCCGCGGGCACGGCAGCGGGTGCCGCCGGAGGCGCTGCATGATTCGCGGCTTGCGCGGGTGCCGGTGCCGGTGCCGGCGTCGCGGCGGCGGCCTTGCCGGTGTCGGCGGCCGCAGGTGTCGCGGCGACACCCAGGACGTCGACCACGACCCCCTCCTCGGCGCCCTTCAAGGCGAGGTTCGCCTCGTAGAACTTGCCCTGGTCAATCAGCGTCGCCGCCTTGTCGACAGCCGAGGTCGTGGCGTCGAGGGGCGCCAAGGCCATGACGTAGTTCACGTCGATGCCGGTCGCCTTGAGGGCTTCCTCGGCCTTTCCCTTCTCGCCGGCCTTCAGGTGCGTATCGGCAGCGGCCACGGCCTGCTGGTTTTCGGGCGTCGCCTGGAAGCTCTCGTCCACCATCACCTGCCCGCCGACCGGGAGCCAGGCGACGGCCTGCGCGCTCGGCTTGGCGCTGTCCGGCTTGGGCTGCGCGGGCATGCCGGCGGGCGGCTTGATGTCGGCCTCGGCCTTCATGAAGGCCGCGTCGCTCGTCTTGGCGAGGCCGAGCTGGTCGCGGGCGTTGCCCACGAGCGTCTTGGCCTGGTCCGTGTCGCCCTGGAAGATGGCGAGGCGCGCGAAGCGGATGTCGCGCATCGCCTGCTGCCCCTGGTCGGACAGGCTGACGAAGTCCTTGTCGGCCTGTGTCTGCTGGGGCGAAGGCGCGGCGGCCACCTGCTGGGCCGCGTAGGCACCGAGGCTCGCCGAGCCGACGAGGGTGGTGGCCGCGAGCGCGACCGCGAAGGCACTCAAACGGTTCATCGGTCTGATCTCCTTGTGGCGATCCCGCGCCGGCTTTGGCGGTCTGGCTGGCCGTCGATCGTGTCGGCGGGATCGGTGGACTTATAACCCACTCCCCTTCCGGTTGTTGCGTTACAACCTGTTCATGAACAAAGCTTCATGGTCAGCGGTCCGAATGGCCGAGCGAGCGCCCCGGGTCCAGGCGGTCGCGCACCCGCTGCTTCAGGATCTTGGCTTCGGGAAAGCCGCCGTCGGCCTTGCGCTCCCAGATCGTCTCCCCGTCATAGGTGATCTCGAAGACGCCGCCGGTACCGGGGAGCAGCGCGACCTCGCCGAGGTCGGGGCCGAAGGTCGAGAGGAGCTCCTGTGCCATCCAGGCCGCGCGCAGCAGCCATTGGCACTGCGTGCAGTAGCGGATCGCGATGCGCGGCCTATTCTCGTCGTCAGTCATCGTTGGTTCCCTATCCGTGCCGAAGCCAAGCGCCCAGCCCGCCCTCGACCCCGCTCGTCCCTTGACCGCGCGGCCCGCCAAGCGGGGTCTCGTGTCCCACGTGCGCGGCCATCCGCGGTCGGGTCTGGCGCGCGCGCAGGTCCACCTGCGCAAGCTCTACCACGGCCACTCGCCCGAAGCCCTGCGCTTCCAGATGGCGGCGCTGACGGTGGACCTGTCGATCATCGCGCTGTTCATCCTGACGCCGGTGCTGCGCGGGACGGAGTGGTTCCTGGCCGTGGACTACACGGTCGCGGCGATCCTGGCGCTCGACATGGGCGCCCGGCTGTTTGCCGCGCGCGAGAAGCGGCGCTGGCTCAAGCAGCCGATCGTTTTCCTGGACGTCGCGATCCTCCTGACGCTGCTCTTTCCCGAGCAGCTCTGGAGCCTGTCCTTCCTGCGCGTCCTGCGGCTCTGGTCGCTGTCGCAGACCGGCATCCTGTGGCGGCCGCTGAGGCGCAACGGCCACGGCCACATCGAGCACACGGCGCGGGCGGTGGTGAACCTCCTCACCTTCCTCTTTCTCGCCACCGGCTTCGTCTACACCTTCTTCTTCAGCGAAGGAGCCGGCCTCACCGGCTACGTCGACGCGCTCTATTTCACGGTGACGTCGGTGACCACGACCGGCTACGGCGACATCACGCTGCCCGGCCCCTGGGGCAAGCTGACGGCCATCGTGATCATGATCATCGGGATCACGCTCTTCGTGCGGCTGGCGCAGGCGATCTTCCGGCCGGAGAAGGTGTACTTCACCTGCCCGAAATGCGCCTTGACCCAGCACGATCCGGACGCCGTCCACTGCAAGCACTGCGGCGAGGTGCTGGCGATCCCCGACGAGGGCGCCTGATCAGCTCTTCAGGCGCCAGCCCGTGCGGAAGATCGCGACAACCGCGGCGAGGCAGAGGCCGAGAAAGACGAAGGTCATGACGAGGCTCGTCGTCACCGATACGTCGGCCTGCCCGAAGAAGCTCCAGCGGAAGCCCGAAATGAGATAGACGACCGGGTTGAGGAGCGAGACGTCCTGCCAGAACTCGGGCAGCATGCGGATCGAATAGAAGGCGCCGCCCAGGAAGGCGAGCGGCGTGACGATCAGGAGCGGCACGAGCTGCAGCTTCTCGAAGCCGTCCGCCCAGATGCCGATAACGAAGCCGAACATCGAGAAGGTGACGGCGGTCAGCACCAGGAACAATAGCATTACGAGCGGGTGCTGGATCCTGAGGTCGACGAAGAGCGCGGCGGTCAAAAGGATGATCGCGCCCAGGATCACCGACTTCGTCGCCGCCGCGCCGACATAGCCCGCGACGATCTCGAAGGGCGAAACGGGCGCGGAGAGGATCTCGTAGATCGTGCCGGAGAAGCGCGGAAAGTAGATGCCGAAGGACGCGTTCGACAGGCTCTGCTGGAGAAGCGAGAGCATCACGAGGCCCGGCACGATGAAGGCGCCGTAGGACACGCCCTCGACCTCCGGGATGCGCGAGCCGATCGCCGCGCCGAAGACCACGAAGTAGAGCGAGGTTGAGATGACGGGCGAGACGATGCTCTGGAGGATCGTGCGGCGCCAGCGGTTCATCTCGAAGACGTAGATCGCCCAGACGGCAGCAAGGTTCACGGGCGGGCCTCCTCGGCGGGCTGGTTCTTGTCGGCGACGAGCCCGACGAAGATGTCCTCGAGGCTCGACTGGCGGGTCTCGAGGTCGCGGATGCGGATGCCTTCGCGCGCGAGGTCGCCGACAAGCGTCGCGATGCCGGTGCGCGGGGCGTTGGTGTCGTAGGTGTGGACGAGCGTCGCCCCGTCCGCCGCGAGCTGGAGGCCGCGGTCGGCGAGGGCGGGCGGCAGCGAGGAGAGAGGCGCGTCGAGCGTCAGGATCAGCTCCTTGTGGCCGAGCTTCTCCATGAGTCTCGCCTTCTCCTCGACGAGGAGGAGCTCTCCGCGGGCGATGACGCCGACGCGGTCGGCCATTTCCTCGGCCTCCTCGATGTAGTGGGTGGTGAGGATGATGGTGGTGCCGTTCTCGCGAAGGCGCCTTACCACCTCCCACATGTCGCGCCGCAGCGCCACGTCGACGCCGGCGGTCGGCTCGTCGAGGAAGAGGAGCTCGGGCTCGTGCGCGAGGGCCTTGGCGATGAGGACGCGCCGCTTCATGCCGCCCGACAGCGTCATGATCTTGGAGTCCTTCTTCTCCCACAGCGACAGATCGCGCAGCACCCGCTCGACGACGGCGTCGTCGCGCGACTTTCCGAACAGGCCGCGGGTGAAGGACACGGTGTCCCAGACCGTTTCGAAGGCATCGGTGGTCAGTTCCTGCGGCACGAGGCCGATCATCGCCCGGGCGGCCTTGTAGTCGCGCCGGTTGTCGTGGCCGCCGACGGTGATGGTGCCGCCGGTGAAGGACACGATCCCGCAGACGGCCGAGATCAGCGTCGTCTTACCCGCGCCGTTGGGGCCGAGCAGGGCGAAGATCTCTCCGCGGCGGATGGACAGGTCGACGCTCTTCAGCGCCTCGAAGCCGTTCTTGTAGGTCTTCGACACGCCCGACAGGACGAGGATGGGATCAGACATGGGAACCGCCTTCCGCGAGAGCGCGGCGGAACATAGGCAGAGCGACTTAGGAAGGGAACGGCCGGGGTCGGTGGAAAAACCGTTTCAAATTCCGCGCGGGATGGCATAACCGGGCGGCGGGGGATCCTGGCGGTGCGGTGTGGGGCCGGGCCGCAGTCACGAGGGGGAGGCTCATGGGTGCGCTTCTGGCGGTCAGCCGCGGCGTCGACCGGATCAATGCCGGCTTCGCGGCCGTCGCCGACTATCTCGTCCTCTTCGCCGTCCTGATCTCGGCCGGCAACGCGCTCCTGCGCTACACGCTGAACATCTCGTCGAACGGCGCGCTGGAGATCCAGTGGTACATGTTCGCCGGCATGGTGCTGCTCGGGGCGTCCTACACCTTGAAGATGAATGAGCACGTGCGCGTCGACCTCATCTACTCGCAGCTCTCGACGCGCGGGCGCCTCATCCTCGACATCGCCGGCTTCATGATCCTGTTCCTGCCGGTGATCGGCTACCTCTTCTATCTGACCTTTCCCTTCTTCCTACAGTCCTTCCGCTCCGGCGAGGGATCGATGAACGCGGGCGGGCTGATCCTCTGGCCGGCCAAGGCGACGCTGCCGCTCGGCTTCGGGCTCCTGTTCCTGCAAGGGATGTCGGAGGTGATCAAGCGGGTGGCGGCGCTGAAAGGGCTGATCGTCCTCGAAACCAAGTACGAGAAGCCGCTGCAGTAGGCGGCCGCGCCAGACCATCGATCGGGGGACACGCGCTTTCATGTTCGAATACGGACCGATGCCGCCGCTGATGTTCGGCGCGATGATCGTCTTCCTGCTGATCGGCTTCCCCGTCGCGTTCAGCCTGGCGGCGGTCGGACTGCTCTTCGGCATCCTCGGCGTCCTCAACGACCACTTCAACCCGTCGCTGCTCGCCGCCCTCCCCTTCCGCTTCTACGGCATCATCTCAAACGACCTGCTGCTGGCCATCCCCTTCTTCACCTTCATGGGGGCGATCCTGGAGCGCTGCGGCCTCGCCGAGGACCTCCTTGAGGGCTCCGGCCAGCTCTTCGGCAAGGTGCCGGGGGGCCTCGCCTACGCCGTCGTGATCGTCGGCGCGGTGCTCGGCGCGATCACCGGCACGGTCGCGGCCTCGGTGATCGCGATGGGCGTCGTGTCGCTGCCCGTCATGATGCGCTACGGCTACGACAAGCGGATCGCGACCGGCGTCATCGCGGCATCGGGCACCATCACGCAGGTCATCCCGCCCTCGCTCGTCCTCATCATCCTCGCCGACCAGCTCGGCCGCTCGGTCGGCGACATGTATGCCGGCGCCATCGGCCCTTCGCTCCTCCAGATCGCGCTGTTCCTCCTCTTCATCCTCGGCGTCTCGATCGTCGCGCCGCACAAGGTTCCGCCGCTCCCGCCGGAGGCGCGCACCAAGAGCGGCCGGGCCCTCCTCTGGCAGGTCGCCAAGGGCATGGTGCCCTCGCTGGCGCTGATCTTCCTCGTTCTCGGCACGATGTTCATGGGCCTCGCGACGCCGACGGAAGCGGGCGCCATGGGCTCGGTCGGCGCAATGCTCCTCGCCGCCGGCCACCGGCGCCTGTCCTGGCCGCTGATCCGCCAGGCCATGGCGATGACGATGCGCCTCACCGCCATGGTGGTCTTCATCCTCATCGGCTCCACCGTCTTCTCCCTGGTGTTCCAGGGCATGGACGGGGGTCACTGGATCGAATACCTCCTGTCGCACATTCCCGGCGGCGTCGTCGGTTTCCTGATCTTCGTCAACATCTTCATCTTCTTCATCGCCTTCTTTCTCGACTTCTTCGAAATCGCCTTCATCATCGTGCCGCTGCTGGCGCCCGTCGCCGACTCGCTCGGCATCGACCTCGTCTGGTTCGGCGTCCTCCTCTGCGTGAACATGCAGACGGCCTTCATGCACCCGCCCTTCGGCTTCGCGCTCTTCTACCTGCGCGGCATCGCGCCGCCGACGATCAAGAGCTCGGACATCTATCTCGGCGCGATCCCCTGGCTCGGGCTCCAGCTGGTGCTCGTCGCCATCCTGATCCTGTGGCCGCAGTCGGTGACCTACTTCCTCAAGGAGGAGGCCGTGGTCGATCCCTCGACCATCCGCCTGAACGTGCCCATGCCGGGCGACGCGGGCGCGAACCCGTTCTCGACGGGCGGCGGCGCTGCGCCGAGCTTCGGCAGCGGCGCGGCCGCGCCGAGCTTCGGGGTGGCACCGGCGCCGAGCTTCGGGGGCGCTGCGCCTGCGCCGGCTCCCGGCGGCGCCGCGCCGGCGGGTGCGGGTCAGGGCGATGCGCTGCCGGCCCCGAGTTTCGGTGCGGCGCCGGCTCCTAGCTTCGGGGGCGCCCCGCCCCAGCCTGCGCCGCTGGAACGGTCGGCACCACCCGTGCCGGCGCAGGGCGCGAACGCTCTGCCCGCGCCGAGCTTCGGCTCGGCGCCGCCACCGAGCTTCGGCGCGCCGGCACAAGCAGGACAATAGGAGCAAGCGAGAGCTGCGCCTCACAAGGCGCTTCCCCTCGCCCGCTCGCGGGCGAAGGGGGCGCGAAGCGCGGGGTGAGAATGTCGACCGCGCGAGCGGCCCGCGGACGGCTCGCGCCGGGTCCTTCGAACCACCCTCATCCCCTGCCCGGACCTTCTCCCGCGGGCGGGAGAAGGGGAGCAGCTTGGACGTGACGGCTGGCCCCTACCCGCCGCCTTGTCCGGCTGCCGGGGTCACCGGCTCGTCAGCCGGGCCCGCCACGCCCGTTTTCACATCCGCCGGCGCCGCCGAGGAGTTCGCGATCGGATGGCCCGCATCGTCGAACAGCGGGATGCCGTAGGAGACGAGGATGCGCTGGAGTTCGGGCTCGTTGGCGGCGATGAAGCGGTTGAGCGTGCGCTTCCATTCCTGGTCGGCGGCGCGCACGCCCATGGTGATGCGGAACACCGTCGCGGGCAGCGTCGGCTGCTTGGCGATGGGCGCGATCTGGAAGTTCCCGCCCGCCTTCTTGGCGTAGTAGCCGCCGATCGGGCCCCACATCACGGCAGCGTCTGTGTCGCCCTTCATCATGTCGGCGATCATGTCCTCCCCGACATTGGTGAGGCGCGTGTCGACCATGAGCTGGTAGGGCTTCGCCCGCCCGATCAGGCCGGCCTTGGCGAGGTAGGTGGCGGCCGGCGTTCCCGCGACGACGCCGACGCGCTTGTTCTTCAGGCGCTCGTCGTCGAGCGAGGTGACGCCCGCCAGATCCCCGTCGGCGGGCACGATCAGGACATAGGCTGTCGTGTAATAGGCATTGGTGTTCTGGACGAGCTCGTCGCCTTGCGGGTAGCTCATGATGACGTCGCAGTCGTAGGCGCCGAGCGTCATGCGCACGAAACCGGTGGCCTGCGGGAAGTAGGTGTAGGCGACGCGGCTCCGGCCGAGCTTCTCGGCGAGGAGCTTGGCGACCGCCTGCTCGAAGCCTTCTTCCTTCTCGTTGGAAAAGGGCATGTTGTCGGGGTCCGCGCAGACGCGCAGGACGTTCTGGTCGACGAGCTCGATCTCGCTGCCGAACTCGCGATCCTGCGCTACGGCCGGAACGGCAAGCGCCGCGGCCAGGGCGAGAGCCCCGGCCGCGGCGGAGAAACGGGTGTACGGGCCGGCGCGCATGGCGCGGATCCCCCTTACTGGCCGAGGCACGCGTATTCGGCGTCCTGGGCTTCCTTGTTCTTGACGTGGGGCTTGGGCTCGCCGCGACCGATCACGCCGTCGGAGCGTCCGCGCAGGTAGACGTAGATCGCGTCGAGCGAACACATGACGTTGGGATCCTCGCCCCAGGCCGGCATGATCGAGTTCACCGGGTGCCACTTGTTCTGCTGGCCGGACACGATGATGCCGGCGAAGTCGAAGTAGTTAATGCGCTGGAGCGACTCGGCGAGGTTCGGCGCGAAGGAGGAGCCTGCGCCGTCGGGCCCGTGGCACTGGAGGCAATTGGCGCCGAACTTCTTGTAGCCGCGCCAGGTGAACCAGTCCGCGCCTTCCGCCGAGATGTTGTAGGTCGGATTGCCCGCGGCGTCGACGAACATGCCGTTGGTGCCGGTCGGCTGGCCGGCATTGCCGTTGGCGGCCGAGTCTGCGGACGGGTGCGCGTCGAGCTGCATGCCGCCCGCGGGCGGCGCTTCGGCGGCCGCCTGCTGCGCTTCGCCGGCGGGCGCGGCAGGCGCCGCGGCCGCGGCTCCGCCGGCTGCGGGTGCCGGTGTCGTGGGTGCCGCGGCAGGAGCGGGCGCGGCCTGCGCGGCCTGGGCAGGGGCGGGCGCCGGCGGTGCGGGCGGGGTCGGCGCAGGCGCGACGCCCGGCGCGGTCTGGCCGGCGGGCACCACCGTCACGCCGACGGCAGGCGCGCCTTGCGCGAGGGCGAGGCCTGCGGTGGACAAAAGCAACGCACCGGCGCAGGCAAGGATCGTCTTCGGCATGAAAACCTCTCGGAGGCAAACGGGTTCGGGCGCGCGGGAGGGCCCTCCTCCGAGCGGTCCGTCGCCTCGTCGAGGCGAGCGGCAGCACCGGGGCCCACGGGCCGCGCCCTTCGACGAAACGGGTCCCGGCCGGGGCGCGGCCGGGACCCTTTCGCGGGCTGGCCGCGGCTTCAGTTCGCCGCGGGGGCCGCGGGGGCTGCGGCCGGCGCGGCGTTCGACGCCGTCTGGTCGGGCACGGTGAAGACGGTCAGCTGTCCGCCGAGCGCGGTGTACTTCGACAGCGAGGCGTAGCCGCCGACGGCGCCCAGGCCCGCGTTCGGATCGGTCAGGCCGGCAGCGAGGCCGATGCCCGCCCAGCCGCCGATGCCCGAGAGCACCGCGACGTACTGCTGGCCGCCATGCTCGTAGGTCATCACGTTGCCGATGATGCCGGACGGGGTCTTGAACTTGTAGAGCTCCTCGCCCGTCTGCGCGTCGACAGCCTTCAGGTAGCCTTCCAGCGTGCCGTAGAAGACGATGTCGCCGTCGGTGGCCAAGGCGCCCGACCAGACAGAGAACTGCTCGGGCAGCGACCAGACGATCTCGCCCTTGCCCGCGTCCCAGGCGATGAAGTTGCCCATGCCGCCGTGGCTGTTGGGCGCCGGATACATCGACAGCGTCGCGCCGACATAGGGCTGGCCGGCGGTGTAGGCGACGCGGAACGGCTCGTAGTCCATGCAGACATGGTTGGTCGGCACGTAGAAGAGCTTGGTCTTGGGCGAGAAGGCCGCCGGCTGCTGGTCCTTGGTGCCGAGCGCGGCCGGGCAGATGCCGGTGGTGTTGACGTCCTCGCCGTTGAACTCGGTCGAGTACTGGTCCACCACCTGCGGACGGCCGTACTGGTCGGAGTTCGGGTCCATCACGACTTCGGTCGCCCAGTTGACGGCCGGGTCGTACTTCTTGGCCACCAGAAGCTCGCCGGTCTCGCGGTCGAGCGTGTAGGCGAAGCCGTTGCGGTCGAAGTGGACGAGGGCCTTCCGCTGCTGGCCGCCGACGTCGATGTCCGCGAGGATCATCTCGTTGACGCCGTCGAAGTCCCACTCGTCGTGCGGGGTCATCTGGTAGACCCACTTGGCCACGCCCGTGTCCGCGTCGCGGGCCATGATGGTCATGGACCACTTGTTGTCGCCCGGGCGCTGGGCCGGGTTCCAGGTCGAGGGATTGCCGGTGCCGTAGTAGATGAGGTTCAGCGCCGGGTCATAGGCGTACCAGCCCCAGGTGGTGCCGCCGCCGATCTGCCACTGGTCGCCTTCCCAGGTCTTGATCGAGGAGTCCGGACCGACCGGCTTGCCGAGCGACGTCGTCTTTTCCGGGTCGAACAGCATCTCGGCGTCGGGGCCCGTGGAATAAGCGCGCCAGGCCTGCTTGCCGTCGGCGAGGTTGTAGGCCGTCACCGACCCGCGCACGCCGAACTCGCCGCCGGAAATGCCGATCAGCACCTTGTCCTTGAACACCATCGGCGCGGCGGTGCCGGTCTCTCCCTTTGAGGCGTCGCCGTTCTTCACAGACCAGATCTGCTCGCCGGTATCGGCGTTCAGCGCGACGACGGTGGTATCGGCCTGATGGAGGATGATCGTGCCGGGCTGACCGTTGGCGCCGGGAGCGTAGGCGACGCCGCGGTTGACGGTGTCGCAGCACATCACCGGGATGACGTTCGGATCCTGCTGCGGCTCGTACTTCCACTTGATCGCGCCGTCCTCGTTGAGGTCGAGCGCGTAGACCATGTTGGGGAACGGGGTGTGGACATACATCGTGTCGCCGACGACGAGGGGGCTGCCCTCGTGGCCTCGCAGGACGCCGGTCGAGAACGACCAGGCCGGCTGCAGGTCGCCGACATTGGACTTGTTGATGGCATTCAGCGTCGAATAGCGCTGGTTGGCATAGTTGCCGGTGGGCTGCACCCACTGCTTGGCGTCACCTTCGAGCTGGATCAGGCCCTCGTTCGCCGAGGCGACCGATCCGAGCCCGACCATGAGGCAGGACGCCAGCATGGCCTTCGTCATCATCTTCAGCATAGCGTTCCTCCCATAGGTCCATTCGGTCGACCGCCCCGTCGCGTCCACGCGCGGCGGGGTGCAGTCCATGGCGATCCTGGGGAAGGTTTCCGGCAGCGTGTCACGACCACCATAGGGGTCTTGGTGGGCACCGTTGATAGACGCCCTACCGTAGCCTTCGAGCATCGTCGGTGCTCCCAACACCGACGACCTTGAAGCCGGAAACCATGGGAGGATGCTAGAGCGGGAAATTTTCCCGCGCAAGCGCCATTTAGAAGATTCGTTATGTGCATCGCACAATGCGCGCCGGGCGGGACGGCACAGCGCTGTTGAGGGTCAAGCATTTCCCGCGAAAAGCCGCGGACGGAAACACCCGGAGCTTGCACCAAAGTCGGAACATGCGAGCGCTGTCCTTGCCGATACGTCAACCGGACACAGATTAGACCCGGAAGCAGTGCCGCCAGGTCTCGACAGGTCTGGGGAACGCATGCTTTCGTGCGACTTCATTCGAAGCAGAGCACCTCCGCTTCGGCCTGCGCGCGGCGCAGGTCTCCAATCGCCGCCTTCGATTCGGCTCCGGTGCGGAACAGGACGCCCTTCTCGCCGGTCACCTGCCCCATCGACAAGAAGGTCGACGCCTCGACGTAGCGCTCATAGGGCACGAGCGATGCCACGACGTCGAAGGAACAGGCGCAGCGCTCCAGCGCGTCGCGCGTCTGGTCGCCCGCCTGCATGCAGCCGAAGACGTAGTCCGCGCTGGCCGCCGTGGGGTAGTCGGCGCCGGGGCGACTCGCGGGTGCCGCGGGGGGCGCCGCGAGGGCCGATGCGCCCCCCGCGAGAAGGGCGCCGGCGGCGAAAACGGCCTTGATGGAAATGATCGAGGTCATGGGTTTCCTCCCGTTGCGGCGGGCCGGGGCGCGACGAATCGGCCGAAGGCCCGCGGGCCGTCGCCCGTGTCGAGCGAGCCGACGATCTCCAGCGTGTCGGCGTCGATCTTCACGAGCGTGTTGTCGAACCAGTGAGCGACGAAAACGAAGCGCCCGTCCGAGGAGACGTCGATGCCCTCCGGATACTCGCCGGTTTCCAGCGTCGCCAGGCGCGCGTGGGTCTCGGCGTCCAGGACGGAAACGGTGCCGCCATACTGATCTGTGACGAAGATCCGCCCCCGCGTCTCGGCCGCGCCGTAGGGATGGGAGCCGACGGAAAGGTCGGCGAGGCGGCGCCAGGTCCCGACCTCGACGACGCTCACGCTGTTCGCGCCGACATTGGCGACGTAGAGGCGCCGCCCGTCCGGCGAGAAGGACAGGCCGAAGGGACGCGCCCCGACGGGGATGCGGGCGACCGGCGCTCCGCTCGCTGCGTCGAAGACGGTGACCTGATCCGAGTCGCGGTCGGCCGTGACGACGAGGCGGCCGTCCGCCGAGACGGCGACGCCCGAGGGCGAATCGCCGGTCTCCCAACGCGCGACGATCGCGCCACGCTCGGGATTCACCACGAGAAGGTGGCGGGCGTACCAGTCGGCGACGAAGACCGGAGCGCCGGACGGATGCACCGCGACGCCGAGCGGACCGCCTTCGAGCGGCACGCGGCGCAGGAGTGCGCCGCTCCGGCCGTCGAGGACGCTCAGCGTCTTCGCCTCCGGGCTCGTCACGAAGACGCGCGCGCCGTCCGGCGTCGCGGCGACGCCCGCGGGCTTGCCGGGGATCGGAACGCTTCCCAGCACCGTCATCGCGTCGAGGTCGACGATCGAGAGCGATTCGCCCTCCTGCTCGGTGACGAAGCCGACGTCGCCGGCTCCGGCCGGGCTCGCGACGAGAACGAGGGCGGCAAGAAGAAGGGCGGCGGGCAGCCTCCCTCCCGCGGCCCGCGCGCTTCTGCGCTCGGCGAGCATGGGCGGGTATGCCCGGCGCTTCAGGCGCCGGCCTCCACGACCGTCTTCAGGTTGGCGAGCCCTTCCTTCATGAAGGCGGACACGCCCGCGACGGCTGCTTCGTCGTTCAGCTCCGGCGGCGGGTCGTTGTTGGGATAGCCGCGGTAAAAGGCCGCGCGCCACTCCACGATCGACGTGCCGGGCGCCGCGCCGGGCTTCACCGTCACGGTGGACGAGTAGTTGGTGGCCGGCAGCAGCTCGACGTTCACCTGGCCGATAAAGGTCGAGAAGCTCATCTTCGCCGGGTCGTACTTCGAAAGCTCCTCCTCCATCAGGCCGCCGGACGAGAAGCCGAGGACGCGCTTGGAGCCCGGCGCGTTGCCGGAGGGCGCGTCGGTCATGGCGATCCGCGGGTGCCAGGACATGTCGCCGAACGTGCCGAGCTTGGCCCAGACCGCTTCGGGCGCAGCGGCGATCTCGATGGATTCGGTGTGCTTCTGCCGGGTCGGACCGTGGGCGAACGCCAGCGACGGCAGAAGAAGAAGCGCCACGAGGGCGCCTAGGAAACGGGCAACCAAACTTCAGTTCCTCCACGGGACAGCCGCCGGACCAATCGGTGCCCACCGGAGGCGACGCGCGGAGCCTACAGGGCCGGCACCGGGAAAAAAAGCCGGGCGGCGTCGGTTCGGCCCGAAAGCATGGGAAGCAGATTCATAACCCGAAGATCTACTGCGGCAGGATGCCGCCGATCGTGGATTTACATGGCCCGCAAAGACGATCGTGACGATCCGGAGGTGTTTAGTACGTTTACCAGACCATCATTCTTGTTACCTAACCTGCCGCGCCATGAGCTTCATCGTGGCCCTCGCGGCGTCCCATTCGGTCGGCTTCGTTCTTCTGGCGGCCTGCGTCTGCACGCTGATGGCGGTTCTCGTCGTGACCTTCGGCGAGCACGCGCGCGGCATGCGCGGTCGGCGTCGGATCGGTTGGCTCACGGCCATCGCGGTGATCGCGGGCTTCGGCGTCTGGGCGACGCACTTCGTCGCGATCATCGGCTATCGGCCCGACATCGTGTGGAGCTTCGACCTTCGGCTGACGCTGGCATCGGCGCTGCTCAGCATCCTCCTCGCCGGCGGTCCGCTGGCACTGGCCGCCATCGTTCGCCGGCGCGCAACGAGCATGGCCTGCGGGGCGGCCGCCGGCCTCGGCATCGGCGCGATGCACTTCACCGGCATGGCGGCTCTCGAAGGCTGCGTCGCGTCTCATTCCGCAACGACGATCGCGCTGTCCCTGAGCTTCGGCATGATCTTCGCCGCCCTCGCCTTCGCGATGCGGCCGGTCGGCTGGCGCCTACCCGCCGCGGCCGCCATGCTGGTGCTCGCGGTCTGCTTCCTGCACTTCACGGCCGTCGCGGGGGTCGACCTCCAGTTCCTGCGCAGCGCTCGCGACGGCGGCGATTCGCTGCCCTCGCACGTCATGGCCGTGGCCGTGGCGGCGGTGGCCATGATGATCATCGTCGTCGCCCTCCTCACGGCAGTCCACCAGAGCCGGCTCGACGCGAGCGACGCCCGGCAGGCGCGCGCGCTCGCCGAGCAGGCCGATCTCCTCTCGAACGCCCTCCACAACATGTCGAACGGCCTCGTCATGCTGGGGGCCGACGAGCGCGTCGTCCTGCACAACCAGCGCGCCGTCGAGCTGCTGAACCTCGCGCCGGGCGAGATCGCGCCCGGCATCCACCTCACCGTTTTTCTCGGCAACGTCGCCGCCCGCCACGGCTGGAGCAAGGACAAGACGCTTCGGGCGATCGCCAACCACAGGCGCTGGATGGCGCAGGACGAATCGATCCGCGTCGAGGAGACATTTGAAAGCGGCAGCGTCGTCAGCGTGTCCTGCCGGCCCCTGAACGGCGGCGCCATCCTGACTTTCGACGACGTCACGCGCGAGCACCAGACGCAGAGCCGGATGGCCCACATGGCCCATCACGACGAGCTGACGGGCCTGCCCAATCGACGCGCCTTTCGCGGCCGGCTGGAAGCGGCGGTGGCCACGGGTCGCGACATCGCCCTTCTCGTGATCGATCTCGATCGCTTCAAGGAGATCAACGACACGCTGGGCCATGCCGCGGGCGACAAGGTTCTGGTGCGCACCGCCGACCGGCTGCGGGCCGCCTGCGGGCCCGGCGACTTCCTGGCGCGGCTGGGGGGCGACGAACTTGCGGTGATCCACGAGCGCGAGGGCGATTCACGCCCGCACGCGGCGGCGGAGCTCGCCGCCCGGCTGATCCACGCCGTCGCGCCGTCCGACGGGACGGACGAAGCGGGCCTGCACGTCGGCTGCTCGGTGGGCATGGCCGAATCGGCGGATATGGCGGGCGTGTCGACGGAGATGAACGGCGCCGAGCTGATCATGCGTCAGGCCGACCTCGCGCTCTACCGCGCGAAGGAGTCGGGCCGCGGCCGGGTCCAGCGCTTCGAGCAGAGCATGATGGAGGCGGCCGCCCGGCGCAGGCGCCTGGAAACGGACATGGCCCGGGCGCTGGCGGAGAACGAGCTCTCCCTCGCCTTCCAGCCGCTCTTCGACATCGAAGCGATGCGCCTTGCGGGTTTCGAGGCGCTGGTGCGATGGAAGCACCCCCAGCGCGGCTGGATCTCTCCGGCCGAGTTCATTCCCGAGGCCGAGCGCACCGGCCAGATCCTGGCGATCGGGGAGTTCGTGCTGCGCGAGGCCTGCCGCCGGGCGGCCGACTGGCCGACGGAGATCGGCGTGGCGATCAACGTGTCGCCGGTGCAGATCCGAGCGCCCGGCTTCCCGCTCCTCGTCGCCTCGGCGCTTTCGGCCAACCGCCTGATGCCCTCGCGCCTCGAGATCGAGCTGACGGAAACGGCGATGGTGGAGGACGGGACGACGATCGCGACGAGCCTGTCCGCGCTGCGCGCGCTCGGCGTCGGCGTGTCGATGGACGATTTCGGCACGGGCTATTCGTCGCTCGCGCACCTGCGCAACTTCGAGCTCGATCGAATCAAGATCGACCGGTCCTTCGTGGACGCGGCACCCAGCGATCCGGGATGCCTCGCCGTCCTGCGCGCCGTGACGCAGCTCGGCCGCGAGCTCGGTGTGAAGACGCTGGGCGAAGGTGTCGAAACGCCCGAGCAGCTCGCCATCCTGCGCGACCTTGGCTGCGACGGGGCGCAAGGGTTCCTGCTCGGACGCCCCCTGCCCGCCGACGAGGTGGCGGACTTCATCGCCCTGAGCGGCTGGGCGGCGGGCGGCGCCGGGCCGCGCCTCGCCCCGGCCGCCGAGCGCGGCCGGGTCGCCTGAGGCCTCGGGCCTCAGGACGCCTTGCGCAGCGAGGCCGTCGCCGGGATCTCGATGTCGACTTCGAGGGTCGAGACGATCTCGCCCTTTTCCATCTTCACCTGCACGCGGTCGCGATCCACCGCGACGTGCTTGGCGATCACGGCGAGGATCTCCTCGCGCAAAAGCCCGACGAGGTCGGAATGGCCGACGGTGGCGCGCTCGTGGGCGAGAAGCACCTGCAGGCGCTCCCGCGCGACCGGCGCGGTGTTGCGCCGGTTGAAGTTGAGGAACTGGAAGAGGCTCATGCGGCCCTCCGGCCGAACAGCTTGCCGAAGATCCCCCGCTTCTCGCCGGGGACGGTGATCGGGATGGCCTCGCCGGCCAGGCGCCGGGCGGCGTCGCGATAGGCCGAGGACGGTGCGCTCTCCACGAGCGTGACGGGCGTGCCGAGGTTGGACGCGCGAAGCACGTCGGAGCTTTCCGGAATGATGCCGAGAAGCGGGATCGACAGGATCTCGAGGACGTCCTCGACCTTCAGCATGTCGCCGCGCTCGGCGCGGATCGGGTCGTAGCGGGTGAGAAGCAGGTGCTTGTCGATGCGCTGGCCCTTTTCGGCGCGCTCGGTCTTGGCGTCGAGGAGGCCGATGATCCGGTCCGAGTCGCGCACGGAGGAGACTTCGGGATTGGTCACGACGACGGCGATGTCGGCGTGGCGCATGGCAAGCGTCGCGCCGCGCTCGATGCCGGCCGGGCTGTCGCAGACCACCCAGTCGAAGTGCTGCCGCAGCTCGTCCATGACGGTCGCCACGCCCTCGGCCGTCAGGTTGTCCTTGTCGCGGGTCTGCGAGGCCGGCAGCAGGAACAGGGTGTCCAGCCGCTTGTCGCGGATCAGCGCCTGGGCGAGCTTGGCGTCGCCCTGCACCACGTTGATCAGGTCGTAGACCACGCGCCGCTCGGCGCCCATCACCAGATCCAGGTTGCGAAGGCCGACGTCGAAGTCGACGACCGCAACCTTCTCGCCGCGCTGGGCCAGCGCCGCGCCAAGGGCAGCCGTCGACGTCGTCTTGCCGACGCCGCCCTTGCCGGACGTCACCACGATTACCTTTGCCATCGCCGAACTCTCTTTCCTTTCGTCCAATCGTTCTTTCGAAGCCGATCAGCTCAACCGAGCGCCTGCGCCTTGATGGCGTCGCCCTCAAGCCAGACCTGCACGGCTTGGCCGCGCAGTCTGGCGTCCATGTCGTCGACCATCTTGTAGAGGCCGTCGATCGCCACGAGCTCGGCTTCGAGCTTGCGGCAGAAGATGCGGGCGTCGGCATTGCCAACCGAACCCGCCAGCGCCCGGCCGCGCAGCGCGCCGTAGACGTGGATCGAACCGCCGGCGACGATCTCGGCGCCGCTCGACACCGAGCCGAGCACGGTGACGTCGCCTTCGGGGAAGATGATGGTCTGGCCGGAGCGCACCGGCTCCTCCAGGATCAGCGAGGGGACGGTGCGCGGCTGGGCCAGGACCGCCGGCAGGGCGGCGACGGCGGGCTCGTCGCTCGCCGGGGTAGCGCCCGCGGCGGGAGCGGCGGCGGGCGTCGCCTCGCCGGCTTCAGGCGCGGCGATGTCGCCGGCCGGACGGCCGCCGCGCATGGCGGGCGGCATGCCGGGAGCGAGTTGCGAGGGAAGCGCGCCTTCGATGCCCATGATCCGCACCCCGCGGCTGGACAGCTCGTCGACGAGGGTCTTCAGCTCGGCCTTACCGACCTCGATGTTCTCGACGTCGAGAACGATCGGCCGGCCCAGAAAGAAGCCGGTGGAGCGCCTCGCGAGGTCGTCGAGGCCGTCGAGCCAACGATCGAAGGGCTGTTCCGGCGACAAAACGAGCGCCAGGAAGGAGCGGCCTTTCAACCGGATGGGCTTGGGAGCGAGGGTCGGGTCGGTCATTGGTTCAGAGGGTCCTGCCGGCCCGTCGATAGCGGGCGGTTAAGAGAGGGTTAAGCCCGGTAACTTGCGCGGGGCGTGCGGTTGGGCGGCGATGTTTACCATTGCCCAACCTGTGGCGCGGCCGCGCCGCGCCTTGCGGCGGCGGCCTGCGGCGCTACCCTCCCCGCTGGAATCGCGATGGAGGGCAGCCGTAATGCGCCGAGGTTTCCTGTCATGCGCGCTTGTCGTCGCGCTCCTGGCCGGTGCGCCGGCGTCGCGGGCGCAGGATCAGGCGAGCGACGCCGTCGCGCCTGAGGCCCGCTCCGACGCTCCGGCCTCCTCCCCTGCGCTGCCGCCGGCCTCCGCGCCCGTTCGCGCCGAGCGGCAGATGGTGACGGCCGCCCATCCGCTGGCGGCCGAGGCGGGTCTGGCGATCTTGCGGGCCGGCGGCAGCGCGATCGACGCCGCGGTCGCCGTGCAGCTCGTGCTCGGCCTCGTCGAGCCGCAGTCCTCCGGCATCGGCGGCGGCGCCTTTCTCGTCTACTTCGACGCGGCGGGCGGCCGGCTGACGACCTTCGACGGGCGCGAGACCGCGCCGCGCGCGGCCACGCCGAAGCTCTTCCTCGACGAGGCCGGCGAGCCGCTGGAATTCTACGACGCCGTCGTCGGCGGGCGCTCGGTCGGCACGCCGGGAACGGTGAAGCTCCTCGCCGACACTCATGCGCGCTACGGCAAGCTCCCCTGGGCCGACGTCGTCGCGCCCGCGATCGAGCTGGCGGAAGCCGGCTTCGCCGTGTCGCCGCGGCTCGCCCGGCTGATCGCGGAGGACGGCGACCGGTTGAAGACCTTCGAGGCCCCGCGCGCCTACTTCTTCGACGCCGCCGGGCAGCCGCTCGCGGCAGGCCACCTCCTGAAGAACCCGGCCTACGCGCAGACGCTGCGGCTGATCGCGGACAAGGGCGCGGCGGGCTTCTACGAGGGGCCGGTCGCCGAGGGGATCGTCCGGACCGTCACGCAGGCGCCGGACAATACCGGCCTCCTGTCGTTGGAGGATCTCCAGGCCTATCGCATCGTCGAGCGCGAGCCCGTCTGCACGGATTATCGCGGCCACGAGGTCTGCGGCATGGGGCCGCCCTCCTCCGGCGCGCTCACCGTCGGGCAGATCCTGGAGCTCGTCGAGCCTTTTGACGTGAAGGCGATGGCCCCGCTCGCCCCCGGGACCTGGCGGCTGATCGGCGACGCTTCGCGCCTCGCCTTCGCGGATCGCGGCCGCTACATGGCCGACATCGACTTCGTGCCGATGCCGCTGAAAGGCCTCCTCGACGAGAGCTACATGGCCGAGCGCGCCAAGCTCCTCGGCGGCCCCCGGGCCCTGTCCGAAGACGCGGTGACACCGGGCGAGCCGCCCTGGGACCACGCGATGCTGCAAGGCGACGACGCGGCGATCGAGCTGCCCTCGACCACCCACTTCAACGTGGTGGACGCGAGCGGCAACGTCGTCTCGATGACGACCACGATCGAGAACGGCTTCGGCTCCCGGCTGATGACGGGCGGCTTCCTTCTCAACAACGAGCTGACCGACTTCTCCTTCGAAACGCACGAGAACGGCTATTCCATCGCCAACCGCGTCGAGCCGGGAAAGCGGCCGCGCTCCTCGATGGCGCCGACGATCGTGATGCGCGAGGGGCGGCCGGTGCTCGCGATCGGCTCGCCCGGCGGCAGCCGCATCATCGGCTTCGTCGCGCAGTCGCTGATCGCCTGGATCGACTGGGGCATGGACCCGCAGGCCGCGATCTCCATGCCGCGCTTCGGAAACCGCTTCGGCGCCTTCGACGTCGAGGCCGGCACGTCCGGCGAAGCGGCGGCCGAGGGCCTGCGCGCGCTCGGCTACGAGACGGTCGAGGCGATCGCCCCCGACTCAGGCCTCCACGCCATCGCGATCACCCCGGACGGGCTGCTGGGCGGCGCCGACCCGCGGCGCGAGGGGGTGGCGATGGGGGATTGAGGGATCGCTCGTTCTCAAACGGGGAAGATGAGACGATGAGTGCATGCGGATCATCGCGCGCCAGACATTGATCCGCTTCGCCGAAGCGCATCCCGAAGCTCGGGCATCGCTCGACCACTGGTTCGCCGTGGCGAAGGCTGCATCCTGGACGTCGACCGCCGAGGATCAGGCGACGCCTTGGAATGCCAAGGTGCTGAATGCCGAGCGCGTCCGCTTCGGGGTTTCCGGAGGCCGGTTCCGCCTGATCGCGGCCTTCGACTTTCCTCGCGGGATCGCCTTCGTCAGGTTCGTCGGGACTCACGCGGACGACGACCGCCTCGACGCCCTCACGGTTTCGCAGTTCTGACCGGAAGGCCCGATTGATGGACATCAGACCGATCCGCACCGACGCCGACCACGCGAACGCGCTCGCCGAGATCGAGCGCCTCTGGGGTGCGCCGGAGGGTTCGCCGGAAGGCGACAAGCTCGACGTTCTTGCGACCCTCGTCGAAGCCTATGAGGAGCGACGCTGGCCGATCGAAGCGCCCGACCCGGTCGAGGTGATCCGCTACGCGATCGAGGAGCTCGGTCATTCGCAGGCGGAGCTGGCCGAGCTTCTGGGCTCCCGGCCGCGGGCCTCGGAGGTGCTGAGCCGCAAGCGGGCGCTGACGGTGGAGATGATCCACGCGATCTCCACCCGCTGGAACATTCCAGCCGGTCGTCTCCTGAAGCCCTACAGGCTGGCGAACCGGAACGAGGCCGCCTGGCGGCCTCCCCTCACACCAGCACCTCGCGCCGGCCGTAAACGCCCTGGCCGAAGACGCGGCGGTAGCGCTCGACCTCGGCGGGGAGACCCGTCGCCTTGGCCGGGTTGTCGGAAAGCTTCACCGCGGGGCGGTTGTTGGCGCTCGACACCTTGCAGACGAGCGAGATCGGGTCGAGGCCCGGGTTCGGCATCGGCGTCATGCCGCGGAAGTCGTTGGTGAGGTTGGTGCCCCAGCCGAAGCTCATGCGCACCCGGCCGTGGAAGTGGTGGTAGGTCTTCTCGATCGAGTCGATGTCGAGCCCGTCGGAGAAGACGAGAAGCTTATCGCGCGGATCCTGCCCCATCGTCTGCCACCAGGCGATGATCTCCTCGCCGCCTTCGATGGGGGGCGCCGAATCGGGGCGGAAGCCCGTCCAGTCGGCGAGCCAGGCCGGCGCGCCGCGAAGAAAGGCGGCCGTGCCGAAGGTGTCGGGAAGCACCACGAGAAGGTTGCCGCCGTAATAGCTCTGCCATTCCGCGAGCACGCGGTAGGGCGCGGCGAGGAGTTCCTCGTCCGAGCGCGCGAGCGCGGCGCGCACCATGGGCAGCTCGTGCGCGTTGGTGCCGATCGCCTCGACGTCGGTCTCCATGGCGAGCAGCACATTGGAGGAGCCGATGAAGGCCTCTCCCAGCCCCTCCTTCAGCGCCTCCACGCACCAGCGCTGCCACAGGAAGGAATGGCGGCGGCGCGTGCCGAAGTCGGAGATGCGAAGGTCGGGCAGCTTCTGCAGCCGCTGCACCTTCTCCCACATCTTGGCCTTGGCGCGGGCATAGGTGACGTCGAGCTCGAAGCGCTTCATGTCGCGCATGGCCGCGCGCGAGCGCAGCTCGTTGATGATGGCGAGGGCCGGGATCTCCCACATCATCGTATCGGTCCAGCGCCCCTCGAAGCGCAGCTCGAACTGGCCGTCGACGCGCCTCAGCTCGTAGGGCGGCAGGCGGAAGCGGGCGAGCCATTCGAGGAAGTCCGGGCGGAAGATCTGGCGCGTGCCGTAGAAGGTGTTGCCGGCCAACCAGATCATCTCGCGATGGCTGATCGAAAGCGACCGGGCGTGGTCGAGCTGGGCGCGCAGCTCGTCCTCGTCGATGATGTCGGCGAGGCGCACGCTCGCCGTGCGGTTGGTCAGGCTGAAGGTCGCGTCGACGTCCGGATGGAGCCCACGGATCATCTGCAGCATCAGGAGCTTGTAGAAATCCGTGTCGAGAAGGCTCCGGACGATCGGATCGAGCTTGAAGGTGTGGTTCCACACCCGCGTTGCGATGTCGGTGGCGACCATCGCGCCCTCTCCGTGCCGGTTCGTGCCCGGCGCAGGCGGCGGGCTTGTCGACCTTCTAGAGCATCACCGCCGCCAAAGCGAAAGACCCCTGTCCCCCAATACGGCCGTTCGCGAGCCGCTCAGCCCTCGATCCGCTTCACCAGGCGCCGCAACGCGCCCATCGACTGCTGGACGTTGGCGCATTGATGGATGGCGTGGCCGAGCCGCTCGCGGTCGAGGTCGGCGCCCTCGTCGAGCGCGCGAAGAAAAGCGAAGACCTCCTCGAGGCGCTTGTCCATGCCGTCCACGGCTTCAACCAGCATCTGCGCTCGGCTCATGAGCTTTCCACACCACCCTCGATCGGTTCGCCGCCCGAGGCGACACGACAAAGGAAGGGCGCGCAGGCGCGGGGGCAACCACCGCGCCGATGGAATCGGCGTGACCGGCTATCGGCTCAGGCCGTGCGAATGGCCCTGGGCGGCCCCGCCACGCGGGCGATGTCCGGCTCGATCCGGACTGTCGGCGCCGCGATCAGCGCCCGCTCTGTAGGCCGCCCGGCCGGGGCGCGAGGTCGCCGAAGCGGCGGTCGTCGTCGTCCGTGTCGACGCCTACCGTGTCGTCGTCGGCAACGCCGATCGTGCCGTCGTCGCCGTCCACCGGGTCGGGGTCGCCATCGTCCTCCGCGGCTTCGGCCTCGGCCTCCTCGGCCGCTTCGATGTCGGCGCCGTGCGCCTCCTCGGTGGTGCCGCCGGGCAGCGGGGCGCGTGCCGTCTCGTCGATCTCGGTCATCCCGGGCCTCCTCGTTGTGCCGTCTCGATGCGGAAGGCCGCAGGCGCGAGCCGGTTCCCAGACGGAGCGCCTGGAGGGCGGAGGCCGGCTAAGGATCATCAACGATACCCCACGAAACCTCCGCCGCGGACCGACGTTTCAGAGGCATTTCGAGGGTCTCGCAATCCGGCCGAAACGATGCGCGGCTAATCCTCGACACCACCAGAACAGCGCCGCGATCCAAGCGGCCGGAGCACGAAACGGGGAACCTAAATGACGATCGAAACCATGGTCTCGGTGTTCATCAACACGACGGCGCTCGCTGCCCTCGCGGCCGTCGGAAGCTTCGCCTACGTCTTCCTGATCCCATGAAGCCAGGGAGGCCGGGGCGCGCCGCGCCCTGAACCGAGACCCATGAAAAAGGCCGGCGGCCTTCCGCGTTTCCTGCGGAAGGCCGCCGGCCTTTTCGCTCGTCGGATCGCCGGAGGGCGAAGCGGCCTTCGCCCTAGTTTTCGCGGCCGAAGCCGCGGCGCACGTAGCCGGCCGAGACGACCCGGCTCATCTGGCCTTCGAGGAGATGCTGGCCGCGCACCAGGCCGAGAATGGCCTTGCGCACGTCGCCGCCCGCCGCGGCGATCACCTCGTCGACGAGATCGTCGAGATTGTCCTGCCCGTTCGTCTTCGCCGCCGCCTGGATCATGGGTCGTCTCCTCGTCTCGCGGATG
>CANJKV010000037.1 GCA_947474855.1 Aurantimonadaceae bacterium | reverse complement strand
CCACGACCTCCGCCCGGCTCGGCTCGGCCTCGTCGGCGACGAGGAAGGTGCGGCTCTCGTCGGGATAGTCGCCCATGTGCTCGGCGACGCCGTCGAGGACGGGCCCCATGCGCACCGTCGCGCCCGTCGGGTCGAGGTCGGGCGCGAAGACGGCGGTGCAGTTCGGCTTGGCGAAGACGGCCTCCGCAACGTCCCGCCCGACCTTCCGCTTGTCGACGTCCCAGGCCGCCACCACCCGCACGTCCGACGGGCGGTACCCGCCGATCTCCAGGTGCATGAGGCCGGCGAGGTCGTTGGCGCCGTCGCGATAGTGCTGCAGCCCCTGGACGAAGGAGCTGGCGCAGTTGCCGACGCCGACGATGGCGACGCGAATGCCGGGGCGGGAGATGGCGTCCATGGGAATCAGGCCTGTTCGAGGGCGGGCGCGGCGGCGGGAGCCGCGAGGCCGCGCGCGGGGGCGTAGCGGTCGATCATCCAGGCGCAGAAGTCGGCGAACCCCTGCGGGTCGCGCGCCGGACTGGTGTGATGGGGGGCGACGCCGAGATGCTCGGGCGTGAAGCAGAAGGTGACGGTGACGTCGAAGTCGGCGAGCGCCTCCATCTGCCGGTCGAACCAGTCGATGGCACCGGGGCGGAAGCTGTCCGCCCAGGACAGGCCCGTGCGCAGCCGCTTGGTGCCGAGCCGCTTCATCCAGGCGACCGCCTCGTCGAGGCGCGGGTCCTCGAAGTGGAACCACTGCATCAGGCCCATCTCGCTCGCCACGCGCGCGTAGCGCTCGAGCGAGGGCTTCGGCGTCCCGTCCTCGCGGATGAGGCCCATGTAGAAGTGGCGGTAGTAGCTCGACCCCTCCGCCTCGCGGTGGCGCGTCGTCGCGCCCCAGCTCATCGGGAGGTCGAAGAGCGAGTACCAGAACACCCGCGGCACGCGCGGCAGGAGCAGCTCGGCGGTCTTGTCGATGCCGAAGACCTGCACCTCCTCCGCGCCGAAGGAGCCGACGCCGCACTCCGTCACCCAGACCGGCTTATGCGTGACCGCCTCGATCTCCGCGACCTTGGCGGGCCAGTCGTGGATCGACCAGAGGTTCCAGTCGAGCGGGAAGCCGTGGACGGCGACGACGTCGACGGCGTCGAGCGCGCCGTGCTTCTCCATGCGCTGCACCCAGGCCGGGTCGATCGGCGACATGCCGCCGAGAACGCGGGTGATCGCGGGGTTCATCGCCCGGATCGATCCCGCCGCCCGGATCACCGTGTCGGCGAAGATCGCCCAGTCGGGGTCGAGCTCCGGGTCCCAATGGGACTTGTTGTTCGGCTCGTTCCAGATCATCGCGGCTTCGATCAACGCTTCAAACTCCTTGGGCCGGGTAGACGGCCGACGGCCCGTAGTCGGCATAGGGAACGGGGGTGACGCGGCAGAGATAGACCTCGTCCTCCGGATGGGCTTCGATCCGGAAGCCGCTCGCGCGCAGCATGGCTTCGGAACAGGCGCGATTGGGCGCCCACCAGTTGGTCCAGTCGCCGGCATATTCGCGCTCGATGAAGCGCATGGCGGGATAGGCCGGGTCGTCGAAATAAGCGGGCGGCCGGTGCGTGCCGGGCTCGAAGAAGGGGTGGTCCGCCGGCGCTTCGAAGCTCTCGTTGCTCCCACGCTGCAGCGTCTGGAACAGCATCATGTCGCCGGCGACGTGCTCGCGGATGAGGTCGAGCGCAAGGAGCGGGTGGCGCAGGTGATAAAGGACGCCCATGAAGATCACGAGGTCGAAGCGCTCGCCGAGCGCCCCCACGTCGTAGACCGACAGGTTGCGGAACTCGACATCGGGGAAGCCCAGGGCTTTCGCCGCGAGCCGCCCCTGCGCGAGGTAACGCTCGTCGGAATCGATGCCCAGCACCCGCCCCGCCCCGCGGCGCTTCATCTCGACCGCGTAGAAGCCGGCATTGCAGCCGATGTCGAGGACGCTCCAGCCGCTCATGTCGGCGGGCAGCGCGTGACCGAAGCGGCGGAACTTCTGGCGGGGATAGTCGCCGAGGAAATGGTCAGGAGCGGTCTCGATCCCGTGCCCGAGATCGATGTTGTGGAACCAGGGGCTCAGGGCCTCGACTTCGGCTCGCAGGTCGCTCGGCGTCCACTGGTCCATCAGGCGAGCCTTTCGTTGAGGGAGAGGAGCCGCGCGCCCCAGTCGCCGGCGACGATCCGCGTCGCGGAAGCCGGATCCACGTCGAAGGCGAGCAGCCGGTCGAGCGGCAGGCCGAGAACCTGCGCGACCGCCGCGCGGATCACGTCGCAGTGGCTGACCATCACGACGCGCCGCCCCTGGTTCGCCCGGGCGGCGCCGGCGAGGTGCGCCGCGACGCGGGCCTGCACCTCGGCCATGCTCTCGCCGCCGGGCGCGCGGGCCGAGCCGCGGCGCTCGTTCCAGATGCGCCAGTCGCGGTCGCCTTCCAGCTCGTCGAAGGTCCGGCCGGTCCAGGCCCCGAAGTCGATCTCTTCCAGCGCCGGAGCGATCTCGACCGGCAGGCCGCGTCCTGCCGCGATCGCCTCCGCGGTCTCGCGGGCGCGCTGCACGGGGCTCGACTGCACGGCATCGAAGGCGCCTTCCAGCGCCTTCGCGGCGCGGCGGGCCTGGGCCAAGCCCTCCGAGCCCAGGCCAAGGTTCGGCATCCGGCCGCTCAAGCGCTGCCCGATCTGCTCGTGGGGGGCGTGACGCACCAGGATCAGGGTCGCGGTCACGCGCCGCGCCTCCGAAAAAACCTAGTCGCGGCAAACAAACGCCGCGCGCGTCCAAGATTTTTCTTTGCCGTCACCAGTTTGATTTTCCCCTTTCCTTCGCAGTGTCCGGAACCACATAGGACGTGACCAGGAACAAGGAAGAAGAAGAGCGGCGGCCGGCGTGGAATTGTTCAACCCCGAGGATGCGGCGAAGCGCGCGCGATGTCCCACAACGAAGCGCTGAAAGTCGAAATGTCAACCTGCCGCAACCGATGGTCCCTATGAGCGAAACAGTTCTCGTCACCGGCGGCGCCGGCTTCATCGGCCGCTTCGTCGCCGACGAACTCCTGGCCCGCGGCAACCGCGTGCGCGTCCTCGACAGCTTGATCGAGCAGGTCCACGGGTCCGATCCCGCACCGCCGCTGAACCCGCAAGCCGAGCTGATCCGCGGCGACGTGCGCGACAAGGCTGCGGTCTCTCGCGCGCTTGGAGGCGTCGACAGCGTCGTCCATCTCGCGGCCGAAGTCGGCGTCGGCCAGTCCATGTACGAGGTCGAGCGCTACACCTCGACCAACGACGTCGGCACCGCCGTCCTCTTCGAGGCGCTGATCCAGCAGCCGGTGCGGCGCGTCGTCACGGCCTCCTCCATGAGCATCTACGGCGAAGGCCTCTACCGCGACGCGGAAGGCCGGCTCGTCGAGGACGCCGAGCGCAAGTCTCTGCGCGACGGCCAGGCGAACTGGGAGCCGGTGGACGCTGCCGGCCGGCCGCTCACCCCCGTCGCGACGCCGGAATGGAAGCGCCCGAACCTCGCCTCGATCTACGCGCTGAACAAATACGTCCAGGAGCGCACCACCCACATCATGGCCGCTCCCTACGGCATCGAGGGCGTGTGCCTGCGCCTCTTCAACGTCTACGGGCCGGGCCAGGCGCTCTCCAACCCCTATACCGGGGTGCTCGCGATCTTCGCCTCGCGCTTCCTCAACGGCCAGCAGCCGCTGATCTTCGAGGACGGCGAGCAGCGGCGCGACTTCGTCCACGTCTCCGACGTCGCCCGCGCCTTCGCCGACGCGCTCGTCCTGCCGCAGGCGGCGGGCGGCACCTTCAACATCGGCTCCGGAAACGACCGCTCGGTGACGGAGGTCGCGACCGAGCTCGCCCGCGCCATGGGCAAGAACGACGTCGCGCCCGAGATCGTCGGCAAGGCGCGGGTCGGCGACATCCGCCACTGCTTCTGCGACACGTCCCTCGCCCGCGACCGCCTCGGCTTCGAGGCGCGCCAGGACTTCGGCGACGGCCTCGCGGTGCTCGCCGAATGGGTCGCGCGCCAGACCGCGCAGGACAAGGTGGCCCAGATGCGGGCCGAGCTCGAAGCACGGGGCCTCGTCGCGTGAGCCTCGCTTCGCCATCGAACTCCGACGACCGGCCGGTGCTGATCACCGGCGGCGCCGGCTTCATCGGCTCCAACCTCGCCGACCGGCTCCTCTCCGAAGGCCACCGCGTGCGGGTCTACGACGCGCTCTCGCGCCCCGGCGTCGAGCGCAACCTCGCCTGGCTGACGACGCGCCACGGCGCCCGCATCGAGACGGTGCGCGCCGACATCCGCGACGAGCCGGAGCTGTCGCGCGCGGCCGCCGACGCCAAGGCCGTCTTCCACCTCGCCGCCCAGGTCGCGGTGACGACGAGCATGGTCTCCCCGCGCGAGGACTTCGAGATCAACGGCGTCGGCACGCTGAACCTCCTGGAGGCCCTGCGCCGCCGGGGCGAGCCCGTGCCGCTCGTATTCGCCTCCACCAACAAGGTCTATGGCGACCTCGCCGACATCGACTTCGTGCGCGAAGGCGAGGCCTACGTGCCGGGCGATTCCGCGATGCGCGCCCATGGAGTGAGCGAAGCGCGCCCGCTCGACTTCCATACGCCCTACGGCTGCTCCAAGGGCGCGGCCGACCAGTACGTCCTCGACTACGCACGCTCGTTCGATCTGCCGGCGGCGGTGCTGCGCATGAGCTGCATCTACGGCCAGCGCCAGATGGGCACGGAGGACCAGGGCTGGGTCGCCCACTTCCTGATCAGCGCCCTCGAAGGCCGGCCGATCACCCTCTACGGCGACGGCCGGCAAGTGCGCGACATCCTCGACGTGTCGGACGCCGTCGCCGCCTATCTCGGTGCCTGGGCCCGCATCGATCAGGTGACGGGCCGTGCCTTCAACCTCGGCGGCGGGCCGGACAACGCCGTCAGCCTGCGCCAGCTCATCGCCCATATCGGCGCGCTGCTCGGGCGTGAGGTGGAGGTGAGCTATTCCGACTGGCGGCCGGGCGACCAGCGCTACTTCGTCGCGGACACGCGCGCGGCCGAAGGCGCGCTCGGCCTCGGCCCCAAGCGCCCATGGCGCGAGGGCGTCGCGCGCCTCGCCCGGTGGCTGGCGACGGAACGGCGGCTGAATCTCGACCTCGACCTCGACGCGCAGACCGAGCCCCTGCCGCGGGCCGCGGCCTCGTGACGGCGCAGAACCGCCTGCGCCTCCTGATGAGCGCCGACGCCGTCGGCGGCGTCTGGCAGTACGCGGTGGAACTCGCCGGCGCGCTGGAGCCGCTCGGCATCGACACGACGCTCGCCGTTCTCGGCCCGTCGCCCGCCGAGGACCTCCGCAGATTCGCCGCGGGGACGGCGCCGCGCGCCGCGATCCTCGACACGGGCCTCCCCCTCGACTGGCTGAGCGGGAACGAGGCCCCGGTTCTCGCCGCGGGCCAGGCCCTGGCACACCTCGCCGCCGACACCGGCGCCGACCTCGTCCAGGTGAACTCGCCGGCGCTCGCGGCTACCGCCGCCTTTCCCGTGCCCGTCGTCGCGGTCGCCCACGGCTGCGTCGCGAGCTGGTGGGACGCCTGCGGCGACGCCCCCTTCCCGGACAGCTTCCGCTGGCACGCCGACCTCGTGCGCCGCGGCCTCCTCGCGGCCGACGCAACGGTCGCGCCGAGCGCCGCCTACGCCGCCGATCTCGCTCGCCTCTACGCCCTGCCCGAGCGCCCCCGCGCCGTCCACAACGGGCGCGGCGGCGCGCCGGACCCCGCCGCCTTCGCCGCGCCCGCGCCTCACGCCTTCTCCGCCGGCCGTTTCTGGGACCGCGCCAAGGACACGGCGACGCTCGACGCGGTCGCCGCCCGCTTGTCCGCGCCGCTGCGCGCCGCCGGCCCCGTCGAGGCGCCGCACGGCGAGCGCGCCGAGCCGCGGCACCTGGCGCTCCTCGGCCGGCTCGACGCGCCGGCCATGGCGCGCGAGTTGGCCGCCCGCCCCGTCTTCGTGTCTACCGCGCGCTTCGAGCCCTTCGGCCTCGCCGTCCTGGAAGCCGCGGGCCATGGCTGCCCGTTGGTTCTCGCCGACATCCCCGTCTTTCGCGAGCTGTGGGACGGTGCCGCGCGCTTCGCCCCGCCCGGCGACGCAGATGCCTTCGCCGCCGAGACGAACGCGCTCCTCGCCGACGAAGCCGTCCGGGACCGCCTGGGCCGGGACGCCGCCGCCCGCGCCGCCCGCTACGCCCCCGCCGCCACGGCGCAGGCCATGGCCGCCCTTTACCGCGGGCTGCTGCCCGCCGCCGACACCCAGCTGAAGGTCGCCTCTTGAGGATCCGCTACTTCACCCACTCGCTTCTGTCCTGCTGGAACCACGGCAACGCCCACTTCCTGCGCGGGACCTTGCGCGAGCTGATCCGCCGCGGCCACGACGTTTCGGCCTTCGAGCCGGCCGGCAACTGGAGCCTCGGCAACCTCCTGGCGGACGCCGGCGAGGCGGGCCTCGACCCTTTCCGCCGCGCCTACCCCGACCTTGCCGCCACGACCTACGCGCCGGACACCGATCCGGCCGGGCTCGTCGGCGACGCCGATCTGGTGATCGTCCACGAATGGAACGATCCCGCCCTCGTCGCCGCCATCGGGCGCCTGCGCGCGCAGGGCGGGCGCTTCCGCCTCCTGTTCCACGACACCCATCACCGCGCCGTCAGCGACCCGGAGGCGATCCGCGCCTTCGACCTTTCCGGCTACGACGGGGTGCTGGCCTTCGGCGAGACGCTGTCGGAGGTCTACCGCCGCTGGGGCTGGGGATCCCATGTCTGGACCTGGCACGAGGCCGCCGACACGACGCACTTCCGCCCGCCGGAGCACGAGGATATGCGCGCCGGCCTCGTCTGGATCGGCAACTGGGGCGACGGCGAGCGCACGCAGGAACTGGAGCGCTTCCTCTTCGCCCCCGCGGCGCAGGCGAACCTGCCCCTCGATGTCTACGGCGTTCGCTATCCCGACGAGGCGCGTCAAACGCTCGCCCGCCACGGCGTCGCGTATCATGGCTGGGCGCCCAATGCCGAGGCGCCGGCGATCTTCGCCCGGCACCTCGCCACCGTCCACGTGCCGCGCCGCTACTACGCCACCATCCTGCCGGGCATCCCGACGATCCGCGTCTTCGAGGCCCTCGCCTGCGGCCTGCCGCTCGTCTCCGCGCCTTGGGAGGATTCCGAGCACCTGTTCCGCCCCGGCGATGACTTCCTCGTCGCCCGCGACGGGGACGAGATGACGAAGCACTTGGCGGCCCTGCGCGACGATCCGGCCCTGCGCGCCGCCCTCGTCCACTCGGGGCTGGAGACGATCCGCGCCCGCCACACCTGCGCCCACCGCGTCGACGAGCTTCTCGCCATCGCCGCGCGCCTCGAAACCGCTTCCGAACGGATCGCGCCATGAAGATCGCCTTCTACGGCTCCAGCCTCCTGTCCTCCTACTGGAACGGCGCGGCGACCTATTATCGCGGAATCCTGCGCGACCTCGCGGCCCGCGGCTGGGACGTCACCTTCTACGAGCCCGACGCCTTCGACCGGCAGAAGCACCGCGACATCGACCCGCCGGAATGGGCCAAGGTCGTGGTCTACCCCGCCACCGTCGAGGCGATGCGCTCCGTCCTTTCCGAAGCCCGCTTCGCCGACGTCGTCGTCAAGGCCAACGGCGTCGGCGTCTTCGACAAGGAATTGCTGGAGGGCATCGTCGAGCACTCGGCCCCCGCGGCTCTGCGCATCTTCTGGGACGTCGACGCCGCGGCCACGCTCGACGAGATGCGCGCCGATCCCGGCCATCCCGTCACCGCCGCGCTGCCGGCGCTCGACATGGTCCTGACCTATGGCGGCGGCCCGCCGGTGGTCGACGCCTATCGCACCTTCGGCGCGCGGGTCTGCATGCCCATCTACAACGCCCTCGACGCCTCGACGCACCATCCCGTGCCGCCCGACCCGCGCTTCGCGGCCGACCTCGCCTTTCTCGGCAACCGCCTGCCGGATCGGGAGGCGCGCGTCGAGGAGTTCTTCCTCAAGCCCGCCGCGCTCCTGCCGGAGCGCGCCTTCCTGATCGGCGGCAACGGCTGGGAGACCAAGGCCATGCCGGAGAACGTCCGTCATCGCGGCCATGTCTATACGGCCGAGCACAACGCCTTCAACGTGACGCCGCGCGCCGTCCTCAACGTCGCGCGCGACTCCATGGCCCATGTCGGCTTCTCGCCGGCCACCCGCGTCTTCGAGGCCGCGGGCGCGGGCGCCTGCCTCATCACCGACGCCTGGGAGGGCATCGAGCAGTTCCTCCAGCCCGACGAGGAAGTGCTCGTCGCGCGCGACGGGCACGACGTCGCCGACCACCTCGCCCGCCTCACGCCCGAGCGCGCCGAGGCGATCGGCCGCGCCGCGCTCGCGCGCGTCCTCAGCGAGCACACCTACGAGCTGCGCGGCGCCGAGGTCGACCGGCACCTGCGCGACGCGCTCGCCCGGCGGAGGCAGGCGGCATGAAGCTCGTCGTCCTCGGCCTGTCGCTCTCCTCGGCCTGGGGCAACGGCCACGCCACGACCTATCGCGCCCTCCTCAAGGCCTTCGCCGGCCTCGGCCACGACGTGCTGTTCCTGGAGCGGGACGTGCCCTGGTACGCCGCCCACCGCGATCTTCCCGCCCCGGACTGGTGCCGGCTGGAGCTTTATGCCGATCTCGCGGATCTGCGCCGCTTCGATGCCGAGATCGGGCGCGCCGACGCGGTGATCGTGGGCTCCTACGTGCCCGACGGCGTTGCCGTCGGCGCGCACGTCCAGCGGATCGCACGCGGTGCCACCGCCTTCTACGACATCGACACGCCGGTGACGCTCGCCAAGCTCGCGCGCGGCGACTTCGAGTATCTGACGGCCGAGCTCATCGCCGGATACGACGCCTACCTGTCCTTCACCGGGGGCCCGACGCTCGACCTCCTGGAGCAGCGCTACGGCTCCCCCGCCGCGCGGGCGCTCTTCTGCTCGACCGACCCGGATGCCTACAGGCCGCTCGCCGTGGAGCCGCGCTGGGACCTGTCCTATCTCGGCACCTACAGCCCCGACCGGCAGCCGACGCTGGAGCGCCTGCTCCTCGACGTCGCCAGAGCCTGTCCGGAGAAGCGCTTCGCCGTCGCCGGCCCGCAATACCCCGCCGACATCGACTGGCCGGCCAACGTCGAGCGCATCGAGCATCTCGGGCCCGCCGACCACGCCGCCTTCTATTCCGCCTCGCGCTTCACCCTCAACGTCACCCGTGCCGACATGATCGCGGCCGGCTGGAGCCCGTCGGTCCGCCTCTTCGAGGCCGGCGCCTGCGGCACGCCGATCATCTCCGACGTGTGGGACGGCCTCGACGAGCTGTTCGAGCCGGGGCGCGAGATCGTTCTCGCCGCGACGACCGGGGACGTCGTCGCGGCGCTTTCGCGCGAGGGCGGGCCGATCGGCCGAGCGGCGCGCGACAAGGTGCTCGCCGCCCACACCGCCGCGCACCGCGCCGCAGAACTGGAAGCCCACCTCGTCGAAGCGAAATCCAGATCTTCGAAGATCATGCCGTCCCGCCTAGAAGCTGATCCCCTCGCCGGTTGACGGATATTTTAGACAGCCACACTTAGTTAATTCAGTAAAAGCCGCTCGCGCCGACAGGAACACTGTCGGCGCGAGCGGGCTTCCGGCTCCGGACCTTCCCAAAAGAGGAATCGGAGCCTCAACATGAACAGACGAAATCTGATGGGCAGCCTCGCCGGACTGGCGGTGGCGGGAGCGATGCCTTTTGCCGTCGCGACGGACGCCCTCGCCGCGCCGGCGACGATCGATCGCGCCAAGCTGCCGGCCCTGATGGGCGGCGACTTCGCCACCGCCACCAGCCAGCTCGCGGCGCGCCGCGCTTCGAGCCGTGCTGTGAAGGCCTTCGCCGAGCTGGAGATCGCCGAACAGGCGGCCGTCGCGAAGGCCTTCGGCAGCCGGCCCGGCGCGGCGGGCGTCAGCCGCCGCCAGGCGGCGATGATCGAGGAGCTGCGCGGCCTGTCCGGCCCTGCCTTCGACGTGATGTACGTCGAGGGCCAGATCATGGGCCACAAGGAACTTCTGAAGATCCACCAGGCCTATGCCCGCACCGGGCGTGACCCGCAGGCGCGCGGCGCCTCGATGGTCGGCGTGACCGGCATCCAGTCGCACCTCTTCCTTCTCAACTCGATCCGCAGCCAGCTCGCCTGAGGGCGGGCCGGCCACGAAAGGGACCCCCATGTTCTACACCGACGGACAGCTCCAGTACCCGGTCCGCGTCGAGCGGCCGAACCCGGTCTTCGCCCGCGCCCTCCAGCAGGCCATCGGCGGCGTCGAGGGCGAGATCCGCGTCGCCATGCAGTACATGTTCCAGGCCTTCGGCGCCCGCGGACCGTCGAAGTACCGCGACATGCTGCTCAACACCGCAACGGAGGAGCTCGGCCACATCGAGATGCTCGCGACCGCGGTCGCGCTGAACCTCGAGAACGCGCCGCTCTCCTTCCAGGAGGAAGTCTCGGCCGATCCGATCGGCGGGGCGATCCTGAACGGCGTCGACATGCGCCAGATCCTGTCGACGGGCCTCGCCGCGCTGCCCTCCGACGCCAACGGCGTGCCCTTCGACGCCTCCCACGTCTACGCCTCCGGGAACCTGGCCGCCGACATGTACGCCAACGTCACCGCGGAAAGCTCGGGCCGGGTGCTCGCGGTGCGGCTCTACAACATGACCGACGATCCCGGCATGAAGGACATGCTGTCCTTCCTGATCGCCCGCGACACCATGCACCAGCAGCAGTGGCTCGCCGCGATCGAGGACATGGGCGGCGCCCAGGCGAACCTGCCGATCCCGAACTCCTTCCCGCAGGAACAGGAAGCGGGCGAGTTCGCCTACAGCTACTTCGGCCATATGACGGACGGGACGATCCCGCAGGGCCGCTGGAGCGAGGGTCCGGCGATGGACGGCCGCGGCACCTTCTCGGCGCAGGCCTCGAAGCCGATGGGCGGCAAGCCGAGCCTCGCGCCGGCCCGGCCGGACGGCGGCGGGCAGGTGCAGCAGACCTCGAAGTCGGGCGCCGGCGGCATCCTCGGCCAGATCGAGGGCGCCATCGAGCGCAACATCTGAGCCGAGCCTGTTCGGCCGGGCGGCTCACCCCGCCGCCCGGCCGAGATGCTGCTCGACCGCGAGCGGCACGCAGAAGCGGCAGCAGAAGCCGTTCGGCTCGAAATCGAGCTCGACGCTGCCTTCCAGCTCTCCCTCGATGCTGCGGCGGATGAGGCGCGAGCCGAAGCCCGCCTGCAGCGGCGCGGCCTGCAGCGCCGGCACGCCCTCCTCGCACCATTCGAAGACGAGCGCCTCGCCCGCGGGCCGGGCCTCGACGCGCCACTCGACCCGGACGTGGCCGTGCGGCGTGGCGAGCGCCCCGTGACGGGCGGCGTTGGCGGCCAGCTCGTGGATCACCATGCCGAGGGCCAGCGCGTGTCGGGCGCTGAGCGCCACGTCCTCGCCGGTCACCGTCACTTGGGTTGCCGGATAGACCTTCAGCTCCCCGACCAGGATCTCCGACAGGCTCGCCTGCTCCCAGCCGTGCCGCGTCAGGGCGTTGTGGGTCGCCGAGAGCGCCTGGAGCCGGGCCTCGAAGCTGCGGTGGAAGGCGGCGGCCGACTGCGTGCCGCGCGCGGTCTGGCGGGAGATCGACTGGACGGTGGCGAGCGTGTTCTTCACCCGGTGGTTCAGCTCGTCCACGAGCAGGCGCTGGCGCTTCTCGCTGGTGATGATCCGCTCCACCGCCTGCCGGCGCTCGGTGACGTCGATCACCACGCCGACCATGCGGGTCGCCCGCCCGCCGCCCGCCCGCACCGTGCGCCCGCGCGCGTTGACCCACCGCCCGCCGACCGACAGCGGATATTCCACGTCGTAGTCCGTGCCGGTGCGGATCGCCTCCATCAGGCGCGTTTCGCGCTCGGCCCGGCTGTCGGGCGCGATGCGGCTCAGCGCCTCGGCATAGGTGAGCCCCTCCTCCGGCGGCAGGCCGAAGATCGCCTTGCCCTTCGGCGAGATGTGCAGCCGCCAGCTCCTCAAGTCGAGTTCCCAGTAGCCGACGCCGCCCGCTTCCAGCGCCGCCAGGATGTTGCCGCGCTGGTCGTAGAGCGAGGCCATGAGCGCCAGAAACAGGATCAAGACCGTCGAGCCGGCGACGCCGAAGGCGAGCGGCAGGGGTGCCGGCCCCGCGGGATGGACGGCCGCGCCCTCGACGGGCGTCAGGCGCAGCGCCGCCATGGCGGTGTAGTGCATGCCGACCACGGCAAGGCCGAGAACGAGGGCCGCGACGCCGCGCGATTGGGCCGTGCGCTCGCCGCGCGCCACGAACAGCGCCGCCGTGGAGGCGACCACGGCGATGACGAGCGACAGGGCGACGAGCGGCACGTCGTAGCCGAGCGAGACGGCGGTCACCAGCGCGGCCATGCCGACGTAATGCATGGTGCAGATGCCCGCGCCCATCAGGACGCCCGCTGCGACGACCTGGCGCCTGCCCACCCGCTCGGACGCCGCCACGAGGAAGGCGATGGCCGTCGCCCCGATCGCCAGAAAAAGAGAAGCGACGGTCAGCCACGGATCGTAGCTGACGGACGAGCCGGGGTCGAAGCCGAGCATGGCGACGAAGTGCATCGACCAGATGCTGAGCCCCATCGCGAAGGCCGCGGCCGCCAGCCAGCCGGCCCGCGCCCGCCCGAAATTGCCGGTGACGCGCCGGAACAGGTCCAGCGCCGTCCAGGAGCCGATCACAGCGACGATCAGCGACAGGACCACGAAGACGGGACTGTGATGGCTATGGGACATCCAAGCTCGTTCCGGCTTGCAGGCGTACGAAACCTTCGCCCTGCCATGAAACAAGTAAGCGGCGCTGGCAACAGAAAAGAGCCAGCGAAATCAGCCTGCTATGTCCACATGCCTAGGAATTCCCGCGGAAGATCGTGCGGGATCAAGGCGCTGCGACCGAACATTGCGGTCGCGCAGACGGATCAGCGTCCCGCAACCCTGGCGTCCGGCTTCGTCCTTAGGTCCTTCAGGATCTCGCGCGCGGCGTTGGCGCCCGGGATGCCCGAGACGCCGCCGCCCGGATGCATCGACGAGCCGCAGACGTAGAGCCCCTTGATGGGCGTGCGGTAGTCGGCATAACCCGAGACCGGCCGCTGAAAGAAGAGCTGGTCGGCCGACAGCTCGCCGTGGAAGATGTGGCCCTGCGGCAGGTTGACGATTCGCTCGATGTCGGGCGGCACGAGGAGCTGCGCTTCGATCACGTCGTCGCGGAAGCCCGGCGCGAACTCCTCGATCGTGTCGAAGATCGTGGTCTTGAAGTTCTCCTTCTCGGATCCCCAGTCGCCGTTCTTCAGCGAATAGGGCGCGTGCCCGCCGAAGAGGTTGACGACGTGCTTGCCGGCAGGCGCCAGCGTGTCGTCGACGATGGTGGGCACGACGGGCGTGATGAACGGGCGGCGCGAATAGGAGCCGTACTTCGCGTCGTCGTAAGCGCGCTCGAGATAGTCGGTGTCGGGCGCGATGTGCATGTAGGTCGGATAAGGAAAGCTGCCGATCGCCCCGTCGGCGCGCACCTTGTCGAGGATCTTGTATTGCGGCGGACGCTCGCAGGCGATGTTCATCTTGAAGGCGGTCGAGAAGGTCCGGTAGTTGTCGATCTCGCGCTTCACCTCCGGCGGCACCAGGGCCGGATCGAGCATGTCGCGGTAGAGGAGCTTGGCGTTGACGTTGGAGGCGATGGTCTTCGCCTTGTAGACGTGCCCGTGCGCCGTCACGACCGAAACGGCGGCGTTGCCGGCGACCTTGATCTCGCGGATGTCGGCATCGGTCACGATCTCCACGCCGAGCTTGCGGTCGGCGTCGGCCAGCGCCTGCGTGATCGAGCCCATGCCGCCTTTGACGAAGCCCCAGCCTCCCGCGCCCTCGTGCTCGCCCATGACGTGGTGCATGATGACGTAGGCCGAGCCCGGCGTCTTCGGGCCGGCGAAGGTGCCGATCGAGGCGTAGTAGGCGAGAACGGCCATGATCCGCTCGTCCTCGAACCATTCGGCGAGGAAGTCGTAGGCGCTCATCGTCATGAGGTCGGCGATGCGGTACATCTTGCGGCCGATCTTGCGGTACTTCCACAGGAGCTGCGCGCCGTCCTTGAAGGTCTTCCAGTCGCGCTTCGTCGGGTCGATCGGCGTTTCCCACAGGAGCTTCCTCACGATCGCCGCCGATTCCATGAGGTAGGTGTCGAACTCCGGATAGATCGCCGCGTCCGCCTTGGAGAACTTGGCGAAGGAGCGCTGCGTCCGCCCGATGTCGTCGGAGAACAGGATGTAGTCGTCGCCGCCGACCGGCGAGACCATGTCCGAGCAGGGCAGCACCTCAAGGCCATGGGCTTTCAGGTCGAAGTCGCGGATGATGCGTGGGTGGAGGAGGCTCATGAGATAGGAGAAGATCGAGGCGCGGAAGCCCGGCGCGATCTCCTCGGTCACCGCCGCCCCGCCCACCACGGGCCGGCGCTCCAGCACCAGGACCTTCAGCCCCGCCTTGGCGAGGTAGCCGGCGCAGACGAGGCCGTTGTGGCCGGCACCGATGACGATCGCGTCGTAGTCCGTCGACATGGGAATTCCCCCGAACCGCCGCGCAGCGCCGGTCCTCCGACCTGCAACGTCTTCATCTACATGAAATCGTGTCCGAGAGATGGAGCGCGCGCAAGCTGAATCGCTTCGAACGGCGTGCCATTGCGCGATAGCACGGTGGGCCGTCGGATCGGCGATCGAAGTTCTTCATCGACGTGAAGAATGCGGCACGCGCGTACCGTCCCGAGCGCGGTCTGCGGCGGACGCGGTCCGATGGCGGCCGGCTCGGGCGATCGGCTCCGATCTGCCTCCCGTCAGAGCAGGGCGGGCAGGATGCCGCGCTCGAGGTCGAGGAGCCGGCGCTTGGCGTCCAGTCCGCCGCCGAAGCCGGTCAGCGTGCCGTTGGCGCCGATGACGCGGTGGCAGGGAACGACGATCGGCAAAGGGTTGGCGCCGTTCGCCGCGCCGACCGCCCGGCTGGCGGCCGGCCGGCCGATCCGCCGCGCCAGCTCGCCGTAGCTGATCGTCCCGCCCGCGGGCACGTCGAGAAGCGCTCGCCAGACCTCCAGCTGGAAGGGCGTGCCGACGGGATCGAGGGCGAGGTCGAAGACGAGGCGGCGCCCGGCGAAGTACTCGCCGAGCTGCCCTCGCGCGCGGGCGAAAGCCCCGTCCGCCCGTCGCCACTCGGCTCGCGGCGCGACCACGCCCTTGCCCGAGGGAAAGCCGATCCGCGACAAGCGCTCGCCGTCGCCGGCGAGAAGAAGCGGTCCGATCGGGCTGTCGAGATGGGTGAAGAGCGTTTCGCTCATGCGTGCCCTCCCGCGGGCGGCTGCGACCCGACGAGGCGCAGCATCCGGCCGTCGATGACGAGGAGGCCGAGCGCGATCAGCGCCATGCCGGCGAAGTGGTTGGCGGTCAGGCGCTCGCCGAGGACGAGGGTGCCGAGAAGGATCGCGCTGACCGGGATCAGCAGCGTGACAAGCGAGCTGTTGGTCGCCCCGCCGACCGCCAGGATGCGGAAGAACAGGACGTAGGCGAGCGCCGTCGAGAGCAGCGCGAGGCCGGCGAGCGCGGCGAGCGTCGCCCCTCCCGGCGCAGGCAGGCTCCACGGCGCGTCGACCACGGCGGCGACGGGGATGGCGAGGAGCGTGGCGGCAGCGAGCTGGCCGAAGGCGACCACCACCGGCTCGACTCCCATGCGCCGGAAACGCCGGCCGAAGACGCTGGTGAAGCCGTAGGACAGCGCCGCCCCGAGGCAGGCGAGGAGGGCCCAGAGCGGCGGCGCGTCGCTGACGAAGGCGTTGCCGCCCATCAGCACCGCGACGCCGGCGAGCCCGAGGCCGACCCCCGTCAGCTTGGCGCGGGTCATCTTCTCGTCGGCGGTCAGCCGGTGGGCGATGAGGATCGAGAAGATCGGCGTCGTCGCGTTGAGGATCGAGGCGAGGCCGCTCGGGATCGCCGTCTGGGCAAGGAAGATCAGGCCGAAGGGCACGATGTTGTTGAGGAGCGCCATGCCGAAGAAGGCCGCCCACACCGCCCGGCTGCGCGGCACGACGCGCCCCGTCGCGAGGAGAAAGGCGAAGAGCGCCATCGCCGCGAGGCTTACCCGCGCCAGAACGACGGTGAAGGGCGGCAGCTCGCCGAGCGCCACCTTGGAAAAGAAGAAGGCGCCGCCCCAAAGGACCGAGAGCATGAGGAGAAGCGCCCATTCGGTCGGGCCCATCTTCGGGATATCGTTCATGCGCGTGCCGCCGGCCTTCGGGATGTCACGTCCGAGCATCGCCTGTCGCTGCCATGCCGGCTCGCCGGATTCGGACTCCGATGGCAACGAAGGCTAATCCATCGGCTAGGATGCCGCCATGGTTCTCGACATCGCCTCCTGCGAAGCCGCCTGGCGCCAGCGCGACCCCACCCAGGACGGGCGGTTCTTCGTCGGCGTGCGCTCCACCGGCATCTATTGCCGCTGCGTCTGCCCGGCGCGACCGCCGCTGCGGCGCAACGTCGAGTTCCTGGCGAGCGCCGCCGCGGCCGAGCGTGCGGGCTTTCGGCCCTGCCTTCGCTGCCGGCCGGAGAGCGCGCCCTTCTCGCCGGCCTGGAAGGGGTCTCTGGCTGCCGTCGAGCGCGCCGCGCGCCTCATCCGAGAGGACGGCGCGCTCGACGGCGAGGATGGAACCGTCGAGGCGCTTGCGGCGCGGGTCGGCATCGGCGCGCGCCAGCTCTCGCGGCTCTTCGCCAAGCATCTCGGGGCGAGCCCAGGCGCGGTCGCGCGCAGCGCCCGCGTCGCGCGCGCCAAGCGCCTGCTGTCCGACACGAACCTTTCCATGACCGACATCGCCCTTCAGTCGGGCTTCGGCAGCCTCCGGCGCTTCAACGCCGTATTCCAGGAGGTTTATCGCCGCCCGCCCTCGGCGATCCGCCGCACCGCCAGGGCGGCTGCCGCATGACGCCTCACCTCACCGCCGCTGCGGGATGCGGGTCTCCAGGAGGCGGAACAGCGCGACGAGGATCGCGGTGAGAACGAGATAGATCAGCGCGAGCAGCAGCAGCGGCTCGTAGGTCAGGAAGGTGTCCTGGCGCACGCGCGAGAAGACGGCGTAGAGGTCGATCACGGTGATGGTGGCGACGAGCGGCGTCGCTTTCAGCTGCAGCACCGTCTCGCCCGCCAGCGTCGGCAGCGCGCGCTGGACGGCGCGCGGCAGCCAGATGCGCCGCAACAGCGTCCAGGGCCCCATGCCGTAGGCCCGTCCCGCCTCCAGTTCGCCCCGCGGCACGCCCTTGAAGGCGCCGCGCATCACCTCGCCCTCGTAACCGGCGAATGACAGGGTGAGAGCGAGCACCGCATAAGGCCAGGCCTGGCGCAGATAGGGCCACAGCACCGAGCCGCGAATCTCGGGGATCAGCGGGAACAGCGAGCCGAGGCCATAGTAGAGGAGCCACATCTGCAGGAGCAGCGGCGTGCCGCGGATCACCGTGCAGAAGGCGGCGGCGGGCGCGGCGAGGAACCAGGGGCCTGCGGCCTGGGCAAGCCCCAGCGGCACGGCGAGAAGGAAGCCGAGGATCGCCGTCGAGACGAGGATCAGGAGCGTCTGCCAGAGGCCGGCCGCGATCATCGGCCCGTAGTCCGGCAGCCAGTCCCAGCGCATCGAGAGCGCCGCCCATCCGACAAGGGCGAGCGCGAGAAGGATCAAGACGATGCGGTGCGGCTTGAGGAGGGCAGAAGCGTCGAGCCGCCGGCTCTGCGTCGGGGCGAGCGCCTCGACGGGCGGCGCCTCGATGGCAGGAAGGCCGGGGCTCGGCGCGCTCACGAGGCGCCCGCCTCCCGGCGCTGGCCGCGCCGGGCATAGGCCTCGATCCGGCCGAACAGGAGGTTCGAGCCGAGGGTAAGGAGGAGGTAGAGGAGCCCCGCGGCGCAGAAGAACAGGAAATAGGCCTTCGTCGCGCCCGCCGCCTGGCGCGTCGCGAGCGTCAGCTCGGTGAAGCCGACGACCGCGAGGAGCGCGGTGTCTTTCGTGGCGATGAGCCACAGGTTGGAGAGGCCGGGCACCGCGTGGGCGAGCATCGCCGGCAAAACGATGCGCCGCGCGAGCAAGGGCCCGGACATGCCGAAGGCGCGGCCGGCCTCGACCTCGCCCGCCGGCACCGCCTGGATCGCGCCGCGGATCACCTCGGTCGAGTAAGCGCCCTGGACGACGGCGATCACGAAGACGCCGGCGGCAAAGCCGCTGAGCTCCACCGGCCCGGCCCCGAACAGGGCGAAGGCCCGGTTCAGGAGGTCGCCTCCGGCATAGTAGAGGAGGACGATCAGCACGAGCTCGGGGACAGCGCGAACGAGCGTCGTGTAGCAGGCGAGGAGATCGCGCACGACCGGCCCGCCGTTCAGCTTGCCGAGCGCCCCGGCCATGCCGATCAGGAGGCCGAAGCCGAAGCCGCCGACGGCGATCTGGATCGAGGCCCAGAAGCCGGCGAGCAGCGTCATGCCCCAGCCGGGCGGCCAGGGCGAGAGAAGTTCGAGGCCGCTCGGCACGGATCGCGTCCCGGTTCGCCGGCTCAGCTCCCGTAGATGTCGAAGTTGAAGTAGGGCTGCGCGATCGCGGCATAGGTGCCGTTCTCGCGGATCGCCTTGATCGCGGCGTTCAGCTTCTGCTTCAGCACCTCGTCGCCCTTGCGCAGGCCGAAGCCGACGCCGGGGCCGAGAACGTCCACGTCGGGCGCGACGTCGCCGGCGATCTTGCAGCAGGCCGATCCGTCGGGCGAGGCGAGAAAGGCGTCGAGCGCGATCTTGTCGGCCTGCGTGGCGTCGATACGGCCGGCGACGAGGTCCTGGTTGGCCTCGTCCTGCGTCTGGTAGACCTTGATCTCGGAATCCGTGAAGTGCTTGCGGGCATAGGCCTCGTGGACCGTCGAGACCTGGACGCCGACGATCTTGCCGGCGAGGCCCGCGGGGCTCGCGTCGAAGTCGGCGTCCTTGGCGGCGGCGACCGAGGTCGGCGTGTTGTAGTACTTGTCGGAAAAGTCGATCGTCTGCTGGCGCTCGGCGGTGATCGACATGGACGCCGCGATCATGTCGATCTTGTTCGAGGTCAGCGCCGGGATGATGCCGTCCCAGGACACCGGCGTGATGACGCAGTCGAGCTTGGCTTCAGCGCACACCGCCTTGGCGAGGTCGACCTCCCAGCCCGTCCAGGCGCCTGAAGCATCGGGCGAGGCGAAGGGCGGATAGGGTTCGGCGGCGATGCCGACGCGCACCTGTTCCTGCGCGCCCGCGCCCGCGGCGAGCCCAAGGAGGGCCACGCCGGCGAGAAGAACGATCGACCTCAAGGTGGCTTTCATCGGCGGCTTCCTGGCTCTCGGGTTCGGGTCAGTGGATGGACTGGATGAAGCGCTTGAGGCGCTCCGACTTCGGGGCGCCGAACACGGCGTCCGGCGGCCCCTCCTCCTCGACGAGGCCGCCGTGGAGGAAGACGACGCGGCTCGCCACCTCGCGGGCGAACTTCATCTCGTGGGTGACGAGGATCATGGTCCGCCCTTCGCCCGCCAAGTCCCGGATCACGGCGAGCACCTCGCCGACGAGCTCGGGATCGAGCGCGGAGGTCGGCTCGTCGAACAGCATGACGTCCGGCTGGATGGCGAGGGCCCGCGCGATCGCCGCGCGCTGCTGCTGGCCGCCGGACAGGAAGGCGGGATAGCTGTCGCGCTTGTCAAAGAGCCCGACGCGGCGCAGCAGCGCCTCGGCGCGCGCACGCGCCTCGTCCTTGGGCACTTTCAGGACATGGATCGGCGCCTCGACGACGTTGCCGATCAGCGTCATGTGCTGCCAGAGATTGAAGCTCTGGAAAACCATGGCGAGGCGCGTGCGCACACGCCGAACCTGCGCACCGTCGGCCGGCGTCAGACCGCCATGGCCGTCGCTCTTCAGCTTCAGCACCTCGCCGTCGATGGCGATCTCGCCGCTCGTCGGCGTTTCCAGGAGGTTGATGCAGCGAAGAAGCGTCGACTTGCCCGATCCGGAGCCGCCGATCACCGCCACCACCTCGCCCCGCCCCGCCCGGAGCGACACGCCCTTCAGCACTTCGAGGGCGCCGAAGCGCTTGTGAAGGCCGGTGACGGCGACGGGTATCGGGTCGGCGGTCGGGGCCATGGCTGCTCCGCTGCTCTGGATGCCTGCCCAAATCACGGTCAGGCACCCCACTTGCTGGATTAATGCACTTGCGCGGAGCGGATGCAATCGGTCAGTTTCACTTCGATGAAACGGGGAGATTACTCGATGGACGTTGCGCCCGCCCTCTTCGGGGCCCAGTCGATGGCCGCGCCGCTGCGCCGCGTGCTGATGCGGCGGCCGGGCGCGAGCCTGGCCGGCGCCGATCCCGCGGCCTGGCACTACGGGCCGGGCTTCGACGGCGCGAAGGCGGTTCGCCAGCACGCCGCCTTCGCCGAACTCGTGGCGGCGAGCGGGGCGGAGATCCTCTGGGTCGAGGACGACGGGGACGGGCTCGCCGACGCCGTCTTCACGCACGACCCCTCGCTCGTCACCGAGCGCGGGGCGGTGCTCCTGTCCATGGGCAAGGCGCTGCGCCGGCCCGAGCCGGTTCTGCACGAGGCGGCCTATGCCAAGGCCGGCGTGCCGATCCTCGGCCGGATCGAGGCGCTGGGCACGGTGGAGGGGGGCGACTGCGTCTGGCTCGATGCGCGAACGCTCGTTGTCGGCCGGGGCGTTCGCACCAACGAGGCGGGGATCGTCCAGCTGCGCGCGATCCTCTCGCCGCTCGGCGTGGAGGTGCTCGGCTTCGACCTGCCCTTCTGGCAGGGCGAGGACGCCTGCCTCCACCTCATGTCGGTGATCAGCCCGCTCGCCGACGACCTCGCCCTCGTCCACGCGCCGCTCCTGCCGGCGCCATTCTGGCAGCTCCTGCGCGCCCGCGGCATCGGGCTCGTCGAAGGCGAGCCTCAGGAGTTCGCCGACAGCTTCGGTCTCAGCCTCAACGTCCTGCCGCTGGCTCCCCGCGACGTCGTCGCCGTCGCCGGCTTTCCGAAGACGCGAGCCGCCATGGAGGCGGCGGGCTGCCGGGTTGCGACCTTCGAAGCCGATGCCCTCTGCATCGCCTGCGAAGGCGGCCCGACCTGCCTGACGCGGCCCGTCCTGCGCAGGTGACGGCGCGCGTCGCCTTCATCCCGGTGAATACTGCCGCCGCCGGATAGGCCGCTCTCGCGGAAAACAGGGGGACTCAGGCCGGATGCCGTTCACCCGAGTAAAACGAAGGAAGATCTCATGTCGAGCCTCGCCACGGCGACGAACACCGCGCCCGCGGCATCCATGTCCGACGCGGAATGGCGGACGCGGGTCGAGCTCGCCGCCTGCTACCGGCTCGCCGCCCACTACCGGATGACCGACCTCATCTACACCCACATCACGGCCCGCGTGCCGGACGAGGACGGCCACTTCCTGATCAATCCCTACGGCCACCGGTGGGAAGAGATCACCGCCTCCTCGCTGGTGAAGATCGACGTCGACGGAAACAAGGTGGGCGGGTCGGCGGCGCGGGTGAACCCGGCCGGCTTCACCATCCATTCGGCGGTTCATCGGGCCCGGCACGACGCGGCCTGGGTCATGCACACGCACACCCGCGCAGGCGTCGCCGTGGCCTCGCTGGAGGAAGGCCTCCTGCCGCTGAACCAGACCAGCCTGCAGTTCCATGGCCGGATCGGCTACCACGCCTTCGAGGGCATCGCGCTCGACCACGAGGAGCGCGAGCGGATCGTCGCCGATCTCGGGTCCCATCCCGCCCTGATGCTGCGCAATCACGGCCTTCTCACAGTCGGGCGCACCGCCGGCGAGATGTTCAACGCCATGTTCTACCTGAACCAGTCCTGCGAGATCCAGGTCGCGACCCTGTCCACGGGCCGGCCGGTGCGCCTCGTGCCCGCCGACGTCGCGGCGAAGGTCGGGCGGCAGTTCGACCAGATGGCCTATGACGACGGCGACCTTCTGCTCGAATGGGCCGCGCAGATGCGGCTCGTCGAATCGCTCGATCCGTCCTACCGGACCTGAGGCGGGGCCGGCCCGCCCCGCCCTCAATAGGTCGGCGGCGTGATCGCCCAGACGATCTTCAGCGGCTCGGCGCCGGTGTTGCGGTAGCGGTGCGGCTCGGTGGAGGCGAAGGCGAAGCTGTCGCCGGCCTTCAGGTGGTAGCGCCGCTCGGACACGAAGAGCTCCATCTCGCCCTCCAGCACCAGCCCCGCCTCGGCGCCCTCGTGGGTGTAGGCTTCCGGGCCGCTGCCGGCGCCGGGGTCGAGGGTGCAGTGGAGAAGCTCCAGCGGCCCGTCGAGGTCGGGCACGAGGAGCTCGTCGACGAGGCCGAGGCTCGGCATCTCGATGCGGCGACGCTTGTCCGCACGCACGACGACGCGGCCGTCCTCGTCGTCCGGACCCTGCTGCTCCTCGCCGCGGAAGAACCAGCCGATGGTCACGCCCATGGTCCGGGCGATGGCCTGGAGCTGGCGGATCGTCGGCGTCGAGAGACCGCGCTCGACCTGACTGAGATGCCCGATCGAGAGGCCGGCCTGCTCGGCGATCTCCGACAGCGTCATGCCCTTGCGCCGGCGCAGGTCGCGCATCTTCGGTCCGAGCGCGTCCACCGGATCCTCGCCGCCGCCCGCTGCCGGGCCGTCATGCTGATCGAGGTCGTCGGCGATCTCGGCGCGCGGATGCTCCACGGGACGCTCCGTTTTTCACGTCCGTGAACCTTATGCCCAGGCGCCGACCCGAGGCAAGCGAGGCGGCGGAACGCTACGCCGGCTCGCCGACCCGCCGTCCCGCCGCGGCCGGCACCGGCAGTGCGCCGTGGTCGCGCGCGAGCGCTTCGAGCCGCGCCGCCATGGCCTCGCCCGCGGGCGCCGCCCGGCCGCTCGCGGCGTCGACGTGGAGAAGAAGGTGCTCGCCGGTCGCGACCACCGCGCCGGTGGTTTCGTTCACCGCCGTGTGGAAGAGCTTCAGGCGCTTGGCGTCGGCCGCCAGCACCTGCGTCTCCACCGCGATCACGTCGCCCTCGTGCGCCTGGCCGAGGTGCCGGATGTGGCTCTCCACCGTGTAGAAGCTGTGGCCGCCCGCGACGTACTCCTCGTCGAGGCCGAGCTTGAAGAGAACCGCGTCGGTCGCGTCGCCCAGCACCTGGAGGTAGCGGAACTCGGTCATGTGGCCGTTGTAGTCGATCCAGTCCGGCGAAACGCTCGCGCGGTGCAGGCGCAGCGGCTCGCCCTTCGGCGCGGCGCCGCGCAGCCGCGCCTCGTAGGCGTTGAGGAGCTCGCCCGCGCCCCAGCCGGCGCCCTTCTGCGAGCGGGCGAGGGCGCGCATGATGGAGACGAGGTTGTCGTCGCGGATGCGCTCCAGCTCGCGGATCGACAGGCCGCGGGCCTGCGCGTCGGACTGCTCGGCGATCGTGTCGACGAGCTCGTCGGTGAGTTCGGGGACCTCCGTCAGCTTCGTCCAGGGCCATTGGAGGCAAGGCCCGAACTGCGCCATGAAGTGGCGCATGCCCGCCTCGCCCCCGGCGATGCGGTAGACCTGGAAGAGGCCCATCTGCGCCCAGCGCAGGCCGAAGGAATAGCGGATGACGTCGTCGATCTCCTCGACGGTGGCGATTCCGTCCTTCACCAGCCACAGCGCCTCGCGCCACAGCGCCTCCAGCAGCCGGTCGCCGACGAAGGCGTCGATCTCCTTGGCGATGACGATCGGCTTCATGCCGAGCGAATCGTAGAAGGCCCGCGCCCGCTCGACGGCCTGCGGCTCCGTCTTCCGGCCGCCGACGAGCTCGACCAGCGGCACGAGATAGACGGGATTGAAGGGATGGGCGACGAGGAGGCGCTCGGGATGGCGCCCCATCGCGGCCTGGAGGTCGGTCGGAAGGAGGCCCGAGGTCGAGGACGCGACGAGGACGTGCGGCGGGGCCAGCGCGTCGATCTGGGCGAACAGCTTCTGCTTGAGGTCGAGGCGCTCGGGCGCGCTTTCCTGGACGAAGTCGGCGCCGGCCAGCGCCTCCTCCAGGCTCGCGCGAAAGCGCAGCCGGCCGGGCGCGGGCTTGCGCCCCTCGATCAGCCGGGCGAAGGCGCGGCGGGCGTTATCGAGGAGACCGCCGAGCTTGCGCTCGGCCTCCGGGTCCGGATCGTAGACGTCGACGTCGATCCCGTTCTGGAGAAAGCGCGCGACCCAGCCGCCGCCGATGACGCCGCCGCCGACGACTGTGACCTTGCGAATGTCGGCCATGGCTCTCAGCCCCTCGTCTCGAGCTTCAGCTTCGCCCGCGTCTCGGCGGGGCTCAGCACCTTGGCGCCCATGCCCTCCAGCGTCCGCTTCGCCGCCGCGACGAGGTCGCCGTTCGACGCCAGCACGCCCTTGGCGAGCCAGAGATTGTCCTCCAGCCCGACGCGCACGTTGCCGCCGGCCAGCGCGGCGAGCGCCGCGTAGGGCAGCTGGTTGCGGCCGATCGAGAAGGCCGAGAAGACCCAGTCCTTCGGCAGGTTGTTGACCATCGCCATCAGGGTCCCGATGTCGTCGGGCGCGCCCCAGGGAATCCCCATGCAGAGCTGCACCAGCACCGGCCCGTCGAGCAGGCCTTGCGCTTGCAGCCACTTGGCGAGAACGAGGTGGCCGGTGTCGAAGACCTCGATCTCCGGCCGCACGCCAAGGTCGCGGATCTGCCGGGCCATCTCCTTCAGCATGGCCGGCGTGTTGGTCATGACGTAGTCGCCCTCGCCGAAGTTCATCGTGCCGCAGTCGAGGGTGCAGATTTCCGGGCGAAGCTCGGCGACGTGGGCGAGGCGTTCGGTGGCGCCGACCATGTCGGTGCCGTCCTTGGCGGGAGGAAGCGGCTGCTCGACGGAGCCGAGCGTCAGGTCGCCGCCCATGCCGGCGGTGAGGTTGAGGATGACGTCGGTGCCGGACTCGCGGATCAGCCGCACCGCCTCGCGGTAGAGCGCGACGTCGCGCGCGCCCTTGCCCGTTTCGGGATCGCGCACGTGGATGTGGGCGACGGCGGCGCCCGCCTTCGCCGCCTCGATCGAGGCCGCGGCGATCTCGGCCGGCGTCACCGGTACCTTGTCGGACCGTCCCGCCGTGTCGCCGGCCCCCGTGACGGCGCAGGTGATGAAGACTTCGCGGTTCATGGCGAGCGACATGAGGTGCCTCCTCCTCGATCGATGTCGAAACGAAGAGTGGCGCGCCGACCGATTTGCCGCGATACCGGTTGCGCAGCCGATGAGACAGTTTGCGCATGACCCGCACGATCTTCCGCCCCGACCCCGCGCCGCTCGCGCTCGACATCCTCGTTCTCGCCGGCTTCTCGCTTCTCACCCTCGCCTCGAGCGTCGAGCCCCTGCGCGCCGCCAACCGCCTCGCCGGCCGTCCGCTCTTTCGCTGGCGCCTCGTTTCGCCGGACGGTGCCGAGGTGGCCGCGTCGAGCGGATTACGGCTCGGCGTCGAAGCGCGCTTCGACCCGGCCGAGACGGCGGCCGACGCTCTCCTCGTGGTCGCCGCCTTCGACTGGGAGCGCGCGGCCGGTCCCGCCCTCCTCGCCGGCCTTCGAGCCCTCGCCCGGCGCGGCGTCGCGCTCGGGGGGATCGAGGCGGGGACCTGGGTGCTGGCGAAGGCGGGCCTCCTCGCGAACCGACGCGCGACGACCCACTGGGAGGACTTCGAGGCCTTCGCTGCGGCCTTTCCACAGGTTTCGCTCGCATCCAGCCGCTTCGTCGTCGACGCCGACCGCTTCACCACCGGCGGCGCCTCGCCGGCCCTCGACATGATGCTGGAGCTCATCCGCGCGCGGCAGGGCCCGAGCCTCGCGCTCGGCGTCGCCGGCATCTTCGTCTACGACCCGCTCCACGCCGGCGAGGATCCGCAGGCGAGCCTGTCCCTGGCGCGCCTTGCCGCCCGCGAGCCGCGCGTGGCGGCCGCGCTCCAGGCGATGGAAGCGCGGCTCGACCGGCCGCCCGGCGTCGCGGCCCTCGCAAGGCTTGCCGGCCTGTCGCGGCGGCGCCTGGAAACGCTGTTCCGCGAGGTGCTGAACCTGTCGCCCGGGGAGGCCTGTGAGCGCCTGCGGCTGGAGCATGGCCGACGGCTGGTGCTTGAAACTCGCGACGAGATCGCGTCTGTTGGTCAGGCATGTGGATTTTCATCCGCCTCTGCCTTTGCCCGCGCCTTCCGGCGCCGCTACGGCGAAAGTCCGACGCAGGCGAGACGGGCCCGCCGGGAGGGCATCGCATAGAAGAACGCGCGCGCTGAGACGACCCCGCAAGGATCGACTCGGCGACAGGATGCTTTAGTCTTAAGCATGGATTGATCAAGTCGCGATCATTGCGGCGCCAGAACCTGGAGCATCAGCCCGACTTCTCAAGATTTACATGCGACACCGCATGTCGCAAAAATATGTTCTGCGGCAAACTTCCGCGCGCTAGCCTCGATGATAGAAATCGCGCAGCATTCTTCGACGCGCCGGCGGGGGTCGGCGCCTGGAACATCGCGCGCTTCGCGGCCGGGGCAGGAGTTTTCGAACATGAGCGATTTCACGAAGCATCTCGGCAACGAGGTCCGGCGCGGCGGCATGAGCCGGCGCGAGTTCATGGGCCGCGCGCTCGCCGCCGGCGTCAGCCTGACGCTCGCCTCGCAGCTCTACGCCACGAACGCCGCGGCGCAGGAGCCCCAGCGCGGCGGCGCGCTGAAGCTCGGGCTCGAAGGCGGCGCGGCGACCGACGTGCTCGACCCGGCCAAGGCGCTCTCGCAGGTCATGTTCGTGGTCGGGCGCAACTGGGGCGACACGCTGGTGGAGTCCGACCCGCTCTCCGGCGCGGCCGTTCCGGCGCTGGCCGAGTCCTGGGAGCCCTCCGCCGACGCCAAGACCTGGACCTTCAAGATCCGCCAGGGCGTCACCTTCCACGACGGCAAGGCGCTCACCGTCGACGACGTCGTCGCCACCCTCAAGCGCCACACCGACGAGAAGTCGGAATCGGGCGCGCTCGGCGTCATGCAGACCATCGGCGACATCAAGGCCGACGGCGGCAACCTCGTGATCACGCTCGCCGAGGGCAATGCCGACCTGCCGCTGCTCCTGTCGGACTACCACCTCATCATCCAGCCGAACGGCGGGGTCGACGATCCCAACAAGGCGGTCGGCACCGGCCCCTTCAAGCTCGCCAGCTTCGAGCCGGGCGTGCGCGTCACCTTCGAGAAGAACCCGAACGACTGGCGCCAGGACCGCGGCTACGTCGACT
>CANJKV010000036.1 GCA_947474855.1 Aurantimonadaceae bacterium | reverse complement strand
GGATCTCGCCCCGCGACTTCGAGCGCATCGGGCCGACATGGGCCTGGAAGCCGTGGCCCTCCGCCGCGCCCCGCCCGTCGTAGCGGATGGCGCCCGGCAGGAAGTGGAACTGGATGTCGGGATAGTCGACGCCCACCCCCGAGCGGATGAAGCCGCCGGATTCGAAGTGGTTCGTCGCGCCGTGGCCGGTGTGGAGCATCATCCATTCGAGCCCGGCCCGGCCCTTGGAGAACAGGTTGAGATAGCCGTTGAGGGTGATCGGCTGCGTGCAGCTCTGCTGGATATAGGCTTCCAGGTGGTCCTGGAGGTTCTTGCCCACGCCCCGGCGCGGCACGAGCGCCTCGATGCCGGCGGCGGCCAGGGTTTCGGGATCGCCGATGCCCGAATGCATGAGAACGAGCGGCGAGTTGATCGCGCCGGCGCACAGGATCACCTCGCGCCGGGCCCGCACGAGGCCCGTGCGCCGGCTCCCCCGCGCGATCTCGACGCCGACGGCGCGCCCGTTCTCCAGCCGCACCCGCAGCGCGTGGGCTGACACGAGCCGGACGTTGCCGCGCTGGAGGGCGGGGCGCAGATAGGCGTTCGCCGCCGACCAGCGCCGGCCGCCGCGGATCGTCTGCTGGAGCGGCCCGAAGCCCTCCTGCGCGGCGCCGTTGTAGTCGGCGGTGACGGGATAGCCGGCCGCCGCGCCCGCCTCGATGAAGACGCGGTAGAGCGGGTTCTCCATCCGCCCCTGCTGGACGTGGAGCGGACCGTCGGTGCCGCGCCAGTCGGGGTCGCCGTTCTCCATGTCCTCCATGCGCTTGAAGTAGGGAAGGACGTCGCGGAAGGCCCAGCCGCTGGCGCCGCTCTCGGCCCAATGGTCGAAGTCGCGGGCATGGCCGCGCACGTAGACCATGCCGTTGATCGAGGAGGAGCCGCCGATCACCTTGCCGCGCGGGGTGACGAGCGCCCGCCCCCTCAAGCGCGCTTCGGGCTCGGCCTTGTAGCCCCAGTCGTAGCGCGGCATGTTCATCGGAAAGGACAGGGCGCCCGGCATCTGGATGAAGGGGCCGACATCGGTGCCGCCCGCCTCGATCACCGCCACGTCGTGCCCGCCCGGCGCCTGCGACAGGCGATAGGCCAGCGCCGAGCCGGCCGAGCCCGAGCCCACCAGGACGTAGTCGGCCTCCGCGACGACCTTCATCGGCCGATCTCCCCGTCCACGAAGCGCATGATGCTGGCAACCGCTTCCGAGCCGTTCGGCCCGCCGTCGCTCGCCAGCGCCTGGCGCAGCCAGATGCCGTCCACCGCCGCGCCGATGCCCCGCGCCAGGGTGCGGGCGGCGTCGACGTCGCGGCAGAGCGGTCGCAGCGCCGCGACGAGGTTGGAATCGAGGCGGCGGAAATAGATCGACAGGAGCCGCGCCGCCTCCGGCGAGCGGCGGGCGTGGAGATAGAAGGACAGCCAGGCGAAGACGATCTCCCGGCTGAACTGATCCGCGTCGAGGCAGCCCGACAGGATCGCGCGCAGCCGCTCCTCCGGCGTCTGCGCCGCGCGCAGGCGCTCCAGCACCGCCTCGCGCAGGAGCGCGAGGAGATGGCGCATGACGGCGATCATCAGGTCTTCCTTGCCGCCGAAATAGTGGTGGGCGAGCGCCGAGGACACGTTGGCGCGGCGTGCGATCGCCGCGACGGTCACCTCGAGCGAGCCGGCCTCCTCGATCGCGCCGATCGCCGCCCGCACGAGGGCGTCCCGTCGCTCGGCTTCGACGCCGCGTCTGGACATGGGCCTCGTCCTCCTCTTCGGCGTGGGGCAGGCGGCGAGCATGGGGCGGGCGGGCGGCCCGCGGCATGGCGCGGCATTCGCGCCGAGGTTCGGCCGGAGCATAAGTTCGTTGATTGACCAGTCAATCAAGAATCCGACGCCGGCTGTCCATCCCGCGGCCGGGCTCGCGGGTGGTCAATCGTCCCGGGATCGGTCTAACCTCCGGTTGGCGCGACAGGACGCACCCGCCGGGCGGGCCGAGCCTCGACGCCGCCCCACGACGGATCAGACGATAGGACGGTTCCCACCCATGCGATCGCTTCTTCTCGCCTCCACCGCCGCGGCCGCGCTCGGCCTCGGGCTGGCCGCACCCGCCGGCGCCTTCGACCTCACCATCCTCCACACCAACGACGTCCACGACCGGTTCGAGCCGATCAACAAGTATTCCTCGACCTGTTCGGAGAAGGAGGCGGCGGAGAAGGCCTGCTTCGGCGGCGCGGCGCGCCTGGCCACCGCCATCGACGAGGGTCGCGCGGCGGGCGGCAACGTGATCGTGCTGGACGCGGGCGACTGGTTCCAGGGCACGCTGTTCTACACCCAGTACAAGGGCAAGGCGACGTCGGCCATGGTGGACAGCCTCGGCTACGACGCCATGGCCGTCGGCAACCACGAATTCGACGACGGGCCGGGCGTCCTCGCCGGCTTCGCGCGCGACCTGAAGATCCCGCTCCTGTCGGCCAACATCGACCCGGCCAACGAGAAGGCACTGCCCGGCGACCTGATCCTGCCCTCGACCGTGATCGAGGTGGGCGGCGAAAAGATCGGCGTCATCGGCCTGACGACGCCGGACACGCCCGACATCGCCTCCACCGGCGAGGTCGCCTTCGAGCCGCCGGCGGTGGCGGTGAAGCGCGAGGTCGACGCCCTGACGGCGCAGGGCGTGAACAAGATCGTCGTCCTCAGCCATCTCGGCTACGTGCCCGATCAGAAGCTCGCCTCGGAGGTCGACGGCATCGACGTGATCGTCGGGGGTCATTCCCACACCCTTCTCGGCGACATGGAGGGGGCGGAGGGCAAGTACCCGACGCTGGTGAAGGCGCCGGACGGGACCGAGGTGCCGATCGTCACGGCGCAGTCCTATTCGAAGTATCTCGGCGACCTGACCGTCACCTTCGACGATGCCGGCAAGGTGACGGCCGCCACCGGCGCGCCGCGCCTTCTCGACGCCTCCGTCGCCGAGGATCCGGAAACCCTCGCCACGGTGAAGGACCTCGCCAAGCCCCTGGACGAGATCCGCAACAAGGTGGTGGCGAGCATCCCGTCCCCGATCGACGGCTCGCGCGAGACCTGCCGCCAAGGCGAGTGCCAGATGGGCAACCTCGTCGCCGACGCGCTCCTGGAGCGCACGGCCCCGCAAGGCGTGACGATCGCCCTCCTCAACGGCGGCGGCCTTCGCGCCTCGATCGACGCGGGCGAGGTGACGCAAGGGGAGATCCTGACCGTCCTGCCCTTCCTCAACACCGTCGCGACCTTCGAGCTCACGGGCCAGGGCATCATCGACGCGCTGGAGAACGGGGTGTCCCAGGTCGAGGAAGGGGGCGGGCGCTTCCCCCAGGTCGCCGGCCTCCAGGTCGACTGGAGCCAGGCCCCCGAGCCGGGCCAAGGGCGGATCAAGGCGGTGCGCGTGCGCCAGGGCGACGCCTTCGTCCCGATCGATCCGGCCAAGACCTATTCCGTCGTGTCGAACGACTTCATGCGCCGGGGCGGCGACGGCTACGACGTCTTCGTCACGGCCAAGAACGCCTACGATTTCGGTCCGCCGATGGACCAGGTGGTCGCCGACTACCTCGCCTCCAAGAACGGCGCCTACACGCCCTACCTCGACGGGCGGATCACCAAGGTCGAGTGAGGCGGCACGAAGAAGGGGGCGCCGAAGCCGCCCCCTTCTTCGTCTTCGATCCGGCCCGCCCGGAGGCGGCGCGGGGCAGCGGCGCGCCGCGTCAGTGTCAGTAGCGCGCGCGCCGTCCCGTCACCGCCCGCGACACGGCGATCAGGATGCAGGCGCCGAGGAAGCCGGCGACGAGATAGCCGAGCCAGCCGCCGAAGCCGACGCCGATGATGCCGAACAGGAAGCTGGCGATCGCCGCGCCGATGATGCCGAGAATGATGTTCATGAGAACGCCGGTGTCCGACTTCATGAACATCGAGGCGAGCCACCCGGCGATGCCGCCGATGATGATGGCCGCGATCCAACCCACGCCTGCGCCTTCCATGCGATGTTCCTTTCGCGATGATGCTTCGTTGGACATGGAAGCTTGATCGCGGAAACGGCGCGTCAAGAGGGCGCGGGCAACCGTCAGTCGAGAAAGGCGGCGATCGCCGCGAGCATCGCGGCGGCGAGCGCGGCGAACCACAGGCCCGAGAGCCCCACGATCGGGTAGACGAAGGCGCCGCCCAGCGCCCCGCAGGCGAGGCCCAGCCAGAGCAGGAGATAGGGCAGGAAGGCCGTGCGCCGCCCGCCGGTCAGCGCTTCGGCGAGCCGTTGACCGAGCTTCACCAGCGTTCCCGTCATGTAGGTGAGGCCGATCGAGACCTCGCCGTCGCGCTCGAAGACGGTGTTCTCCGCCCCCATCGCCCCTGCGGCGAGAAGCAGGCCGACATAGGCGAGGCCCGCGCCGTCGAGGCCGGCGGCGAGCGCGAGGAAGCCGGACACGAGAAGCAGCGCCGCCGGCCGGCGCCAGATCCCGGTCGCGCGCCCGAGAAGCGAGCCGAGAACGACGCCGGACACGAAGGCGAGAAGAAGGCCCGCGGTTTCGAGGGCGACCGCCGAAGCCGCGGCCGCCTCGACGCCGATGCGCGTGGTGTTGCCGCTCATGAAGGACACGAAGCGCCCGCCCGTCGCCAGGAAGCCGATCGCGTCGACAAAGCCGGCGAGCGCGGCCAGGAACGCCGCAAGGATCCAGACGCGCCGTTTGTATCGCAGCATGATCAACAGGTTCCGAGCGTGGCGGACTTGCGGGACGCGGCCTCCAGCCGCAGGACAGACAGACCGGCGATCCTGGATCGAAGCTTGTCGTCCCCGTTCGAAAGGCGCCTCCCCTGCTGCCCACCGCTCCCCTCGGCTCCGCGCCGCCCCAGTCGCGCCGGCGCTCCGCACCCGCACCTGCACCCGCACCCGCCGCGGGCACGCGCGCCGGCATCCGGCCGGTCCACATCGTCCTCGTTCTCGCGATCGTCGCTCTCGCCGCGCTGACGCTTCTGGCCATGGGGCGCGTTCCGATCTGCGAATGCGGCGCCGTCAAGCTCTGGCACGGCGAGGTGGTGAGCTCGCAGAACTCGCAGCACATCGCCGACTGGTACACGTTCTCGCACGTCATCCACGGCTTCGTGTTCTACGGTCTCGGCTGGCTCGTTCTGCGCCGCCGGAGCCTCGGGACCCGCCTCGTCGCCGCGACGCTCCTCGAGGCCGCCTGGGAGATCGCCGAAAACACCGACGCCGTGATCCAGCGCTACCGCGAGGCGACGATCGCGCTGGACTACTTCGGCGACAGCGTCCTGAATTCGGTCAGCGACATCGCCTTCATGGTCGTCGGCTTCCTTCTGGCCGCGCGTCTTCCGGTCTGGGCGACGATCGGAATCGCGATCGGCTTCGAGCTCCTCACCGGCTGGCTGATCCGCGACGGCCTCGCCCTCAACGTCCTGATGCTGCTCTACCCGCTCGACGCGGTGAAGGCCTGGCAGGCGGGCGCCTGACGAGGCCTCAGCTCCGCTCGGCGTAGAGGACGCGGTGGTCGAGCAGGAACTTGGCGAAGAAGGGCAGGCTCGCCGCGCCGATCTCGCGGGCCTGCGCGCCGATCGTGCCGGGACGCACGGCGACGGGCGAGAGGCCCTGCGCGTCGATCCGCGACAGGCCCGCGCGCACCGCCTCGACGAGGCGCTCGCGCACGAAGGGCGGAAAGGCCCCGTCGATCACCGCCGCCTCGAAGTCGTAGACCGCGCAGGCCGAGGCGACGGCGTGGGCGATGCCGCGGGCCGCTTCCTCGATCCAGCTGTCGAGAAGCGTGCCGAGTTCCGTCCAGTGGAAGTCCGGGTCGCGCATACCGCTCCAGGTCAGCCCGGAGGCCTCCGCCGCCGCTTCAAGGAGGTGCAGCGAGGCGACGGCGATGAGCTGCTCGGCGCCGGGGCGGTCGCGACGCGGCACCGGCATCGAGCCGAGCGCGCCGGCATTGTTGTCGCGCCCCGCCACCAGCGCGTCGTCGATCACGATGCCGCCGCCGATGAACGAGCCGACGAAGAAGTAGACGAAATCCGTTCCTTCCTCCCCGCCGAAGGCGTGCTCGGCGCCGCAGGCGGCGGTCGCGTCGTTGGCGACGTGGACGGACAGGCCAGTCCTGGCCGACAGGGCGGCCGGCACGTCGAAGCCGCGCCAGCCGTCCATCGCTCCCGGCGGCGCCCCGCATTCGGCGGCCCAGTCCCAGAGCTGGAACGGCATGCCGACGCCGATGCCGGCGACGCGCTCGCGTGCTTCCGGGGGCAGGGTGTCGCTGAGCGCTTCGAGCGCCTCGGCCAGGAAGTCGCAGACGCCCTCCGGCGTCGGATAGGGCACCGAGCGGCTGCGACGGCCGCGCACCGTGCCGACGAAGTCCATGAGCACGATGTCGAGCGAGCGCCGCCCGATCTTCAGCCCGAACGCATAGGCGCCGTCGGGATTGAGCCGCATCGGCACGGAGGGCTGCCCGACGCGGCCGCGCCGCGGCTCGGCGCGCAGCACCAGCTTCTCGGCCTCCAACGCCCGCATGATCACGGACGCGGTCTGCGGCGACAGGCCGGTGCGGCGCGCGATGTCCGCTTTGGCCAGCGCCCCGTTGCGGCGGATCAGCGACAGGACGGCGCGCTCGTTGTGGGCGCGAAGGCCCGCCTGGTTGGAGCCGCGCACCTTGTCCGCGGCGCCAGACGCCTCTTCGTCCCGCCGGAGCGCGAAGCTCTCGCTCATATTCCGTCATACCTCCCGCGCTCGCGCGCCGCCCCGTCATCGGGTGGAGCCGACGCGGCTCTCCCCGGCCGCGCGGCCAGCCGCGTCGCGCCACTGTAGTCCAGCCGTTCCCCGTCGCCAATAATTAAATCCTGTTGATTTATGTTTGACAGCGGGTGCAACCTCGTGGTTTGCTTTTCTCGTGGAGACCGGCGGGAGGCCGGCCATTCGCGGCCGAAAGGTTGCCCGCGGCATCAGCCGCCGGCGTCCCGGTCGGTGCCGCGATGCTTATCGTTCGGGAGGACCTTCATGACCCATTTCACGCGCGCCCTTCTCGCCTCGGCGACGCTTCTCGTCGCCGGCACGCTCGGCGCCGCCGCGCCGGCTGCGGCCCAGGACGCGCCGCTCGTCTGCCTCATCACCAAGACCGACACGAACCCCTTCTTCGTGAAGATGAAGGAAGGCGCGCTCGCCAAGGCGCAGGAGCTCGGCGTCAACCTCCAGACCTATGCCGGCAAGATCGACGGCGACACCGAGAGCCAGGTCGCGGCCATCGAGAGCTGCATCGCGGGCGGTGCCAAGGGCATCCTGATCACCGCCTCGGACACGAAGGCGATCGTTCCCTCCGTCAAGCAGGCCCGCGACGCGGGCATCCTCGTCATCGCCCTCGACACCTCGCTCGAGCCGATCGACTCGGCCGATGCGACCTTCGCCACCAACAACTTCACCGCGGGCGAGCTGATCGGCCAGTGGGCCAAGGCCCAGCTCGGCGACGAGGCGGCGAACGCCAGGATCGCCTTTCTCGACCTCATCCCCTCGCAGCCTTCCGTCGACGTCCTGCGCGACCAGGGCTTCATGACCGGCTTCGGCATCGACGTGAAGGACAAGAACGTCATCGGCGACGAGGACGACCCGCGCATCGTCGGCCACGACATCACCAACGGCAACGAGGAAGGCGGGCGCACCGCCATGGAGAACCTTCTCCAGCGCGACCCGAACATCAACGTCGTCTACACGATCAACGAGCCGGCCGCCGCCGGCGCCTACGAGGCGCTGAAGGCGGTGGGCGCGGAGGGCAACGTCCTCGTCGTGTCGATCGACGGCGGCTGCCCGGGCATCGAGAACGTCAAGGCCGGTATCATCGGCGCGACCTCCATGCAGTACCCGCTGAAGATGGCCGCGCTCGGCGTCGAGGCCGTCAAGAAGTTCGCCGACACCGGCGAGAAGCCGCAGGCCACCGCCGGCCTCGACTTCACCGACACGGGCGTCGACCTCGTCACCGACAAGCCGGCCGAGGGCATCAAGTCGATGACCTCGGAAGAAGCCGCCAAGGCCTGCTGGGGCTGATCCCCGGCGAGCGAACCATCCCCCGGCGGCCACGGCCGCCGGGGGTCGGGCCAGACGAAGCCGGGCCCGTCCGACCCGCCGATCTCCCCCTTCGAGCGGGACATCGCGCCGTTGGCCTCCCGCAAGGGGAGGTCGGACCACTGCCGCCGGTCGAGCCGGCGCATCCGGCCGCGTGCATGAGCACCGCCGCCTTGTCCGCCGAACGACACGGGCGCAGACTTCGCCCGAGCGGACGCGACCGACCAGAAGACATCCGCCGGGAGGAACCCATGAGCGAGACCACAGGCAGTCCCGCAGCCGCGCCGCCGCGGCCGCGCGGTCCATCCGACTTCGAGGCCGCGGCGGCGCGGGAAACCCGCGTCGCCGAGTTCGAGAGCCGCACCAGCGGTCTCGCCCGGCTCCAGCACTTCCTGCACGCCAACCCGACCATGGTGCCGGTGCTGGTTCTCGCCGCGTCCGTCGCGATCTTCGGCGTGCTCCTGGGGCAGCGCTTCTTCAGCCTCCAGACGCTGAACTTCATCCTCCAGCAGGTGACGATCGTCGGCATCATCGGCGTCGCCCAGACCCTCGTCATCCTCACCGCCGGCATCGACCTCTCGGTCGGCGCGATCGCCGTCCTCTCATCCGTCGTCATGGGACAGTTCGCGGTGCGGCTCGGCTTGCCCGTGCCCCTCGCCATCGCCTGCGGCCTGGCGCTCGGCACCTTCTGCGGCTTCGTCAACGGCTACCTCGTGTCGCGCCTGAAGCTGCCGCCCTTCATCGTGACGCTCGGCACATGGTCGATCTTCCTCGCGGCCAACTTCATCTATTCGGCCAACGAGACGATCCGCGCCACCGAGCTCGCCGAGAGCGCGCCGCTCCTCCAGTTCTTCGGCCAGACCTTCCGCGTCTTCGGCGCGACCTTCTCCTACGGCGCCGTGTTCATGGTGCTCCTGGTGCTCCTGGTCTTCTACATCCTCAACAACACGGCCTGGGGGCGGCACGTCTACGCCATCGGCGACGACCAGGACGCCGCGCGCCTGTCGGGCATCAGCGTCTCGCGCACGCTCATCTCCGTCTACGCCGCCTCGGGCCTCATCTGCGCGCTCGCCGGCTGGGCGCTCATCGGGCGCATCGGCTCCGTCTCGCCCACCTCCGGGCAGGAGGCCAACATCCAGTCGATCACGGCGGTCGTCATCGGCGGCACCTCGCTCTTCGGCGGGCGCGGCTCGGTCTTCGGCACGCTCATCGGCGCGCTCATCGTCGGCGTCTTCGCCATGGGCCTGCGCATCTGGGGCACCGACCCGCAATGGACGCAGCTCACCGTCGGCGCGCTGATCATCCTGTCGGTGGCGGCGGACCAGTGGATCAGAAAGGTCTCGGCATGACCCAGGAACCCGTCCTCTTCGCCCGCGGCCTCAACAAGCGCTACGGCAAGGTCGTCGCGATCGACAATTCCGACTTCGACCTCTACCCCGGCGAGATCCTCGCCGTGATCGGCGACAACGGCGCCGGCAAGTCGACCCTGATCAAGGCGGTCTCCGGCGCGGTGGTGCCGGATTCGGGCGAGATCCGGCTCGACGGCAAGCCCGTGCAGTTTCCCAACCCGCAGTCGGCGCGCGACGCCGGGATCGAGACGGTCTACCAGCAGCTCGCGCTCTCGCCCGCCCTCTCGATCGCCGACAACATGTTTCTCGGCCGCGAGATCCGCCGCGAGGGCTTCGCCGGCCAGTACCTGCGCATGCTCGACAAGCCGAAGATGCGCTCCGTGGCGCGCGAGAAGCTGAACGAACTCGGCCTCATGACCATCCAGAACATCGACCAGCCGGTCGAGACGCTGTCGGGCGGACAGCGGCAGGGCGTCGCCGTGGCGCGCGCCGCCGCCTTCGGCTCCAAGGTCCTCATCCTCGACGAGCCGACCGCCGCGCTCGGCGTGAAGGAGTCGCGAAAGGTCCTCGACCTGATCCTGGAGGTCCGCTCGCGCGGGCTTCCGATCGTCCTCATCTCCCACAACATGCCGCACGTCTTCGAGATCGCCGACCGCATCCACGTCCACCGCCTCGGCCGCCGCCTCTGCGTCATCGACCCCAAGGCTGCGACCATGTCCGACGCCGTCGCCCTGATGACGGGCGCCAAGGCGCCGGAAGCCTCCATGCTCGCCGCGGCCTGAGGGCCGCCGCGGCGCGACGACGATCGACGGCCCCGGCGGCGACGCCGGGGCCGTTGTCGTTTACGCGCGGCGCGCAACTTCCTATTCTCGCAAAAACGCGAGGATGGGGAACAGGCCATGACCGCCAGACCGACGATCTTCCTGGTGGCGGCCCGCTGGGACGAGGACGCCCGCCTCTGGCACGGCTCCTGCGACGAGCTGCCCGCCGCGGCGGAAGCCGAAACGCTGGACGCCCTCCTCGATCGCATCGGCGCGATGGCCGGCGACATCCTTCCCGACAACCATCCCGACCTGGACCCCGCCGCCGTCTTCCTTCAACTGACGGCGCTGCGGGAGGTGGACCTGCGCCCCGCCGCCTGAGATCGCGACGTGGCGCCCCGCACCTTCGACCGCGAGCTTCGCGAACTTCTGCGCGCCGCGGGCTGCATCCTCCTGCGTCAGGGCAAGGGCAGCCACGAAATCTGGCAGAGCCCCCTCACCGGCCGCAGCTTCCCCATCCAGGTCGGCGTCGCCAGCCGCCACACCGCCAACGCCATCCTCAAGCAGGCTGGGTTGCTAAAAGCGTTCTGATCAACGGTGAGCATCGTCGCGGCCGTAGCGCGCGTCCATCTCCCTCAAGAACTCGCCGACATCGAACGGCTCGGCCGGTCCGCTCGCCTCGCCCTCGTCGACAGCTTCACGCAGCCTGCGCATAGCCAAGTCATACTCAGGATGGTCACGCGAGAATTCACGCTCGGCACCATCTGCCAGGTTCGGAGACCCAACTTCGCTCACGCCGCGCTCCTGCCCTCGCCCGCCGCCACCGCATCCAGCCGCCGCCGCGCCTCCTCGCCGGCGAAGTGGCAGGCGCCGGCGTGGCCCGGCGCGACCTCCGCCAGCGGCGGCGGCACGGTCGCGCAGATGCCTTCCGCGATCGGGCAGCGGGTGCGGAAGGCGCAGCCGGAGGGAGGGTCGATCGGCGAGGGCGGATCGCCCGCCAGCATGACCCGGCGCCGCTGCCGCGAGGCCGCGGGGTCCGGCACCGGGGCGGCCGAGAGGAGCGCGCGGGTGTAGGGATGCGCCGGGCGCTCGAAGACCTCGCGCCGCGGCCCCGTCTCGACCACCCGCCCGAGATAAAGGACGAGGATGCGGTCGGACACGAGCCGCACCACCGACAGGTCGTGGCTGATGAAGAGCAGCGTCAGCCCGCGCCGCGTCTTCAGGTCGTCGAGGAGCTTGACGATCTGCGCCTGGATCGACACGTCGAGCGCGGAGACCGGCTCATCGCAGACGATAAGCTTGGGCTCGGTGATCACCGCCCGCGCGATGCCGATGCGCTGCGCCTGGCCGCCGGAGAACTCGTGCGGGTAGCGGTTGATCATGTCGGGCACGAGCCCGACCTCGGCCATCACCCGCTCGACGCGGGCGCGCCGATCGCGTTTCGACAGGCCCGGCTCGGCGACGCGCAGCGGCTCGGCGATGATGTCGCCGACCGTCATGCGCGGGTCGAGCGAGGCGATCGGGTCCTGGAAGATGATCGACAGGTCCCGCCGGGCGCGGCGCATCTCGGCCGGCGAGAAGGCGGCGAGATCCTGCCCCTGCCAGAGCACCTGCCCCGCGCTCGGCTCGACGAGCCGCAGGATCGAGCGTCCGAGGGTCGACTTGCCGCAGCCGGACTCGCCCACGATGCCGAGCGTCTCGCCCCCGCCGAGATCGAAGGACACGTCGCTCACCGCCTTGAGCGCGAGGGGCGCCGCGAAGAGCCCGGGCTGGCGCACCGAGAAGGTGGTGGACAGGTTGCGCACGGACAGGATCGGCTCAGCCATGGAGAACGGCCTCCGGGGTCGAAACGGCGGCGGCGCTGCCGGCGCGCGCCGCCGCAAAGGGATGCCAGCAGGCGGCGCGGCGACCGGCGTCGAGGGCATGCCCCTCCCGCGCGACGGAAGCGAGCGGCGGGCGCTCGGCGACGCAGCGCTCGTCGGCGAAGCGGCAGCGCGGATGGAAGGGACAGCCCGAGGGCGGGTGAATGAGGTTGGGCGGCCGACCGGGGATCGCCTCGACGCTTCCCCCGTCCCTGTCGACGCGCGGGATCGAGGCGAGGAGCGCCGCGGCGTAGGGGTGCGCCGGCGCCTCGAAGAGGGCGTCGACGCCGGCCTCCTCGACGATGCGCCCCGCATACATCACCGCCACGCGGTCCGCGACGCCGGCCACCACGCCGAGATCGTGGGTGATGAGAACGAGCGCGGTGCGCGTTTCCTGGCCCAGTTCGCGGAACAGCTCGAGGATCTGCGCCTGGATGGTGACGTCGAGCGCGGTCGTCGGCTCGTCGGCGACGATGAGCTTGGGCCGGCACAGGAGCGCCATCGCGATCACCACGCGCTGGCGCATGCCGCCCGACAGCTCGTGCGGATACTGGTTCATCCGCCGCTCGGCCTCGGGGATGCCGACGCGGCGGAGCATGGCGAGGCTCTGCGCCTCCGCCTCGCGCCGCGGCAGGCCCTGATGGACCTCCAGCGTTTCGGAAAGCTGACGCCTGATCTTCAGCGCCGGGTTCAGCGCCGTCATCGGGTCCTGGAACACCATGGCCATGTCCCGCCCGCGCACCGCGTCGAGGGCCTTGGCCGAGAGCGCCAGGAGGTCGGTCCCGGCGAGCCGCGCCCGGCCTTCAGTGCGCCCGTTGCGGGCGAGCAGCCCGAACACGCCGTTGAAGCACTGCGACTTGCCCGAGCCGGACTCGCCGACGATCGCCAGCGTCTCGCCCTCGGCGAGCGCGAGGTCGAGCCCGCTCACCGCCTTCACCTCGCCGTCGGGCGTGGCGAAGCGGATGGAATAGTCGGTGAGTTCGAGGAGGGGGGTGGGCGCACACTGCTGCGGGGCGGAAGACATGCCGTTCGCGTCCATCACCATCCGATCCCCGTATAGAGTTCGTTCCAGTCCGGATTCATCGCTTCGATCAACTCGACCTTCCAATCGCGCCGCCAGCGCTTGATCGACTTTTCCCGCAAGATCGCGTCCCTCATGTCGAAATGCTCCTCGTACCAGACGAGGCGGATGCAGCCGTAGCGCGAGGTGAAGCCGGGCAGCACGTGCGTCTTGTGCTCGTGAACGCGCCGCGACAGATCGCTCGTGACGCCGACATAAAGGGTGCCATTCCGGGCGCTCGCCATGATGTAGACGTGGCCGGCCATGGCTTCCTCCTCTCCTCTCCCCGCTTCGTCATCCCGGGCTTGACCCGGGATCCATTCCAAACCATCCGAACGTGCTGCGATCGGGCGGACCATGCGCCGCCAGGTCGGCACCGGTTCTGGCACGACCGCTGCCGAGGCATGGATCCCGGCTCAAGGCCGGGATGACGAGGTGGAGGTGGCATTGCCAACCCGGTTGCCGCCTGCGGAAGGCGGGGATGATGAGGTGGAGAGGGCGTTGGCGGTCCGCCTGCCGCCGGCTCGATACCGGCATGACGAAGCCGCAGGCGCGGGGGCGCACCGCCATTGTGCGTGGCAGTCTCCATCACCTATCCTTCGGGTCGAAGGCGTCGCGCAGGCCGTCGCCGATGAAGGCGAGCGACAGGAGGAGCGCGACGAGAGTGGCGCCGGGGAAGAGAAGGAGCCACGGCATGACCTCGAGGACGTCGGCGCCTTCCGAGATCAGGGTGCCGAGCGAGGTCAAGGGCTCCTGCACGCCGAAGCCGAGATAGGACAGGAAGCTTTCCGTCACGATGATCTCGGGGATGGTGAGCGAGGCGAAGATCACCACCGGGCCGACGAGGTTCGGCACGATGTGGCGCAGGATGATCGGAAAGGTCGAGACGCCGCTCGCCCGCGCCGCCTCGACGAATTCGCGCTCCTTCAAGGACAGCGTCTGGCCGCGCACGATGCGCGCCATGGTCAGCCATTCCAGGAGCCCGATGGCGGCGAAGAGGAGGTAGACGTTGCGCCCGAAGATCACCATGAGAAGAATGACGAAGAGGATGTAGGGAAGCGCGTACTTCACGTCGACGAAGCGCATCATCGCAGCGTCCACGCGCCCGCCCACGAAGCCCGACACCGCGCCGTAGAGGACGCCGACCACCACCGAGACGGTGGTCGCGATGAGGGCCACGAGCAGCGAGACCTGCGTGCCGTAGAGCGTGCGGGCCAGGAGATCGCGCCCGTTCTGGTCGGTGCCGAAATAGTGCCCGCTCTCGATCGAGGGCGGGGCGGAGAAGGCTGCCCAGTCCGGCGTCTCGTAGTCGTAGGGCAGGAAGAACGGCAGGATCAGCGCCGTGCCGACGATGAGGACGAAGACGACGAGCGAGACCACCGCCGCCTTGTTGGAGAACAGGCGCCGCATCGCGTCGCGCGTCAGCGAGCGCGGCTTGCCCTGGACGGCGTCCGCCTCGTGTTTCGCGAAGGGCTCCAGCGCCTCGCGCTTGTCGACGTAAAGGGTCATCGCGCGCGCACCCTCGGATCGAGAAGGGCGTAGGCGAGGTCGACGAGGAGGTTCAGGAGGACGATGAGCAGCATGTAGAAGACGACGGTGCCCAGCACCATGCCGTAGTCGCGGTTGAGCGCGGCCTGGATGAAGTAGCGCCCGATCCCCGGGATGCCGAAGATCTCCTCGACCACGATCGAGCCGGTGAGGAGGTAGCCGGCGGCGGGGCCGAGATAGGAGACGACGGGGGTCAGAGCGGGCTTGAGCGCATGACGCAGGACCGTGCGGCGCGCGCCGATGCCCTTTGCCCGCGCGGTCTTGATGAAGTTCGAATTGAGCACCTCGATCATCGAGCCCCGCATCAGGCGCGAGATGCGCGCGGCGTGCGGGAAGGCGAGCACGAAGACCGGCAGCACCAGGAAGGGCCAGGACCCGTCGCCCCAGCCGCCCACCGGCAGCCAGGCGAGCTGCACGCCGAAGACGAGCTGCAGGATCGGCGCGACGAGAAAGTTCGGCACGACGAGGCCGATCATCAGCACCGCGGCGATGAGGTAGTCGAGGCCCTTGTTCTGGTAGAGCGCGCCGTAGATGCCGGCGGCGACGCCGATCACCACCGCCAGCAGGAAGGCGAGCCCGCCGACGGTCAGCGTGTAGGGCAGGCCGATCGCGATCTGCTCGCCGACCGTGTAGTCCTTCGTCACGAAGGAGGGCCCGAGGTCGCCCTGCACCAGCCGCCAAAGGTAGTTGAGGTACTGCTGGTAGAGCGGCAGGTCGAGCTCGTAATGCGCCCGGAGGTTCGCGAGGATGTCGGGCGGCAGCGCCCGCTCCTGGTCGAACGGGCCGCCCGGCGCTAGGCGCAGGATGAAGAAGCAGGCGGTGACGGCGATCAGGACGACGGGGATCGCGGTCAGGAGCCTGCGGAAGGCGAAACCGAGCAAGGCGGCCTCCGCGGGGGTTGGGCCGGGGGTGGGACCGGCGACGAAGGGTTTCAGGAAGCGCGGCGGCGAGGCGGCAAGCGCGAAGGCCGCCGGACAGGGTCGATGACGCGCCGGAAAGAGGCGCCAGCCCCTCTCCCGTTTCGGGAGAGGGTGGCTGCGTCGCGGAGGCGGCGCGGCCGGGCGAGGGCTTCGTAGGGCGAAAACGGGTCCGCGGATGACGGGCGCCAGCGTTTCCGCCGCCTGCCGCATACGCGGGCGCTCTACGAGGCCCTCATCCGCCTGCCGGCACCTTCTCCTCACTGGGGAGAAGGGGAAGCGGCGATGCCGCGCTTCCTCCCATCCGGCGTCAGCTCCGCCTCACTCCGCCTTGGTCAGCCAGCGCGTCCTGTGGATGTCCTTCACGTTGTCCTCGAAGCCGGTGATCTTCGGGGATACGACGTTGCGCGTGGCGTAGTAGTAGATCGGGATCGCGGCCGAGTCGTCGAGCGCGATCTGCTCGGCCGATTTCAGGATCTTCGCCCGCTCCACCAGATCCTGGGTAGTCTGCGAATGGGCCAGGAGCTTGTCGTATTCGGCGTTGTCCCAGCGCCCGTAGTTCATCTCGATGCCGCCCTTCAGGAGGTCGAGGAAGTTGATCGGGTCGTCGTAGTCGGCGAGCCAGCCGGCGCGCGCCACCTCGAAGTCGCCTTCGCGCAGGTCCGCGTAGTGGACCTTCACCTCGGCGTTGACGAGCTCGACGTTGACGCCGAGCGGCTTCCACATGGCGGCGATGGCCACCGCGACGCGCCGATGGTTGTCCTCGGTGTTGTAGCGCAGGACGAGGTTCAGCGGCTTGTCCGGGCCGTAGCCCTCCTGCGCGAGAAGGGCCTTGGCCTCTTCCAGCTTCTGCGGATAGGGCTCGTCCTTCCAGGACACGGTGGCGGGGCCGCCCTCGTAGTTGGCGATGCCCGGCGGCACCCAGCTATAGGCGGGAAGCTCGCCGGTGCCGAGCACCTGCGGGCCGATCACCTCGCGGTTCACCGCCATGGACAGGGCCTTGCGCACGTTGGCGTTGTCGAGCGGGGGCTTGGTGGAATTGAGGACGTAGTAGTAGAGCCCGGCGAAGGGCGTGACGTGGGCCTGGCCGGGGAGGTTCTCCTCGATCCACTTCAGCTGGTCGGTCGGAAAGCTCGTCAGGATGTCGAACTCGCCGGCGCGGTAGCGCCGCAGCGCCGCGGCCTGGTCCTCCAGCGTGAAGAAGCGCGTGCCGTCGATCTTGAGGGCGGCCGTGTCGTACCATTCCGGGTTCTTCTCGGTCTGGACGTGGCTGCCCGGCACCCATTCGGTCGGGCGATAGGGGCCGTTGGTGACGATGTTCTCGACCCGCACCCAGGCGTCGCCCTTGGCCTCCACCACGTGGCGCGGCAGCGGATAGGCGGTGTAATGGGTCAGCGCGCCGATGAAGAAGGGCGTCGGGTTCTCGAGCGTGATCTCAAGCGTCCTGTCGTCGACCGTCTTCACGCCGAGCTGGTTCGGATCCGCGATCTTGCCGGTGTTGATCGCCTCCGCGTTCTTGATCGGGTATTGCAGATAGGCGTATTGCGCCGCCGTCTTGGGATCCATCAGCCGCTTGAAGGCGAATTCGAAGTCCCCGGCCGTCACGGGCGTGCCGTCCGACCACTTCACGCCGTCCCGCAATTTGAAAGTGTAGACGAGACCGTCGGGCGAGACCGTCCAGCTCTCCGCCATGCCGGGGATCGGCTGCGCCTGCGCGTCCTCCGCCACCAGCCCCTCGAACATGTCGCCGACGACCCGGTTCTCCCAGTCGCCCGAGAGCTTGTGCGGGTCGAGCGAGGTGACGTCGCCGCCATTGTGGAGGTTGAGCTGGGCGGCGGACGCGGCGCCTGTCAGCGCCAGGACTGTGGAAACGGCGAGCGCGCCGAGAAGGCGGCGGGGCGTGAAGGAGCGGACGTGAGCTGTCATGAACGGCCTCTCGAGATGGGTTGCCGACCATCCCAAGATGATCGTCGAAGACGCCATCTTTTGTAGAAAATCACGGCATGTCCAGGCCTTGCCGGAAAAATTGACGTTTTGGGAAGATGAACTTAGCGTCGTAGCCGGCCGGCCGCAGCGTCCTCCGGCTGTCCGGGAACCCGCGCGGCACCAACGGGATTGCGCCGGAAATCCGAGCCCGGCGCGGACCGCGCGCCGGCACCGAACGGCTTTCGGAGGTGGTCCGCCGATGTCCTACGACCTCTACTACTGGCCCGGCCTGCCCGGTCGCGGCGAGTTCGCCCGCCTCGTCCTCGAAGCCGCCGGCGTGCCCTATCGCGACGTCGCCCGGCTGCCGGAGGCGGAGGGCGGCGGCATGTCGGCGATGCAGGCGTTCCTGGAAGGGCGCGGCCACGACGGGCCGCTGCCCTTCGCGCCGCCCTTCCTCGTGGAGGGCGAGTTCGTGGTGTCGCAGAGCGCCGTGATCGCAGCCTTCCTCGCCGAGCGCCACGGTCTCGCGCCCGAGGCGCAAGCCGAACGCGTCTTCGCGCGCTCGATCGCCGTCACCACCGCCGACCTCGTGGCGGAAGCGCACGACGTCCACCACCCCGTCGGCGTCGGCCTTTATTACGAGGACCAGAAGCCGGAGGCGACGCGCCGGGCCGCGGAGTTCCGCGAGAGCCGGATGCCGAAATTCCTCGGCTGGTACGAGGCGCTGATCGAGCGCAATCCGCACGATAGCGGAACCCTGGTCGGCCCGGACATCACCTATGCCGATCTCGGCCTCTATCAGGTCCTGCGCGGCCTCGCCTACGCCTTTCCGAAGCGGATGGAGACCCTGCGCCCGGACTATCCCCTCGCCCATGCCCTGGCGGACAAGGTCGACGCTCTTCCCCGCATCGCGGCCTATCGCGCCAGCGGCCGGGCGACGGACTTCAACGAAAACGGCATCTTCCGCCACTATCCCGAGCTCGACGCCGCCTGAAACGCGACAAGGGCGCCCCGGTCCTTCCGGAGCGCCCTCGTCGACCGTGTCACACGTGAAACGCTCGGGAACTCAGCTCGCGAGCTTCGAGGCGAAGAGGGCGAGCGCGCGCTGGTAGACCTGGGCGCGGTTCCAGTCGCGCAGGATCGCGAAGTTCGGCTCGCCTTCCATGTAGCCCGCGCCCGGCTGCCAGCCGTGCTGGCGCAGGAAGTTGGCGGTGGAGGCCAGAACGTCCGCCTTGGAGCGGATGAGGTCGCGCCGGCCATCGCCGTCGCCGTCCACCGCGTATTTCAGGTAGTTGGTGGCGAGGAACTGCGTCTGGCCGATCTCGCCGGCCCAGGCGCCGACCATCTGATCCGGGCTCTTGTCGCCGCGTTGGACGATGGCGAGCGCCGCCATCAGCTCGGCGGTGAAGAAGTCCGAGCGGCGGCAGTCGTAGGCGAGCGTCGCCAGCGAGCGCATGACGCTCATGTCGCCGGAGTTCGCGCCGAAGCCCGTCTCCATGCCCCAGATCGCGACGAGGATTTCCTTCGGCACGCCGTAGCGCTTCTCGACATTGGCGAGGAGCGAGGCGTTGTCGCGCATGATCCGCTTGCCCTTCGTCACGAAGGAGGGCGGCGCGCGGCGGGCCATGAAGTCGTCCAGCGAGAGGCGGAAGCTCTTCTGGTTGCGGTCGAGGCTGATGACCTTGGGATTGTAGGTGACGGAGCCGAGCGAGGCCTGCAGGGTGCGCTGCGAGATGCCGCTGGCCTGGGCGCGCTGGGCGAAGTCCTGCTTCCAGGCGTTGAAGCCGGAAGCGTCGTTGCCGCAGCTCTGGGCAAGCGCCGGCGCGGCGGAGAGGCCTGCGACGAGCGCGACGGCGCCGGCCATGCGCTTGAGGGTGCGGGAAAGGTTCAGCATCGTCATCCTTCCTGTGGGGTCGGCAAGGCGGGGGCCCGGCTCGCGCGCGGCCGCGCCGCCCGCGGAACTTGTGGGCAATGGCTTGCGAATTCCCTAACGCAAGCATCCGGCCTTGCGTAGTGCAGGAAGGCGACACCGTCGTGGCGCCGCGAAGCGGCGGCAATGACGATGCGGTGATTGAACGGCGCCCGATTCGGGCGGCCGAGCCGGTCCGCGTCCGGCCGCCCCTGCGTTGCCATCGTCCCGCGCCGCGGCATAGAAGGGGCGAACCCTCAACCGACCCGCCCAGATACGAGGCGCAGAACGCCATGGCCGTTGCAGCCAACGCCACCCCCGCCCCCGACGCCGTGCCGGTGCGCCGCGCGCTGATCTCCGTCTTCGACAAGACCGGCCTCGTGGACATCGCCAGGGCCCTGACGGCTCGCGGCGTCGAGATCCTCTCCACCGGCGGCTCCGCCCGGGCCCTGTCGGAGGCCGGCGTCCCGGTCACCGACGTTTCCGCCGTCACCAAGTTTCCGGAGATCATGGACGGGCGCGTGAAGACGCTCCATCCCGCGGTCCACGGCGGCCTCCTCGCCATCCGCGACGATCCCGCCCACGCGAGCGCCATGGCCGAGCACGGGATCGAGGGCATCGACCTCCTGGTCGTCAACCTCTACCCCTTCGAGGCGGTGGTGGCCTCCGGCGCCGACGCGGCCTCGATCGTCGAGAACATCGACATCGGCGGCCCGGCCATGACGCGGGCGGGCGCCAAGAACCACGCCTATACCTGCGTCCTCACCGACCCCGCCGACTATGCGGAGTTCGTCGCGGCGCTCGACGCGTCCGAGGGGCAGACCCGCCTCGATTTGCGCCGGCGCATGGCGGCCAAGGCCTTCGCCCGCACCGCCTCCTACGACGCGGCGGTCTCCGGCTGGTTCGCCGCGAGCCTCGGCGAGGCCTTTCCGAGCCGCGCGACGCTGACGGGAACGCTCGCCCAGACCCTGCGCTACGGCGAGAACCCGCATCAGAGCGCCGCCTTCTACCGCACCGCCGAGGCGCGGCCGGGCGTGTCCACCGCCCGCCAGCTCCAAGGCAAGGAGCTGTCCTTCAACAATATCAACGACACCGACGCGGCCTACGAGTGCGTCGCCGAGTTCGACGCGAACGAAGCGCCGGCCGTCGTCATCGTCAAGCACGCCAATCCATGCGGCGCGGCCGTGGGCACAAGCCTCCTCGACGCCTACGAGAAGGCGCTCGCCTGCGATCCCGTCTCGGCCTTCGGGGGCATCGTCGCGCTCAACCGCCGGCTCGACCGGGCGGCGGCGGAAGCCATCGCCGGCATCTTCACCGAGGTCGTGATCGCGCCGGACGCTGACGAGGACGCGATCGCCGTCTTCGCCAGGAAGCCGAACCTGCGCCTGCTGCTCGCCGGCAGCCTGCCGGACCCGCGCGCGCCCGGCACGACGCTGCGCACCGTCGCCGGAGGCTTCCTTCTCCAGGATCGCGACAACGGCCGGATCGAGCGGGCGAACCTGACCGTCGCGACCAAGCGGGCGCCGAGCGACCGCGAACTGTCCGATCTCCTCTTCGCCTTCCGCCTCGCCAAGCACGTGAAGTCCAACGCCATCGTCTACGCCCGCGACGGCGCGAGTGTCGGCATCGGCGCGGGGCAGATGAGCCGGGTCGATTCCTCGCGCATCGCCGCGCGCAAGGCCGAGGACGCGGCGGCGGCGGGCGGCCTGGCCGAGCCGCTGACGAAGGGCTCGGTGGTGGCGAGCGACGCCTTCTTCCCCTTCGCCGACGGGCTCCTCGCGGCGGTCGCGGCGGGCGCCACCGCCGTGATCCAGCCCGGCGGCTCGATGCGCGACGCCGAGGTGATCGAGGCCGCCGACGAGGCCGGCATCGCCATGGTGCTCACCGGCATGCGCCACTTCCGCCACTGAGAAACGCTCAGGCTCGCGCGATCGGGCGCGGAGCGGGCAGAAGCACGAGAAGAAGGCCGGCCGATACGAGGCCGGCGCCCATCAGCGCGTCCGGCCCGGGTCGCTCGCCGAGAAGAGCCACCGCCGCCAGCGTTCCGAACACGCCTTCCGCGGATACGAGAATGGCGGCCGAGGGCGCGGAAACGTGGCGCTGCGCCACCGTTTGGAGCGTGAAGGCCGCGCCCGTCGCGAGCAGCCCGAGCGTCAGGAGGTCCGGCAGGGCGGCGCCGAGCGCCGCGCCGCTCGGCGCCTCCAGCCAGATCGCCGCCGGCGCGGTGGCGAGCGCGGCGAAGCCGAACTGCGCCGCCGCCGCGCGGAAGGGCCGGCCCGGATGGGCCGTGCAGTGCCGCTTCAGCGCCACGACCCAGCCGCCGAAGAGCACGGCCGAGAGGAGCGTGGCGAGATCGCCCGGGGTCGTGCGCGCGAACCCGCCCGTCGCCCCGCACATCAGCGCCCCGCCGCAGAGCGAGGCGAGAATGGCGAGCCCGAGCCGCCGCCCCGGAACCTCGCGGAACAGCAGCCAGCCGATCAGCGCCGCGACGAGCGAGTCGAAGGTGACGAGGAAGCTCGCATTGGTGACGCTGGCGCTGGCATAGGCCGCCTGCTGGACGAGCACCGCCAGGGTGAAGAGCAGCCCGACGAGCGACAGGCTGGCGACCTCGCCCCGCGCCGGCGGCGGACCTGGCTTCGCGCGAACCGATCCGTGCTCGGCCAGCGCCATCGGCAGGACGGCGAGGAAGCCGAGAACGGTGCGCAGCGACACCGCGGCGAAGGGACCGACATGGAGCAGCACCGTCTTCTGCGCGACGTTGCCGTAGCCCCAGAGCAGCGAAGCGAGAACGAGAAGGCCGCAGGCGACGAGCCTTTGTCGGTCGAGCACGGAACGCGCGGCCGCTCCGGCGGGCGCGGCGATGCTGTCGGACATGAGGCGACCCTCCCCGTCGGGCCTTTCCATTCCCGCGCGGGCGAGACGACGCGCCGAAGCGGTTCGGAGGCACCATCACATTACGCAAGGGAAGATCGCCGCGCCCCCGCCAAACGGCGGGAGCGGCGGGCGCTCCGTCAGCGCGCGGGCAGACGGACGCGAAGAAGCAGCGCGAAGCCGGCCGCGAAGAACAGGACGAGACCGCCCATGCCGATCCGCGAGGCCGTCAGCGGATCGGTGACGGCGAGGCTGGCGCTCGTCAGGAGCGCGACGAGGCCGGGCGCGAGAAAGGCCGTCGCCCGCCCCGAGAGGGCGTAGAGCCCGAAGTAGCGGCCCGCTTCCTCCTCGGCGACGGCGCGCGCCAGCATGGCGCGCGATGAGGCCTGGACGGGACCGAAGGCGAGCCCGACGAGAAGGCCGAAGGCGAGGTAGCTCTTCTCCGCCGCCGTCGCGAAGAGCCCGCCCGCCTCGCTCGCCGGCGCCGCGAAGGCGACGAGGCCGAAGAGCGTCGAGCCCGGCTCCGTCGAGGAAAGGCCGAGCGTCGCGACGCCGAGAACGGCGACGCAGGCGAGCACCACCGCCCGCGAGCCGACGCGCGCGTCGAGCGCGCCGGCCAGGAGGCACCCCGCGATGGCCGCGACGTTGAGAAGGATGCCGAAGACGCCGCTCTCGACGATGCTCCAGCCGAACATGCCCGCCGCGAACGCGCCGCCGAGGACGAGCAGCGCGTTGATGCCGTCCTGGTAGAGCATCCGCGCGAGAAGGAAGCGGACCAGCATCGGCCGCCGCCGCGCTTCCCCGAGGGTGGCGCGGAGGTCGGCGAGCCCGGCGCGCACGGCCGCCCCGAGCGGCGCGCCGGCGGGCCGGTCGGGAGTCAGCAGAAGCATCGGCAGGATGAAGACGAGGTACCAGAGCCCGGCGAGGGGCGCCGACGCGCGGGCGCCCTCGCCAAACGCGGCATCGAGGCCGAAGAGCGGCGCCAGACCGAGAAGGGTGCGCCCGGTCTCGGGCGAGGCCGCGAGAAAGGCGAGCGTCGCGAACAGGAAGACGAGCCCGCCGGCATAGCCGAGCCCCCAGGCGACGTTGGACACCCGACCGACCGCCGGGCCGGACACGAGGCGCGGCATCATCGCGTCGTTGAAGACGCCGGACAGTTCGGCCGCGATCTGCGCCGCGCCGACGAGAAGCGCCGCGTAAAGGAGCGGCGAGCCGGGCGCGGCGAACCAGAGAAGCGCCAGCGCCGAAACCTTCACCGCCGCGAGCGCGGCGATCCAGGGCTTGCGCGGCCCCGCCCGGTCGGCCACCGCGCCCAGAACCGGCGAGGCGAGCGCCATGACGATGCCGGCGACCGTCGCCGTTCCCGCCCACCAGACCTGCCCCGTCGCCGGGTCGGGCGCGAGCTGGCCGACGAAATAGGGGCCGAAGACGAAGGTGAGAACGACGGTGAAGAAGGGCTGCGCCGCGACGTCGAAGAGCATCCAGCCCCAGACGCCGGCGCGGCGCAGCGGAGGCTTGTCGCTCGAGGCGGCGGGGGTCGGCTGCGCATGCGTCATCGCGGCGGGATCCGGGCTGGAGGCGCCCGTCCTCTAGCCGCTCGGCGGCAGGGCGGCCAGACGCCATCGCACGTCGGAAAGCCGCCTTGACGCGGACTGCGCCGCGACCGACCATCGCGGCCTCGCCGACGCCCGGCCGAACGGGCGCGGTTCGAACGCGGGAGAACGAGATGGCCAAGGGTCAGATGCGCAGCAACAAGGAAACCCGCAAGCCGAAGGCCGACAAGAAGGCCAAGGCCGGCGCCGCCACTCCGGCCCCGGTCGGCTTCGGCGCCAAGGGCCAGAAGGGCTGAGGCCGGGCATCGCCCGGCGGGACGGCGGCGCCGCCAGCGCGCGGCGCCGCCGTTTCCTTCCATCCGCTTAAAATTTCGCGCTTGCGGCGAGGCGCCGCAATCGGGGCGCGCCCCGCATCCTTCGAGCCACTTCGCGCATTGCCCGCTCAACATCAGGACGAGCGGAGAAACTCCATGTCGACGACGGCCGAACACACCGATCCCCAGCTCTGGGACAAGGTGAAGAAGAAGGTAACGAGCGGCTCGAAGGGCGGGAAGGCCGGCCAGTGGTCGGCCCGCAAGGCCCAGATGGCGACCGCCGAGTACAAGAAGGAGGGCGGCGGCTTCAAGGGCGAGAAGCGCGCCGACAACTCGCTCCACCAGTGGACCGAGGAGGAGTGGAACACCAAGTCCGGCAAGAAGAGCGGCGAGACCGGCGAGCGCTACCTGCCGAAGAAGGCGCGCGAGCACCTGTCCGACGCCGAGTACAAGCGCACCACCGAGAAGAAGCGTCGCGACACGAAGAAGGGCAAGCAGTTCTCCGCCCAGCCCGGCGACGTCGCGAAGAAGACCGCCAAGGACCGTCACGACGGCGGCGGCTCCAAGCCGGCCTCGGCCGGGAAGGGCACCGAGCGCTCCAAGGCCGAGCTCTACGCCGAGGCCAAGAAACGCGACCTTCCCGGCCGCTCGAAGATGTCCAAGGCCGAACTCGAGCGCGCGCTCGCCCACTGACGCGCTCGGCGGATCGCGGCCTCTCACGGCCGCGATCCGCCCGCCGGAGTCTGTTCGTTAGGACTTCGATCCTATATGATGGCGACGCTCCTGAAGGCGACGCCATGCCGATCGTTGATCCAGTCCGGTTTTCGTTTGCTGTCCTGGCGGCGGCGCTGCTGCTGACCGGCAGCGCGTCGGCGGCGGAGGACGATTATCTGGAGACCGTGCCGGGTCCGGTGACGGCGCGCGTCCTCAAGGTGCGCGACGGGGACACGGCCGAGGTCGCGGCCTATGTATGGCCCGGGCAGACGGTCTACGTCGCCGTGCGCCTCCACGGCATCGACGCTCCGGAGCATCGCGGCAAGTGCGCGTCCGAGAAGGCGGCCGCGCAGGCCGCCCAGGACCGGTTCGCGGCGCTCGTCGCGGCCGCGAACAACGAGGTCACGCTGACGGCGATCACCGGCGACAAGTATTTCGGCCGCGTTCTCGCCAACATGCGGGCGGGCGGGCACGACGTCGCGCGCACGCTCCTGAACGAGGGCCACGTCGCGCCCTACGACGGCAAGGCGCGGCGCAGCTGGTGCAGCCCGGACGCGAGTGCCCAAGCCTCGCCGGCCCGCAGCCCCGACGCCGGCCCCACGGCTCCGCCCGCGCCGTCCGCCCGGCCCGAGCCGCCGAGGCGCGGCGGGGTGCCGGGCTTTCCCGGCTATCGTGGCTGACATACTTCCCGGCTAAGAGAAGCCGCGCGCGCGCCCCTGTCGCGCCGGCCGTCGGTCGGGCTATCAACCGCCTGGCTCGGTCGGTTTCACGTGGAACGCGACGCGGAAGCCGGTCGAGGGGGCTCCGATGCGGCACGACGAGAAGTTGGCGGCCCTCGTGCGCGACGCGGCGCTCGCCCTCGATCTCGACGTCGGCCTGAGGCTCTGGACCGGCGAGCGGATCGGCCCGCAGAACGGCCCGACGCTCGCGCTGAACGACCCGACCGTTCTCGCGCGCCTTTGTCTTCGCCCGCGCATCGAGACGGCGGTCGAGGCCTACGTAACCAAGGCGATCGACGTCGAGAACGGCACGATCTTCGATCTCGCGGCCAGGCGCCCGAAGGTCAAGGCCAAGGCGCTTCTCAAGCGGCTCGGGCGGCGGCGCCTCGTCGCCCTCCTGCCCGCCCTGCTGTCGCTCTCGCGCCAGGCGCGTCGCGAAGCGCCGGCAGGGGCCGAGGCCAGCCCGAAGCCGGCGCCAGCGGCTCCTCGGCGAGCGCCATCCGCTTCCACTACGACGTGTCGAACGGCTTCTACCGGCTCTTCCTCGACGAGCGCATGGTGTATTCCTGCGCCTACTTCACCGAGTGGCACGACGACATCGACCGGGCGCAGGCCGACAAGCTCGACATGATCTGCCGCAAGCTGCGCCTCGAACCCGGCGAGCGCTTCCTCGACATCGGCTGCGGCTGGGGCGCGCTCCTGATCCACGCGGCGAAGAACTACGGCGTGACCGGCCACGGCGTGACGCTGAGCCGCGCGCAGTTCGACCTCGCCACGCGCCGCATCGCCGATGCGGGGCTCGCCGACCGCGTCACGATCGAGCTGAAGCCGTTCGGGGAGCTGACCGGCACCTTCGACAAGGTCGCCTCGATCGGCATGTTCGAGCACGTCGGCTTCGCCCATCACGACGAGTACTTCGCGGCCGTGCGGCGCCTGCTTCGCCCGCGCGGGCTCTACCTCCACCACGCCATCGCCCGCCCCGCCAAGAAGACGCGCCGAGCCTTCCACAAGGGCGGGCCGGAATATCGCGCGATCACCCGCTACATCTTTCCCGGCGGCGAGCTCGACTTCATCGGCCATTCGCTGGAACGCCTGGAGGCGCACCGCTTCGAGATCCACGACGTCGAGAACTGGCGCGAGCATTACGGCCGCACCTGCCGCCTCTGGGCGGAGCGGCTCACCGCCCGCATGGACGAGGCGGTGGCGGAGGTCGGCGAGCCGCAGGCGCGGCTCTGGCTCCTGTATCTCGCGGGCTGCGCCCTCGCCTTCGAGCGCGGCACGGTGATGATCAACCAGACGCTGGCGTCCAAGCGCGACAAGCATCTCGGCGCCTCCGGCCTGCCGCCGACACGCGCCGACCTCTACGCGCCCGCGCCCTCGCGTCCGTCATAGGCGGCCTGGGCGGCGAGGATGGCCTCGATGTTGCGCTCGGCCCAGTGCGCGAAGGCCGAGACAGTGTCGGCGAGGTTGAGCCCGAGCGGCGTCAGCGCGTATTCCACCGTCACCGGCACGGTGGGATAGACCGTGCGCGCCACGAGCCCGTCGCGCTCCAGCCGCTTGAGGGTCTGCGACAGGACCTTCTGCGAAACCCCCTCGACGTCCCGCCGCAGCTGGTTGAAGCGCACCGCTTCCCCGCGCAGCCGCTCCAGGACGAGCAGCGCCCACTTGTCGGCGAGGCGGTCGAGCACGAGCCGCGTCGGGCAGTTCGCAGCGAAGACGTCGTAGGGCATCGCCACCCTGCCCATGATCCGCTGCCCGTCCTGCATCTCGGCCTCCTTCTCTCCGGTTTCCCCGGGGTGACCACGTCACCGCAGCGTGCCTTCTTTCGCCGATCCCGGGATCGGCATAGATGGTTGCTCGTCGTCACATAGTATCTTTTGGATACCGATGGAGCATCCCATGGGCAAGACCATTCTCGTTCTCGGCGCCACCGGCACGGTGGGCCGTTCCCTCGTTTCCGACCTCCTGGCGCGCGGCCATACCGTGCGCGCGGCTTCCCGCTCCGGCCAAGCCGTCGACGGAGCGGTCGGCACGCGCTTCGACTTTGCCGATCCCGCCTCGATCGAGGCCGCGCTCGACGGCGCGGACGCCGTCTTCCTGATGGCGCCCTCGGGCACGCTCGACGTCCTCGGCGCGCTGACGCCGGTGGTGGAAGCGGCGGCGCGCCGCGGCACCAAGGTCGTGATGCTCTCGGTCTTCGGCGTCGAGGCGGACGACTCCATCCCCTATCGCCAGGTGGAGCTGATGCTGGCGAGGCGC
>CANJKV010000035.1 GCA_947474855.1 Aurantimonadaceae bacterium | reverse complement strand
AGCGGCTTGAACGCCAGGATGAGGCCGGCGAAGCAGGTGGGCAGATCGGGCATCGGACGTCTCTTGGTCGGGACACTCCAAGCCTATCCGTCATGCCCGCTTCGTCACACTGCTCCGCTCGCCACACCATCGGATTGGCCAAAGTCGAGCTTGAGGGGATGTCCATGTTGCGGCCCCGGTCGGCTGCGAGGGGCGTGAGCATGCGTTGCCCAATCCCGATCGAACGGGCGGGCGAGGTCGCGCGGCGCTGGAGTCCCGACGATGCTAACCGCTCAACGACGCGAACGGCATGAGGATCGTCAGGTGAAGAGGCCCTCGATGCTGCGGGGGATGGAAGGAGTGCCGTGCCGGGGGACGTCCAGGTCGTCGAACCGGCCGCAGGGTAGGATCAGCCGACCCGCCGGACGGCTGTCCGCTGCGGTGGCGGCAAGGCTCGGCTCTCCGCGTCCGCGGGCTCACCGTTACTTCGCTTCCCGCAAATGCTTGCGCAAGTCGGCGAGGCGATCCGCCCGGGCGCCGTACTCCGAGTGCTCCGCGCGATCCTCTCTGAGCCGTTCCGCATTGTCACGCCGCCATTGCTCGACCAGTGCCTGCCGGCGCTCGCCGCGGCATCGGAGGGCAGACAGCGGCCTGTTCAGGAACTTCATGACGATATCCTCGCTGTTCGACGGGAATTTGGGCCGGCCGAGGATGCCGAAGCGAGCGATCGGCATGCAGGCGGCGCGGTGCGCCGTCTGGCAGGGGCGGCGAACTCGCCGCGCGAACGGGGGTGCCGCGGCCGACCGCCCGCCAGCGTGGCGGTCCCAAACGACATCGAGGCGCCGCCCATTCCGCAAGCAGTATCGCGACGCATGCGTCGTGGTCGAGTGGACAAAGAGACGGCTTCGGCACCAACCGGCCGCTGGGACGGGGTTGGCGGGGCATCACATCACGAGTGATGTCGTTCTCGCGCAGCCGTCAACCCGGATCCGGCCGGAGTGCGCGAGGTGAACCTGCATCCGGATGGCGCTTGTCGCTGTCTGGCCGTCTGATGGGGAGCGGGGGGCGACGGGGCGACAAGGCTCACACCCGGTTACAGCCTTTTGCTGCTACGGCCGGGCTGTCTTGGGCCGAGCGGGTAAAGCAGATCGAGAGAAACGATGGGGCCAAACTGCGGACGAGCAAAGCTCGGCGAGAGCGCCTGGTCGGCAAGGCGGCGCCAGCGGCGAGGCGATGCGACGGGTGGAATGGCGCCGTGAAGAGCCAAGTCGTCGAGGTTGCCGATCGGGGTGCTCCTGCAGGCCTGGATCGCTGCGGTCCGCAGGGACGGGAAGGACAGGGGGTGATCCGCGTCGTCTGGTCGATGGACGACACTCCCGCGGGCATTGTCCACAGCGCCCGTCTCCTGGGCGTCGAGATTGGACGTGTCGTGCGTGGCGAGGATGGGCGCTACCGCTGGCGCATGGCCGGCGAGGGGTCTTGGGGCGGTTACAGGAGAGGGCTCGGCACCCTCGGAAACGCGAAACAAGCGGTGACGAAGGCGTGGATGGAGCTGCGGACGGGTGATGGCCGCCTGCCGAGCCGCCCGGATCCGGATAAGGCTCCTTGACCGCTCGATCCATTTCGAGGCCGAGGATTCACTAACGGCCCTTCGGCCACGCATGCCATGGGAGGGCTTCGGTCGCATGCGCTGTCGGCGCACGACGTCCCGCGCTTGCGGGGAAGGAGCGCGCGGCGAAGACGCCCTTACCGGGGACGGGTGACCATGAACGGTTGCCCGGACCCATACATGGCCCCATTGTCCGCCGAACGAGGCTCGTCCACCCACCCTCGGCGCACGTCCCCGCCGTCGTCAGTTGTTGGGGCCATCAATCCGGCTCGGCTGGATCGGATCGGAGGTCGGGAAGCTGTCTTCGAGTGACTTCTCAAGGCGCTCGTCCTCGGTCAGCGGGCGCTCCTGATGTCCGGGAGTGCCACGGTCCTCGCCGATCCTCTGCATGGGTGTCGAGGCCGCGTCGGCTGCCCGTCCCTCGTCCTCGAACTCCTCCGGCACGATCTCGTCATGCTTGAGCGGCTTCCCGGCCGGGAGCTTGTCGGTCGGGTTCTCGGTGGCTTTGTCTAGGTTGGACATCTCGCTCTCCATGGAGTTCTGCCGATCGTTGATCGGGACCGCAACTCGCGACCCGGAAGTACAGTCCTTGAGCCCCAGAACCTCGCCTGCCGGCCGGCCCGGGGACGCGACCGGGGGCGGGTTCCGTCAGTGGTCCCATCGTGCCGGCCACCGCGCCGACCCCATTCGGACCGAACTTCGAGGCGTCGGGCCCGTCGGCCATGGCGGATCTCACCCGCCCCGGTCGTGCCGGCATGGAGCGGCCCTCTCGCATCCAGAACCAAGGGAAAGGGACTCAGGAAGCCTGCAGTACTGTCAGGCCGGCCGATTGTCCCTCGGCCGTCAGGATCTCGGCAACCATCTGCCGCATCACCCTCGGCACTTCCAGATTCCTTGACAGGGCTGCCGCTTCCGCCTCGACGTCGAGCGGCCTCTTCAAGGTTTGGGCGTGGTTGATCGCGTCGGCGATGCCGACGGCGACTTCAAGGTGGCTCTTCATGGTCCCTCTCCATGAGAGCGCGCCGATACTGTGAACGGAAAACGCCGCGCCTGGATTACGTCAACGAGGAAGAGAACCCCGTAGACGGCGAGGCGTTCCCGCAGCAGCCGAAAACTTCCCGACCGGCATGTACCCGGTGGCGGCGGGCTCGCCGCTTGGATCTTGGCCGACACGTTATCCGGCCGCACCTTCGGCTTGGGGCGCACGATCGCCGCAGGACCGACGATCGCGCCGCGCGCCGGTCGAGAGTGCCTGCCTCGAGGCCTGCGCCGGCCAATGGGACGGATGCTCGTCGCAGCAATCGGGCGGATCGAGGGGCACGTCGCGCGGTCGCCCGTCCCCGTTCCCCAAGGCCTTCAGCGGCACCAATCTTCCCGACGGGGCCGATGGCGCCAATGGAGTTGATGGAGCCGATCGGGTCGCATGATCGACGCGTGCCGCGGCCAGCGTTCGCAACCGTGCCTGCCGGCGGAAGGTGAAGCGCATGGCCTGATAGCGGACCTGACCCATCGGGTCGTGGCGCTCGCCCGTCAGCGCCGAGGCGATGGCGCATCCGAGATGCAGGGCGACAGTGGACGGGAACGCGTTGGCAATCTGGCGGAAGACGAACTTCTTGCTGCCCTCGAACGGCCAGTCGAACGGAAAATTCTGGAGGCGTGCCAGCATTCGGTTCGTGGCGACCAGGGGGCCTTCGTGATCGGCCTCGGGGGGAGCGTCGCCGATGCGGGTCTGGACGAAGCCCATGCCGCCCCAGATCGCGCCGGCCTTCCGCTTGCCGAAATCGGGACTCGCCTTCCTGTCGCTCGCGCCCGTGATCGTCGGGGCGGGGCGGTCCATCCGACGCGCGAGTTCCTCAGGCGGTTCGTAGCCGCGGGCGACGATCTGAGCGTGAAGGGCGTCGTACACGGTGCTCGGATCCTCCGCATAGCGCGCGACCGGGCCGGGCCAGACAAACCGGGCCATCGCCTCCGGCTCGCGGAAGGCAACGAGGATCGCGCGCCTGCGCCTCTGGGGCACGCCGAAGTGGGTGGCGTCGACCTTCCGCCACTGCCAGGCATAGCCGGCCCGCTCGAGGCGGGAGAGGATCCCGAATCGGTAGAGATCGAACTTCGGGGCGAGGATGCCGGTGACGTTCTCGATCATCACGGCTCGCGGGCGCAGCGTCTCGACGAGACGCAACGCCTCCGGAAAGAGGTCCCGGGCATCCTCCGGCCCCCTCATCTCCCCGAGTTGGGAGAAGGGCTGACAGGGCACTCCCCCCGCGAGGAGGTCGAGCGGGCCGATGCCTTCGGGGGAGGGAGCGTACGCCGCAAGGTCTCCCTCGACGACGTGCCCGTCGCCGAAGGCGGCCCGAAGCGTCCTGCAGGCCGACGGGTCCCGCTCGACGAGGGCGACGTGCCGGAAGCCCGCCTGTGCGAGGCCGGCGGCCTGGCCGCCCCCGCCAGCGCAGATCTCGAGGGTCCTGAGGCCGTGGCCGAAAGCCGAGTGGACGCTTTGGATTCCCGACCGTTCGGGTTCGGCACGCGGCGGCGGATCCCGGGTTGCCGGCGGCGCCTCCTCGAGCGCCGCCCCCAGCTCCAGCAGGGCGCGCGCACGGACCTCCGGGACTGCCGGCGCCGCCAATTCGCCGAGGATTCGCAGAACGGGATGGGGTTCGGCGGCCGCGCCCCCGAGGAGCGCCTCCGCCGCGGGCAGGAGCCGCGCCGCCTCGGCAGCGGCGGCGGTCAGGCGGGCGTCGTCGACGCCGCCTTCCCCCGCGGCCGCGGCCAGATGCCGGATCCGGTCGACGAAGGCGGCCGATCCCGCCCTCACCGCGCGCTTGAACTCCCTCGAGATGGCCTCTCCGCCGGGCTGCCCGCCCTGGCGGACGATCGCCCGCGTCTGCGAGGCCGTGAGGTCCCGGCCGGAATGGATGGCTTCGAGGCAAAGCCGCCGCGCCTCCGGCGCAGCCGAGGCGACGAGGACGGCGACGCTGGGGGTGACCCGCCTCTCGACGAGCCAGTCCTTGCGGTCTGCGAGGTGCCGATGGGCCTTGCGGTAGCCGAGCGCGGTGCGGGGCTCGATCCCGCATTGGCTGGCCACCCAAGCGCCGAAGCTGCCCTTGAGGACGTCCGCCGCCTCCTCGAAGGCGGCGCCGAGGGCGAATACGTCCTCCAGGCCACGCCTGGACACGGAACGGGCGCGTCTGGCGATCGACCGCAGCCGATCGGCGCTTTCACGGCTCAGATCCGGAAGGGCTTGAACCGCTGCCTCCGCCATCGTGCATTCCCCCGCCAAGTTGCGGGACCGCTCTGGCACGGCGTGACTTAAGCGTCCGGGAAGGGGAGCGATCGCATTTTAGGCAGATCGGGATTCTTGCTCATGATGGGCGCGGACGTGGCCAGGATTCGCCCGCGCTCGCGCCCCTCCGATCAGGAGACGGTTGCGGAACCCGCAAGCGATGGCGTTGATCGTCCGACGGGACGCATGACATCGGCATTTCGCGCTCTCGGGCTGAGCGCCCGCCTCCCGGAGAACCTTCCGCCCTTGCCCCTGGCCCCTCGCCCCGGGGCATTTCCCCGATCCGCCGGGCTCGGCGCCGGCGACTACCGGGCTGACGGCTCGGTCGCACCAAGCTCCCGACGGCGCCGCCATGTCACCACCTCGTCGATCGGCATCGGCTCGGCCAGGAGGTGCCCCTGGAACGCGTCGCAGCCGATCGATCGAAGGAACGCGAGTTGCGAGGCGTCGTCGACGCCTTCCGCGATGCACCGCATGCGCATCGACTTGCAGAAGGCCACCACCGCAGAGAGCAGCTCCCGGCCGGCGGCCTCCCGTGAGCCCGCAACGAAGCTTCGGTCGATCTTCACCTTGTCGATCGGAAGTCTGTGGAGATAGCTCAGGCTCGACTGCCCCGTGCCGAAGTCGTCGAGCGCGATCTGCAGGCCGAGCGAGCGCAGGAGGCGGATCGACGCGTCCGCCGTGTCGAAGTCCCTGATCACGGCCGTTTCCGTCAGCTCCATGATGAGGCGCGACGGCTCGATGCCCGAGCGCCGAACGAGCGCCATGATGCTGACGACGGTCTCATGGCAGGTGAGGTCGTGAGCCGACAGGTTGAACGAGAGCTTCGCGCCGGCGGGAAAGTTTTCCATGCAGGCCAGGGCCTTTGCGAGAAGCGCGAGGGTCAGACGGTGAATGATGCCCGCTCGCTCCGCGAGGGGAATGAACGTGTCGGGCGGCACCCGTCCGAGCCGCGGGCTGTCCCAGCGCGCCAGCGCCTCGAAGGCCATGATCCTTCCGTCGGCGACGCACGCGATGGGCTGGAAGTGGACGGCCATCTCCGCGTTCAGGTCCGCGGCCAGGAGCGCCGCCTCCACGTCGCGATCGGAGCGGATGCGCCGCTCGTGTTCCGGAGAGTAGAGGGTGACGAAGCCGCGACGCTCGCTCTTGGCCTTGTAGAGTGCGTAGTCGGCGCCATCGTAGAGGGCTCGCGAGCCGCCGGGGATATCGGCCGTCGTGGCGATCCCGCAGGAGGCCCCGATCGAGACGGTGAGGTCCCCGAGCGGGAAGGGCTCGGAAAGCGCCTGGCAGGCCTGTCCCGCAAGATCCATGGACCGGGCGGTGTCGCCCTCGACCACGAAGGCGAACTCGTCGCCGCCCAGTCGCGCCACGAGGCCCCGGCACTTGAAGACCTCGCGCAGGCGTCCCCCGACGGCTTCAAGGAGTTGATCCCCGAGCAGGTGCCCGAACGTGTCGTTGGCGGCCTTGAAGCGGTCGAGGTCGATCACGCCGAGGGCAAGTTCCTGCCCGGCCTTGCGGCACCTCTCGACGCGGCTGTCCGCCTCGGAGAAGAACAGGCGTCGGTTCGGCAGATCCGTCAGCATGTCGGTGTGGGCGAGCTTCGTGATCTCGCCGTTCAGCCTTTCCGTCTCCGCTTGGCTGCGGATCAGCTTGTTGAAGCCGCCGAAGCTGTTGAGCAGCACGCGGATCATGACGAGCGTGACGAGTAGGATGTTGAAGCCGATGGCGTTGTATACCGCATCTCCGGAGGACACATAGTAGCCGAGATACGGCAGGGTGACGATCGCCGTGATTGCCAACGCGGCCTGCGGCAGGTGCATGAGGCAGAAGATGCACCCAATCACCGTGATGGCGATGAAGATGGCGACGTGCGTCTGCTGGTGCTCGTTGCCGTACTGGCCGAGCTTGAGCGACCACGAGATGTAGGCGAGCGCGATGAAGGAGCCGAGGAGGATCGTCCGCCGCAGCAGGCGGATCGCCTCCGCTCCCGCAACGGAGCGCTCCGATCTTCTGGTCCATGTGAACAGTCGGACGGTGCTGATTGCCACGAGGGCGGCGGGAACCCAGACCGTCATCCACGCGGGTGCGGCGCCATGGTGGGTATAAGCAACCGCTACGGCGTTGACGCTGAGCAATGCATAGAGAAGAGGGATCTGGCCCTGGACTTCGCCGTATTGGGCGTTGGCAAGGGCCGGGTCCACTGACTTCAACCAAAACCAGTCGGAGAACCTCGTCATCGCGGTCATCTTGCCCCTCCGCATCTGCCGCCAACTTTCGGGCGCTGCGTAAAGTCGCCGTTAGCGGCGGTGCCTCCAGCCTTTCCCCGGCGATGCACATGGTGGAGTGGCCGCTGGGACATCGCGATCGGAGACAAGGTTCGCGGTCGCGGCATACATCCGCTGGAAGAGCATCGAAGTGCCGCCGCGACGCTGGATGGACCGGGCGCGGAGACGATCCGGCAAGATCGTTTCCAATCGTGGGCGGCGCTCCAGCGTCGCCGAGGCTCATCCATGCCTGGGCCCCGGGAAAGTCGTCCTTCGCTCCAACAGGCGATCTTCCCGGCCGAGGAGGATCCGGCCACGGGCGGGCGGGAGACGGTCTCGTGCTCGCACCCCGCGGATGACGGGCGGCATGGGACCGGAATGCCCGGAAGGGGAGGATGGTGTTGCCGTCGATTCCGGCTGCCGATCCAGTCCTACCAGTTTCTCTAAAGGTGCCTGGGATAACTGCGGAGGGGTTTAGAGTGGGCGCCGCGGCATGCAGGCAGGCGCCGATCATCACGGATCCAAGTTCGATGCGCCTAACCCTCAAGGTCAAGATCGCGGCCTCTTTCGCCGCGGTGCTCGCGCTCTCCGCCGCCAGTGGGGCGTTCGGTTACAGGAGCGCCGCAGCCATCAACGATCGCTTGGTGGAGTTTGCCGCTGAACCATTCCAGCAGTTGAAGGGCGTCGCGGATATCCGGACGAGGGTCGAGGAGATCCGCCGCATCGTCTGGATGACGTATGCGGCGGACCCGGCGTTGCGCCCCGCGCTCGGGGAACAGTATGCCGCCGCCTGGGGTGCTATCGGGCATGACCTGGAGCTCGTCTCGCAAACCGCGTCCGGAAGCGCTCCCATGGGCGCTGCCGAGATCCGGACCCTGGCGAACGCGTTCCGGGTCGTCACCGACAAGGCGATGGAGCTCGCCGGGTCGGCCGACCTGTTGTCCGGAGACCCCGATGCCGTGGAGGCGGCGAGGGCGGCCGACTCCTACCTCAACAAGGAACTCAAGCCCGCAGCCTTCGCGCTGGCGCAGAGCCTGACCGAGATCGACAAGGCCAACGATGCCACCGCGAGGGACTATGTCGCGGCGGCCGCCGCGGAGTACGAGCGCACCAGTTCGCTGCTCTTGGCAGTCATCCTCGCCGCGCTCGCGATCGGCGCGGGAGCGGCGACTTGGCTGTCCCTGATGATCGGGCGAGGACTGAACCGCGCGGTGAATCTGGCCGATGCGATCGGAGCCGGCGACGTGTCCCAGCGCGTGGAGGCGAAGGGCTCCGACGAGATCGGCGACCTCCTGCGCTCGATGAACACGATGAGCGGCAAGCTGTCGGAGATCGTTGGCGACGTCCTCGGCTCGGCGGCGCAGGTGGCGAGCGGCTCGCGCCAGTCGGCGGCGACGGCCGAGCAGCTCTCGTCCGGCTCCACCGAGCAGGCGGCAGCTTCGGAGGAAACCTCGGCCGCCGTCGAGGAGATGACCGCGAACGTTCGTCAGAACGCCGAGAACGCTGCCCAGGCCGAGAAGATCGCCGCCCAGTCCGCAACCAGCGCCGAGAAGAGCCAGGCGGCGATCGCGGGATCGCTCGAGGCCATGCGCACGATCGCCGAGCGGGTGCGCGTGGTCCAGGAGATCGCTCGCCAGACCGACTTGCTCGCGCTGAACGCGGCCATCGAGGCGGCGCGCGCCGGCGCCCACGGCAAGGGCTTTGCGGTGGTCGCCTCGGAGGTCAGGAAGCTTGCCGAGCGAAGCCAGCAGGCGGCGACCGAGATCGGCGAGCTGTCGGCCACGACGCTCCAGGTCTCGGAGGAGGCCGGACGCCAGTTCGACAGCCTGCTTCCCGACATCCGCCGGACCGCCGAGCTGATCTCGGAGATCTCGGCGGCCTGCCGGGAGCAGTCGATCGGCATCGAGCAGATCAACCAGGCCGTCGTCCAGCTCGACCAGGTGACGCAGGCGAACGCGGGCGCGGCCAACGAGATGACGGCAACCGCCGAGGCGCTGTCGGGCGAGGCCTCCAGCCTCAACGAGCGCGCCGCCTTCTTCAAGCTCGACGCGGCCGCCCGCCTCGGCGCCCTCTCCGCCCACGAGGCGGCACAGGTCGATGTCTCCTCCACCCCTGGCCTGACTGATGGCGACGCCAGGGCGCTCCGGGAGCGCGTGGCGCATTTCGCCTCGTCCCGTTCCGCCACCACTGGCGCGGCGCGGGCACCCGCGGCAGCGCCGCGAGGCATCGCCCTTGATCACCATGATACCGTCGGAATCGAGCGAATGAGCGGCTGAACGGAGTCTCACGGCACAACGCATGCGAAGGCGAACGAGGCCGCATCCGGGTGACGGGCGGCTCCGGGGGCACTGAACCGGGAGCCTGACGGCGGCGCGGCCATGCTGACACGAAGAGCAACTTGCCCGCGCTCTGCCGCGGCGTCGACGCAACGACCCGAGGGCAAGGCGCTCTCCTCCTGAATGGGTGGCGGAGGTTGAGGGCCATCTTCCCCGAGGGCGTCCCCGCGCGCGAGTACATCCTTCGACTGAACACCTGTCGCACGATTTTCGCGGCGCTCTACGTCGGCGCCGTGGAGGGCGCCGGCAGGTGGCTGGCACCGCGCCTCGTCTACCGCATGCGCGACGACATCGCCAACGACGCGGACCCGGCAAGTCGGTCGCGCTACTACGAGAAGGTGCCGCCCTCCCGTGAGGGAGGCTGGTATGCGGACAACAGCCGGGAGGGTTCCCGAGACGAAGGGGTCAGGCGTGGTTTGATACCGCTCAACGCGATGGTGGTGCTTCCCGGTGTGCCGCCGACCTCCAGCCTGGGTCGCTACGCACTGTCGCGGGATTTCGCCGCGCTTCTGTCCCCGTCACTGGCTGTAGACGAGTTCGAGAAGACGGCCCGCGAGTGGCGCGTGCGGTATCTGTCGCCTGCCGCTCTGGCTAGGGCATCCCTCCTACAGGACCGGGACGCCGCGTCCATCGAGGTGGTCCACCCGGGCGGCGGCACGACGATCCTCCCGGCGGGCGAGAGTCACTGGATGACAAAGCGTGTCGTCGAGGATTTCGCCGCCCGCTTTCTCGTCACACCACGCGTCGTGTGGATCAGCGACAGCAAAAACAAATTGTTCTCCGACAACACTCTCGCAAGGATCCTGAAGATCGACATCGATGCCGCGAAGGTGCTGCCGGACGTGATCCTGGTTGATCTCGACCCTCCCGGCCGCAAGGGCGAGCTGCTGATGGTCTTCGTGGAAGTCGTGTCGACGGACGGACCCGTCGACGAGCTCCGCCGTGGCCAACTGATCGATCTCCTTCGATCAAGCCCTCGCGGATACAGGGACGAGGATGCTGCTTTTGTCACTGTCTATGCAGACCGAGGATCCAGAGCCGCTTCAAAAGCGATGAGGGAGCTTGCCTGGAACACCTTCGCTTGGTTCGTGTCCGAACCCGAGCATATCGTTCATTTTCAAACGGGCCATCCCTCCCTTCTCGTCACAACGAACTGAAGGGATCCGAACGTCATCGCTCGTCACTCATCGCTGTTCCCAGGCCGGGACCTGCGCCCGCGGCTTGAAGGGAAGCTACTCGCGGTGCCATGTAGCCGTCTTCAGCCTTCTCGCGTTCGCGGCAGCTATCACAGGGCTGCCCGGCGGCATCGATCATGCCGATCGTCAGCAGGCGGTCTTCAGGATCCGCGAAGCGCTCACGGCTTCGCTGGAGCCGGACGCCTCGCTTTCGATCCGCGTCGAGACAGAGACGCCTGCTCGGCGTCGGCCCAAGCTCGTCGGTGTCGCGAACGCGCGGCGCACGACCCTCAAAAGGGTCATGAAGTCGCGCCGGCCGCCACGAGAAAGTCGATCCAATGCCCCGTGCGCTCGAGACCGACCACGGCGACGATCATGAACGCCGACAAGTGCAAGCCCGCGATGACGTTCAGATAGCTGCGGAACGGTTCCTTCCGGGTCTTGTGCCGGACGATCCGCTGGGCGGCGACCGCCCCGAGGCTCCCCCCGGCAAGGGCCACCATCAGAAGGTTGCGTTCGGAGACGCGCTGTCGTCCCCCGATCGCCCTCGCCTTGTCGAAGGCAAAGGCCGCGAAGGCGAGAACGTTCACCGCGAGAAGGTAGACGATGGCCGCGACAGGCAAGGCGGGACTCCATTGGAAGGACCAACGTTCTTGCCGATCGCGGTTTCGAACGCGTGAACGCGACATCCACCGGTTTCGGCAAGCCCGTGCCCGGTATCCGAGCGACTGATGACGGATGGCCTTGGCATCCGAGGGTGCGTTCGGCAACACGACGTGGACGGAGTGCGGCGGGTCCACCGGCACCTCATGTGTCGCGGCGTCCGCCATCCTCGTGGTGCACACCAACACGGCGACCGGGTTCGAGTTCGGCGCCATGGCCGAATGGAACGCCTTCGGCAACCCGACATACGGCTTCCTGAAGGTGACGGGCTTCAACTTCTCCAACTCGGCGTCCCCGCTCCGCCAAGGCTACGTCTTCGACGCCGAAGGGGTGCCACGGAGCAACGGGAAGATATCCGTCTACAGCAACGGATCGTATCGCACGGTACTCACCCTTGATGGAGGTTACAGCGCCAATCCGACTGTTGGATCCGGAACTCCGGAGGCTTGGATCGCGAGTGGAAGGGCGGCTTCGTCGTGACCGGCGGCGGTGACGGCGCCGCGGTCCGCTCGACCGTGAGGACGTACCGCAGGAATTGAGGCGGCTGCCTCCGCAGGGCGCGGGCAGGCGGTCTTGGCGCGCCAGGGGCGTCCTCCGCGCTCCGTGCCTCCTGCACCGGCGACGACGGGCGCAAGGCCGCATTCATTCCCTGCGCGTGTCGGCCGCGGGGCCTCCGGCGATCCCGCCCGAACGGCTCGCCAGCTTGCCGATGCGTTCGGCGAGCGATCCGACGTCGAACGGCTTGGCGATGACTTCCATGCCGTGGCCCAAGCCCCCGCTGCCGAGAACGGCGCTCTCGGCGTATCCCGTGACGAACAGGACGGGCAGGACGGGACGCGTTTCGCGCGCCGCGTCGGCCACTTGGCGGCCGTTCATGCCGTTCGGCAGGCCGACGTCCGTGACGAGAAGATCGACCGCCGCTCCCGAATGCAGAACTCTCAACGCCTGCGATCCGTCGGCGGCCTCGATCACCGTCATCCCGAGTTCCTCCACCGCATCGACGATCAGCATGCGCACCAGCGCCTCGTCGTCGACGACGAGCACCGTTCTTCCCCGAGCATCCTCGGACGCCCGCAACGCGGTGGGAGCGGTCGAAGGAGCCGCTTCCGCCTCGCCGTGCCGGGGCAGGTAGATGGAGACGGTGGTGCCGAACCCGGGCGTCGAGTGGATGCGGGCCTGTCCCCCGGACTGCCTGGCGAAGCCGTAGATCATGGAAAGCCCCAGCCCCGTGCCGAGGCCGGTCGGCTTGGTGGTGAAAAAGGGGTCGAATGCCCGCTCGATCACTTCCGGCATCATGCCGCAGCCGTTGTCGGACACGGACAGGACGACGTACTCGCCGGGCGGCAGGTCCCGCTCGCGGGCCGCGCGTCCCTCCAGCGGGCGGTTCGCCGTCTCGACGGTCAGCCTGCCTCCGTCGGGCATGGCGTCGCGCGAGTTGATGCAGAGGTTCAGCAACGCGTTCTCGAGTTGGTTGGGATCGACGAGCACGGGCCAGAGTGCGGGAGCCGTGATCACGTCGACCTCGATCGCGGGACCGACGGTCCGCCGGACGAGGTCCTCCATCTCCCCGACGAGGCGGTTGGCGTCGCTGGGCTTGGGATCGAGCGTCTGGCGCCGGGAGAAGGCGAGGAGGCGGTGGGTGAGGGCGGCCGCACGCTTGGATGCGTCGAGCGCTCCCCCCAGGTAGCGCTCGATCCGGTCGGTCCTGCCGTCGGCGAGCTGCGCGCGCATCATCTCCAGGCTGCCCTGGATCCCGGCGAGCAGGTTGTTGAAGTCGTGGGCCAGTCCGCCCGTGAGCTGGCCGACCGCCTCCATCTTCTGGCTCTGGCGCAAGGTCTCCTCCGTCGCCATCAGTTCGGCCGTGCGCTCCCGGACCCGCTCCTCGAGGTCCGCGTTGAGTACGGTCAGTTGTTGGGCTGACCGCTTCAGCTCGGCCGCGGCCCCGGCTCGCTCGACATGTGCCCACGACCGCTCCGTCACCTCGCGCACGAGGTTGAGCTCGTCACCCGTCCAAGCATGTGGTCCCTTGTGGTGGACGGCCATCAACGCCGTGAGTCGGCCGCCCTTCACCAGGGGCATGCAGATCGTCGAGCCGATGCCGATCGACTGGAAGGCCGCTGCCTCCCCTGGGTCCAGCTCGCTCAGGTTGTCGTTGATGACGAGCGGCTCGCCGGCCTTGAGGTTCCTCACCGTCATCCTGCCGAAAGCGGCCAGGCTGTAATGGCCGACGATGCTGGAGGAACCGGGCGCGGCCCAGTCCCCGCGGATGGTGAAGCCGTCCGCGTCCGCGTCCGCGTCCATGTCCGCATAGGCGCAGTTCGAAGCCGCCATGTGCTCGCCGACGAGGCGCGTGGTCACCGCCAGGATCTCCTCGGCGTCGAGGAGGGGGGCCGTTCCCCGGCTGATGGCATCCAGCAGCCGCAGGCGGGCTTCGCTCTCACGCAAGGCCGCAGCGTTCCGGCTGCGCTCAAGAGCTGCCCGCGTGCGCTCGGCGAACTCGCGGACGAAGGCTATCTCCTCGTCCGCCCACGTGCGAGGCGTTGCCGAATGCACGAAGAACTGGGCGACCGTGCGCCCGTTCTCGACCACTGGAACGTCGAGGAAGGCTCGCACTCCGATGGCTCGCATTGCTTCGATGTTTGTTGCCGTTCGAGGGTCTGTCTCCACGTCCTCGACCGCGACCGGCTCGCCGCGACGCAGGTTCTCGATGTACGATCCATACTCGTCAAAGCGGTAGGTGCCAGAAACGCTCTCCCGGCCGTTGGCACTCCAGTTGCGCTCCACGGTGATGATCCCGGCTTCCGGCTCGATCACGCCGTACCCAACGCGTGAGGCTCCCAGCGCCTCGCCGAGCAACTTGGAGGCGGCATGGGAAAGGTCCACGGTGCCGGAAACCTCGCGCAGGCGCTCGTCGAGCCGGAAGAGCGCCTCGCGGCGCCGCTTCGCGAGGACATGCGTTGTCGTCTCGGTGCAGGCGCAGAACATGCCGACTATGCCGCCGTCATCGTCGAAGGCGGGCGAATAGGAGAAGGTGAAGTAAGCCTCCTCGCTCCCGCCGAAGCGGTTCATGACGAACCGCAGGTTCTCCACCCAGGTCGCCCGGCCGCTCAGGGCCGTCTCGATGAAGGGGAGGATGTCGGTCCAGATCTCGCTCCAGATCTCCTTGAAGGGGCGTCCGAGCGCCCCCGGGTGCTTGTTGCCGAGAATTTCCGCGTAGGCGTCGTTGTAGAGGAAGCAGAGCTCCGGTCCCCAGGCGAGGAACATCGGGAACCTGGAGGAGTGCATCAGGGAAACGACCGACAAGAGCGAGCGTGGCCAGGTCTCCGGAGGACCCAACGGCGATGTCGACCAGTCGTGCGCGCGGACCCGCGCGCCCATCTCGCCTCCATCATCCAGGAAGGGCGTCAGGTCGTTCATCTCGGCCGTCTCGTACCAAGTTCCATGCGGCGGGCTGTTCTCCGCCCGGCCCCTTCCTAGCAACGGGAGGCATCGGAGTCATCTCCGAGCGGGAGCGACCGCCATCGCCGACGGCTCCTGCCGCGGTGCCGCCGCCGTGGCACCGGGGAGGACGTGGGCAGCGCCCGCGTCTTGTAATCGGATCTCAACCATCGAGGTCCAGGATGGCAGGGGAGATGGGAGAGCCTGAACTTGGTCAACGCGTCGGCGTTCGGAGCATTCGGCGTACGGGCGCGCCTGATGGGCCTCATCGCGGTGGCGACGCTCCCGCTCGGGGGCCTCATCGTCTACGGGCTCGCGAGCGGCTACGCAGCGACATTGGACCTGGCGCGGGCCAGTCTCGCGCGTACCGCGGACGTCGCTGCCGATGGCCCCGCAGGTCTATTCGACAACGCGCGCTCGATGCTTGACGCCGCCCGTGCCGATCCAGCCGTGACCGTGGGCGGCGGGGACGCCTGCCGCGCCGCCGTAAGGTCGCTCCTGGCCGGCAATCCGCAGTTCCTGACGATGGGCGTCATGGACCGGGAAGGCACCATCACCTGCCACACCAGGATCGCGGAGCGGCAGGCATTCTCCGATCCCTCGCTCGCGGAGCGGGCGCTGGCGCCCGGAGCGCCGGAGACGATCGTCGGCAACTTCATGATCGGCAAGGTGACGGGCAAGCCCACCGTCGCGGTCGTGGGCGCGCTCCCGAGGGAGAGGGGCGGCGTCGCATTCGTTTCGCTCGACCTGGAGAGGTTGTCTGTGACCGCCGAGGGCGCCTCCGACAACGGCACCTTGGCGGTGACGATGATCCAGCCATCATCGGGGCGTATGCTGACGCACCATCCGCCGATCGACGTTCCATTCGGCACGCCCCTCGTCGCGAGCGGACTCGTGGAGGCGTTGCGTGCACATCCCGATGGCGGCGTGGTCGAGACCGCCGGGCCGGACGGGATCGAGCGGGTCTATGCCTTCGCACCCGTACCGGGGGGCGCCGGGATGATGATCGCGATCGGCGAGCCCCGGTCCGCGATCCTCGATCCGCTCACGCGCACGGCATGGACGACGAGCTTGATCGGCGGGCTTGTCCTGGCCGCCGCGCTGGCGGCGGCTTGGTGGGCGGGATGGCTCATGCAGATCCGACCGCTCGAGCGGTTGACCGAGTTCGCGCGGCGCCTCGACGCGCGCGAGCACGACGCCCGGATCGACATGGAGGCTTGGCAGCCGCCGGAACTGCGCGCGCTCGCCCGGACGCTGAACGCCACGGCGACCCGTCTCGAGGCGGCGCGCCGTGCCGACGAGGCGGTCGCCGCCAGCGAGAGCCGCTTCCGGCTCCTGGCCGAGAACACGGCCGACCTGGTCACCTCCATCGACGCGACGGGTGCGCGCACCTTTGTCTCGCCGGCCTCGCGCGACATCCTCGGTCGCGAGCCGGAGGAGCTGCTCGGGCAACACCCAAGGGACGTCGCCCACCCCGAGGACAGGGCGACCGTGGACGCGATGATGTCGTCGCTCCGTTCGGGAAGCGCCGTGAGCGACGTGCGTTACCGCATGGCCCATCGCGATGGCCACTACGTATGGGTCGAGGTGAGCGGACGGCCCCTCGAGGGCGCCGCGGGCATGGTGATGTCGGTGCGCGACGTGACGCGTCGGCGGACGATGGAAAGCGAACTCGAACGCGCGAACCAGGCATTGGCGGAACTCGCGGCGACGGACGGGCTGACCGGTCTCCTCAATCGCCGCGGCTTCGACACGGCCCTTGAGCGCGAGATCGCGCGCTGTCGCCGCGAGCGGGGCGAGCTCTCGCTCCTCCTCGTCGACGTGGACCGCTTCAAGGCCTTCAACGACCGGTACGGCCACCTCAAGGGCGACGAATGCCTTCGCGCGGTCTCCTCGGCGATCCGGGGCGCCATCAGGCGGCCGGGCGACACGGCTGCACGCTATGGGGGGGAAGAGCTTGCCGTCATCCTCGCGGGAACGGGAGAGACGGGTGCGGCGGATCGTGCCAGGGCGATCGTCGAGGCCGTCAGGGCGTTGGCGGTCCCTCACGAGGGCAGCGAGTGCGAGGTGGTGACGGTCAGCGTCGGGGCGGCGACCCTGGGTGACACAACCGCCGGACCTGCCGTCGCGATCGACCTGATCGAGCGAGCGGACAGGGCGCTCTATGCCGCCAAGACCTCGGGACGCGACCGGGCCGTGGCGTGGCAGAGGATCGATGCCGCCTGACGGCACCGGTACGCCACGAAGGGGGTGACGCGGCCCGGCACCATCGGCATTCATGGATGCCCATGCGGGGCGTTCCACTCGATCGGCCCGGTGCAGCGCACATGGTTCTATCGCCCCGTGCGGGACATGTTCCCGCTTCCGGTGAGTGCCGTACGGACCCCGACCATCGACCCCAACAGTCCTGCCGGGCACGATCCAAGTCCCCGTCAGCGGGCCACGATCCGCTCGCGCTCCGATCGGGCATCCGCCTCCTCTCCCTCTATCTCGAGCGAGGCCCGTGCCCAAAACTCGTGCTCGCGTCCGCAAGGGCACCCCGCCTTCTCCCACAGGTAATAGGCACGCTCCCGCACGGCTTCGTCATGATCGCGGATGGACAACGCAACTCTCCCTGTCGAACGACCGGGCGCTCCCACGTCCGGCTTCCCGGGGCGCTCGATGCGACCCCCGCTCATGGTAGCTGGCCCCTGTTCCGCCATTGTCGATCCCCGGAGACCGACGCATGTCGCCGATCGCATGGAAGAATGTGAATCTTGCCGAGTGGGAGCGGGGGGAGGGGCCATTTGGTCGCGCTTCCGCACGAGAATATCCGCCGGCGGAGGGGCGATCCCGACCGGTGCCGCACGTCGCCTCCCGTCGAGCCGGAAGGCGAGTGGTTCGCATCCCTTTGCATCTGAGTAACAACAAGGGTCTGCTCGCGTCGATTGACCCTCGCTGCGGCCGCGCGGCTTCTCGTGCGGCGGCTCAGGCCGAGCAATGCATCGTGCAGCGGCTCGACATGCCTCCCCAGGGGCATGCGCACGCTGCGGGGATCGGGGTCGACGGGACCGCCGAAGCGGAGCAACTCGGCGCCGACAGCCCGGGTGGGGCCCAGAGTTCCATCATCGCCGAGAGGCGGCGCCGTCACTTGGCTCCCCGACAGGGCCGACTTCCTCGCGAAGCATCGCCAGAAGGTCGCCGGGGCAGTCGTCGATCGTCACCGGGTAACGATCGAAACCCATCGGGAGAAGTTCATTGCCTGGTTCCGCGACAGCGCGTCGACGACCGCGATGTAGTCGGCAGGAACCTGCGTCCCGGTGAGATGGTCGACCTGCTCGTCAAGGTGCCCGAGGCGCTCCGCGATATCGACGTCATGGATGTCGTTTGGATGCTCAAGCACCTTTCCGCGCCGGAACCCTGCCGCGTTCTCGAGTTCCTCGCGGATGACCTTGAGTGCGTGGCTCATCGAGGTGGACGTCAATCGACGAGCTCCCCCAGAGCGTCGATCGCCTCCCGGCAGGAGGCCTCCGCCCCCTCAAGGCTGTCGATCTTCGATTGGAGCCTCTCGCCCTTGGTGCCCTCCCGGGCGCTCCCGGACAATTCGTCGAACGCCGCCTGTTCTTCCTCGGAAATCTCGCGGAGGGTTGCCGCGACCACCTCCAACTTGGCGACGAGATCCTTGATCCGCTTGGTGTTGGTCATCAACCTACCCTCGGGTGGCAAGAGAATGCAGCCGGGAACGATGCTCCGCGAACGAAGGATATCAGACTATCGCGCAAACGGGGTTGCTCAAGGATCTGGGCGCTCCCTCGCGCCCCGGCACCGCTGGGGTCTCCGAGCGACGGTCCGGCCGAGGCTCCAGGCCATGGCCGGGTTCCGCCCGGGGCGCATCGCAGCGCCCCCCACCGGACGGGGCGTCAGGCCCCGCCTCGCCGTGCGGACGAAGGACTCGCGCCCCCCGCGTTCACGACGGGTCGGACGGGACGAACCCCCGGCCCGGTGCGTCCTGTCAGGACGGCCCTCCTGCCGATCGCGACCTTCCTCCACTGCGCCCACACGTGGCCTCGGCCGATCCGCTCGGGTCGGGGAAGCGCGACGTGGACGCCGTCGCGGGTCATGACGACCAGCTCGGCGGGAAGCCTCTCGGCAAGACGCATCGCCCTGCGGGCGATGACGGCGGCGGCGGCGTGCACGCTCAAGCCATGGCGGCTAGCGAGGCGCAGCACATCTGTCTCCGGGCAGCGGGAAGCCTCGAGGGAAAATTCGAGCCGCCTGCCGACGCTTTCAGGCCATCGTCGACGGCAAGCCGGTCAGCGTGGTTGCCGCTTTCCAACGCATGGTGTCCATGAAGCGGCTGGTGGGTTAGTCGGTGGATGGCGAATGATGCAGGACGCCGGTGCTGAGCACGTCAGCGGTTCCGTCGTGGGCGGTATTGGCCCCTTCGGGCAGAAGTGCCGAACGCTGGAATGAGCATCCATGAAGCCGGAGGAGGGACGTCGGCGACAGCCAAGACGCCGACGTCCCCCTCGGCTCAGATGTTGCGCTCGATGGCGCCCTCCATCTGGCCGAGGATGCCGCCGGCACCCGATTTCGAGGTCTGCTGCACCTGACCGCCGCCGTCCGGCCGGGCCGGCGCGAGGCTCGGCTTGCCGCCCATGGGCTTGGAGGCCTGCGCCGAGAAGGTGCCGCGCCCGTCCATCGCCGGGCCCTCGCTCCAGCGTCCCTGCGGGATCGTCCCGTCCGTCATGTGGCCGAAATAGGCGTAGGAGAACTCCCGCGCTTCCTGCTCCTGCGGGAAGGAGTTCGGGATCGGCAGGTTCGCCTCCTTGCCGCCCATGTCCTCGATCGCCGCCAGCCACTGCTGCTGGTGCATGGTGTCGCGGGCGATCAGGAAGGACAGCATGTCCTTCATGCCGGGATCGTCGGTCATGTTGTAGAGCCGCACGGCCAGCACGCGGCCGGAACTCTCCGCCGTGACGTTGGCGTACATGTCGGCGGCGAGATTCCCGGAGGCGTAGACGTGGGACGCGTCGAAGGGCACGCCGTTGGCGTCGGAGGGGAGCGCCGCGAGGCCCGTCTGCATGGCGGCTGAAGGGCTTCTCGACGAAGTCGGAAGTGAGATCGCGGCAGTGCGATAGATAAGCTTCCCGCCATGGCGCATGCCATGATCGAAGGCGCGCCGGCGCGCCAACGGCGCCGCCTCTCAGCGTGAGGACGCCGTTGTCGGGCGGGGCTGGTGCACCCTATGTCCTTGTGCCTTCAAGCATCTGGCCGTCGTCATCGCCCGCACCAGGATCGTTCCGGACGCGATCCGATCCCGCGAGTGCGTGACCGCACCGGGCAACTTCCTCAGGGCTTCGCGGTCAAGGAGGGTCGGGTATGGTTCGCAGTTCCGACTTCCCATCCATGAACGAACACGAATCCTTTGCGATCGAGAGCCACCCGAACCGGCGTCCGTCACGGTCGGGGAAAGTGGGCACCATGTCGACCGTCGGCGTGACAGGATGCCTGCCGGGTGCTCGGCTCGTCACCGGGATCGCGAGCCGGGCTCGGACAGGCCACGATGAGCCTTTGCGGCAAGCGCGTCGGGCAGAAGGTCGGCGACCGCACCCATGATCTTGTTCTTGGCCTTGGGCAGCACCTTGTCCTTGTCGGAGCCGAGCGCGTCGAAGGCGGCCTTGGCGACCGTGGCCGGATCGTCCTTGTTCTCCATCGCGCCCGCCTTGGTGTCGAGCATGTCGGCGCGGTTGAAGAAGTTGGTGTCGGTCACCCCCGGCATCAGCACCGTGACGCCGATTCCGGTGTCCTTCAGCTCCTCGCGCAGGGCCTCGCCGAACCAGCGCAAAAACACCTTGGTCGCGCCGTACACGGCCTCGAAGGGATCCGGCATCGTGGCGGCGATGGAGGAGGTGAAGAGGAGCTTGCCGCTGTCACGTGCCACCATGTCCCTCAGGACGAGCTTGGTGAGCTGGACGGCGCCGCGGACGTTGAGGTCGATCATGGCGAGCTCGCGCTGAAGTTCGGTCTCGGCAAAGGCGCCGCCGAGCCCGACGCCTGCATTGACGCAGAGAACATCCACTGCTCGCCCACTCAAGCGAAGCGCCTGGTAGAGGCTGTCGACCCCGTCCTCCTTCGACAGGTCGGCCGCATGGGTGAGTACCACCGCGTCGCGCCCTTGCACTTCGCCTGCCAGCCGGGCCGCTGCGTCGCGCAGATGCTGCTCCTCCTGTGCTGCGAGAAGCACGTCGTAGCCGTTGCCGACGAACTGCCTGGCAAGCTCGAAGCCGATGCCGTTGGAGCCGCCGGTGATGACGGCGAAGGGGCGCGATTCTGGATTGCTCATGTGGATCTCCGGTTTCATCGGCGAACCGCGTACCGCTTGGCCCTGTTCCGGAAAGCGAAGCTGAAGAGCTTAGGCGGGCGAAGGGTCGCCACGGCGATCAGCGAGCGACGCAATCAACGGGCACGAACTCGCTGAGCCAAGGTGGTGGACCTGCCGTGGAACTGATCCAAGATCAGGTCGGGATCTGTTCGACGCTTCGCGGCTCCTGCGCGGAAATGCCATTCTCGCGGTGCCGAAAGGCTGAGAGGGCTTCGTAGACCTTGAGGCGGGCGCGCATGACGGAGCCGAGCGGCCGGTGCGCGGCGAGGCTGTGGGCGGGGCGGAACGACATCACGTCGTCGAAGTAGCGCTGGCGCGCTGGGCTGTAGGCGACCTGCGCGGGGATGCGGATCGTCGCGATCGTGACGTAGGGGCTCTCCTTCGTCGACCAGTCCACCGAGGCGTCCTCGATCGGCTGCGTTTCCCGGCTCGTCCAGAGCTGGGCCCGCAGCTCGAACACGGCCTCAGCGTGCTCGAAATAGGTCAGCGCGGCGTGGCGGAAGCCGTTCTCGTCCGCGTGCGGGTCGAGCGTCCAGTTCCGCAGGCGATGCTGCTCCTCGGCGACGGGAAAGGCACCGAGCTTGGCGACGAAGTCGCCGAAGCGCATGGGCGCCTGGCTGAAGTAAGGCTCGGCGAGTGGGTGGCCGAAGGGATGGCCGAAGAAGTCCGCCATCGGGCTGTCGGTCCCCACCGCATGCAGCGCTCTGTTGATGTTGCGCGCCGCAGAGGCGACGGCGCTCTTCACGCCCTCGGCGAGTCCGGCGGACGCGCTGATGACGGTGCCGTCGCGCAGGAAGCCTTTGGCGGTGCCCGAAGGAAAGGTGGTGCCGGTCGCCAGAACGAAGTCCTGCGTGTCGTCGGCATGGCCCGGCAGCTTCTCGCCCGTTACGCCGAATATCTTGAACGACATGCCCCGATGGGTGGAGACGCGGTCGCCGAGCGTCTCGCCCGGCCCCTGCGCGAAGCGAACGGCAACGTCTAAGGTGTCGGAGCGGGCGAACAGGCCCTGCGCCAACTTCGGCGGCAGGTCCGGGGCAACCGTCATCGTGCCAACCGTGCAGGCGCTGCTCTTGGCGTGGCTGGCGCGCACGGCGTGGTGCTCGCGTTGCCGCACCGTCCGGCTCTGCTTGATCATGCCCTGGATGATGCCGTCGATCGTCTTTGCTTCGTCGGGATCGACCGTCTCGATATCGGGGGAATAGCGCAAGGGCGTCACGGATCGTCTCCAACGATGCTGGCCATGTACTTGTGGCGGCGGGAACGATTCCGGTCTTCGAGCTTGCGCCGATTCACCGGGTAGTCGGATCCGGCGCAGAAGCTTCCGGGGCACTCGTGCCTGCCGGGCTGCTCCTATCAGGATCGAATGACCAGAGCGTCGTGGAAAGGGCGATCGGACTGTCCGGCTTGTACCAGTTCATGTCCATGATGCGAGAGGTCGTGATGTACATCCGTCCGTCCGCCCCTTCCGAGAACGTATCGGGCCAACGCAGCTTCTCGTCCCGGATGATCGTCGAGATGTTGCCGGCCGTGTCGCGCAGCTTGATCGCATCCTCTTCCAGGGCGGAGATATACATGCGTCCGTCACCGTCCATCCAGAGGCCGTCTGATACGCCGTTGTCGCCGGCGTTCCTGACGGCGGCGGCCACGGTTTCATCGTTCGCGCCTGGTTCTTCCAGCACGCTTGTCGAAACGCTGTAGAGAGTTCGCCCCGTCAGGGCCTGCCAGTAGAGCGTCTCACCATCCGGCGACAGGGCGATGCCATCTGCGGAGAACTCGACCCCGCGTCCATCCGGTCGGCGGATCGGAACGCCATGATGCTTGACGACGACTGCGGGATCAGCCTTGACGTAAGGGTGACCTGACAAGAGGCGGCGTGCCTTCTTGGTCTCCAGATCGATCACGATGAGCGCACCATCCGGGCCCGAGTCTGTGATATAGGCGTGACGCCCGTCGGGACTCAGGCGGACGTCGTTGAGATAGGTGCCTTGCGGGGCAGCATCGGTCCCGACCGGGAATGTCTCGCTGACCTTGTTGGTGGCCAGGTCGATCTTCACGAGCTTCGGTCCGTTCGGCACGAGGAAGGTGGTGGCTGGTGCCGCCGGATCGAGAACCCAAAGGCTCCCACGTCCATCTGCGACGACGCTTTGGACCGAAACGAAGTGGGTCTCAGGATCGACCTCGTTCTTCCTCGCATTGCGCCAACTGTTCCACTCCTCGTCGGGATAGGGACGCACTTCGCCATCGACGACTTCGGCCACGGACACTGGCGCGTCTTCGCTCCAGCGCGGAAAGTTGACGAAGATCCGGCCATTCTCTGAAACGGTGACGCCGGTCACCTGATGCTCGAAAGACGCGACCTCGGAAAGTTTTCCAGCATCCGATGCGGATTCTTGGGCCTGCGTCGCAATCGGCAAGGCAATGGAAAACAGGAGGAACAAAGCCATCCGGCTAGGCCGGACGGCTCGGCAGCGGACCGAAGGTATTGCGATCATACGGGCTGCCCTTCTTATCTGTTCGTGCGAGGCATTGGCGGCAATGCTTGCTTGCTGGAAGCGTTCCTTCCGAACGAACGACCATCGCTCGGACTGGTTGGCCGGCGAGTGATCCGAGACTCGAAGAATGATCATGGGTGACTTCCGCAAGGTTTGCGGATGCCGACGAGCCACGACTCTCTCACTGAGGTCGTGGTCCTTCTGCCGCAAAGATTGCGATTTTGCCGAACGAACAACGGAACCGCCAGAAGGGTCGTGGGTTCGGCTCTCCAACGATACTCGGGAGTTTTTCATGCAGTCTCAACCACTTCGCCGGCGCGGCCTCGTGCTGGGAGCGCTTCTGTGCGCCTATGCCTCGGCCACCGTTCTGCCAGCCGCCGCGCAGGATGCCCCAAAGCCCGCGGCCGAGATGCAGGCGGTACTCGACAAGCTGAAGGCGCTCGAGGCCAAGAACGTTTCCGACCTGACCGTGCCGGAAGCGCGCATGCAGGCCAGCGCCGCGGACGCCGCCAAGGGCGTCCAGCGCGACGAGCGCATCTCGCCGGCACCCGAGTCCAAGGCGACGACGAAGGACATCGCGATCCCTACCGCGAACGGCGCCCTGCCGGCGCGCGTCTACACGCCGGACGGCGCAGGACCGTTCCCGGTGGTGGTCTACTATCACGGCGGCGGCTGGGTGATCGCCGACATCAACACCTACGACGCTTCGGCCCGCAGCCTCGCCCTCGGGGCGGAGGCGATCGTCGTGTCCGTCGACTACCGCCACGCGCCAGAAGCCAAGTTCCCCGCCCAGCACGAAGACGCCTACGCGGCCTATGAGTGGGTGGTGGAGAACATCGGCGCCTCGAACGGCGACGCGAGCCGCGTCGCGGTGGCCGGCGAGAGCGCCGGCGGCAATCTCGCCGCCTACGTGGCGCTCACCGCCAAGGGGCGGCAGGCAACGCAGCCGGTTCACCAGCTCATCGTCTATCCCATCGCCAGCGACGACACGCAGACCGAGTCCAAGAAGGCCTTCACGGACACGGCTCCGCTGAGTGCTCCCGACCTCGACTGGTTCGTGGGCCATGTCTTCGAGTCCAAGGACCAGACGGCCGATCCGCGCATCGACCTCGTCGACCGCACCGACCTATCGGGCCTGCCGCCCGCGACCGTGATCGCCGCCGAGATCGACCCCCTGCGCTCGGAGAGCGAAGAATATGCCGAGAAGCTGAAGGCGGCCGGCGTGAGCGTCAACCAGAAGACCTTCACGGGCGTGACGCACGAGTTCTTCGGCATGGGCAAGGTGGTGCCGCAGGCGAGGCAAGCCATGGAGATGGCCACCGCCGACCTGAAGCAGGCTTTCGCGAAGGGCGCCCAGTGAGCGCCCCGGAACGCCTTCCTGAGAGATCAAAGGACCGATCCATGAAGACCCTGATGACGACGCTCGCCGCCGGCGCGCTGATGATGACGCCCGCGCTCGCGCAAGGAACGCCGGCCAAGAGCGCCGACGCGGCGCAAGCCGTGTACTCGATCTCGACCGAGGACTTCGCCAGAATGGCGATGAGCTCGGACATGTTCGAGATCCGCTCCAGCGAGATGGCGCAGGAGAAGGCGGAAGCCGAGGCGGTGAAGTCCTTCGCCGCCGACATGATCAAGGACCACGAGAAGGCCGAGGCCGACATGAAGGCGGCGGCCGAGAAGGGCAACGCGCAGCTCCCTGCCTCGGCCGAGCTCGCGCCCAAGCACGCGGCCATGCTCCAGCAGCTTGAAGCGGCGGACGGCGCCGACTTCCAGACGCTCTACGTCGACATGCAGGCGCAGTCGCACATGGAAGCCGTTGCGCTGTTCCGCACCTATGCCGGCTCGGGCGACAACGAGGCGATCGTCGCCTTCGCCAAGGCGACGCTGCCGACCCTCGAAGGGCACATGATGCACGTCAAGGAACTGGTGGCGGCCGAGTAGCTCAAGCGCCGCCGTCGAACATCAGGAGGCCCCTTCGGGGGCCTCTCTCGTTGACGCGCCACCCGCGATCCGAGTTGTCGTTAGACACAGAGGGCTTGATGTCCAAGCCCGGACAAGCGAGCCGCACTCCAAAGCCGGAAGATTTGTGGTACTTGCGCTTGGCGCTCCAAGCCTCCTGCCGCTGATCGACACGAAGTGCAGGGCGGGAACGCGCAGGCTCCATGCCCTCTATCACTGTGTCGTTGACTTGGCGCTTCGCTCTGCCTCCTTTGTGCCGGGCACGTGGCCCTTGGCTTCGACGTGGGCAATGAAGGCGTCGGTCCAAACATCGAACGCGGCGAGCGCTGCGGGCTCGTTGGGCAGGTCCTTCGCCTGATCGTCTGCATAGAGCTTGCCGAGCCCGATGTCGGCGTGGCGCCAGAGCGCGTCCGGCACCTCGATGCCGGAGTAGCGGCACTGCCAGACAAGGCCTTGGTAAGCGTTGCGCTCGTGCTCGAAGGGCTCCTCGGCCGGATCGAACCAGGCCTTGTGCCGCAAGATCTTCGGCCGCCCCTCGCCGTTGAGGTCGGCACCGCCCTGGTCGCCGTAGCAGAAGAAGGCGGCGGTGCGTCCCTCCAGGTGGTTCCTCGTCAGCTCCGCCCACTGCGGCGAGCGCTCCAGCGCCTGGGCGAGGAGGGTGCTCTTCTTCTCGATGAGGTCCGGCCGCGGATTGCCGCCGTTCATGCAGACGAGGCGGTCGAAGAGGAGCTTGAAGTTGGAGCTCGGCCCGTACCAGTTGATCGGGCCGATGAAAGCCCAGGCATCCGCCCGCGCAAGGCGCTCGTAGAGGTGCAGGTCCCACAGAAGGTCCGGCTGGTGGTCGCTTCCCGGGCCGTAGCAGTTGCAGGGCCAGACGCAGAGCGCCATGGAGGAGGAGACGCAGGCATTGCAGCTCTGGATCTTCGGCTTGCCATGCTCGTTGCCGATGTCCTCGTGGTCGATCTGCCAGCCCATCGGCAGGCGCCCGACCATCCGGTGCATCAGGGCGCGCGCTTTGGAGTCGAGTCCCGGGCAGCCGTTGAGACGCCGCTGCGAGCCGGCGATCACCAGAACCTTGAACGGCCGCTCCTCGTCGGGTGTAGGCTTGGTGAGGGGCAGGTCGTCGGCACTGGGCTCTGCCATTCGGCGCTCCGTTCCTGGAAGGACTTTATGAACGGCCACCATCCTTGTTTGGATGCAGTTCAATCGCCGGGAGCCGATCGCGGCAGCGCCATGCCCTGACCAAGTCTCGCCCCGATCGTTGCGACAGCAGGCCGCGTCATCCGCGCCAGGATCACGGCCTCTCGACCAGCGCCCCGACGAGCGGCTTGGCTAACTGGGGACCTCAACGTCGATCCGTCGGGCCAGCTCGAGAATGTCCCGCATGTTGCCCGATCCGCGGCCGTGGCGGGTGACGTTCATGGCTCCCGCGGCTGTGGCAAGGCGAAGCGCATCCTCGCCCGACATGCCCGTGGCGCTGGCGACAGCCAGGGCCGCCGTCATCGAGTCGCCCGCCCCGCTGGGATCGACGACCTGAAGGCGGGGCGGAGCGGCGAAGTGGATGATGCCGTCAAAGAGCGCCAGCACGCCCTTGTCGGCCAGCGACACCACGACGTTGCGAGCCTTCGGTGTCAGCTTCTCCATGGCTGCCACTACTGCATCACGGCCGTCGCTCTCGCACAATCCCGCATCGATCAGCTCCTCATGGCTGACTTTAAGGACAGCAAGCCCCTCCTCCACCCCTTGCAGCAATGAGCCCGAGATGTCGGCGACGACCGCCACCCCGTTCGCCGACAGGTCAAGGGCCAGACGCTTGAAGAAGTCGACGGGAAGCACTTCGCCCTTCGGAACGCCAGTCATGACAAGCGTTCCGCAGCGCAGGCCTTCCGCGAAGGCCGCGTTGTAGAGGTCGTCCATCTCGTGGCGATCGAGGCGCGGGGCAGCTCCTGTGGCTACGCGCTGACGCGAGCCGCTGCGCCGATCATCGACGTAGCCACCGTTGCGCCCCTTCACGGTGATGGCTCGCACGCCGATGCCCTCCGCCTCCACGAGATCGCGGATCGCGTGCCGGCTCTCGCCCCCGAACGGCCCCACCAGCATCGGCCGCTGACCGAGCGAGGCGACCATGCGCGCCACCCAGACCCCCTGTCCGCCCGCGTGAAGGTAGACAGTCTCAGTCTCGCCGTCGTGGCACTCGATCGTCACCGTGAAGAGCGGCCAGGGCGCCAGGACGGCGATGTCTCGTGCTTCAGGCTGAGAGTCCGAGTGGATGTCGAAAGCTGTCCCTATGGAGGAAGCGGGCGTCGCCATGGTGCCTCGTTCTGCTGCTGGTCGTGCTCACCGTTGGACGCTCTTAGACCTCTGCTCCGAACACGAAGTCTACTCGTGTAAGCTTCTGTTGCTCAAACATTAGCTCGACTTTGGCCATTCATGCGGCGTGACAGAGGGCGTAGGCCCAGGGGCTTGGCAGTCGGAAGCGGGGTTTCGTACGGGGTTGTCTGCGCGGCGATGTCGCCAAAGTCCTCTCGCGCCAGGTCGCCCAGCGCACGGCGGCGAGGGCGT
>CANJKV010000034.1 GCA_947474855.1 Aurantimonadaceae bacterium | reverse complement strand
CTGGAGGCTGATGGCGTTGTCGTCGAGGAGCGCGCCGCCGACGAGGCCCTGCCAGAGCGCGGCGGCGATCGTGTCGAGGGGCGGGAAGACGGCCGGGTTGAGGAGGCCCGTGCGGCTCGACACCTGCCAAGCGACGAGGAAGCCGACGAGAAGGCCGTAGCGCGCGAGGACCGGCTCGGCGAGGCGGCGAAGCCGCGGATCCATGCTGATCCGAAAGGAGGCTGCGGCGGACCGTCGGTCGAGGGCTGCGGGATGGTCGATCCGGTGCAGGGTCATGCGGCGTCCTTCGGCTTGGGATGGCGGGGGCCGTCACCGCGGCGCGGCGCTTCCTTCCATGCCCGAGAGCCTAGCCAGCAGCTCGCCCGCTCCCAAACAAAAATATACCAAATCTATATACAAAACTAGAAATGCGGATCGGCGACGGTTTGATGGTCGGCGAGGGGGGGCGTTCCGCGACGGGAAAGCCGTGGTGGGCCGAGATTGCCGCGCATCTTGGAAGGACGATAACGCCTCGGCCGATCCCCTTGCCACTGCGCCGAGGCGGCGGGCTCCGGCGCGCATTGCCGCCGGAGCGGCGCCGTCGCCGGGCCGGCGTTTCGATGGTGAGGCCGGGCAGGCACCGACGAATTGCCGGCGGCGAAGAGGTCCGCTCGCAACGCCGGCCGGCACGGCGCTGGACGAACGGTCAGAAGATCGGGCGACCGGGATTTTCGGAGGAGGAGGTGACGGGCAGGTCGAGCGGCGGCGCGATCACGGATGCGCCGACGAGCGCCATCAGAACGATCATCGCGCCACCGAAGCAAACGGCAATGAAGGGGCGGTCGTCGGCCATTGCGCCAGGAATTCCGTCGTCGATGTTGCAGGCGCATCCAAAACGTTCACATGCCTGACTTGTTCCCGGCCATGGACCTCTCGCATGAGGCGAGGCCACGCCGATCTCAGGCAGCCAAGCCGATGGCGACCATGACGGCGAGGCTCAGCGGCCAAAGCGCTCCGGCGAACATCCCGATGACGAGGGCCGGGATCCAGCCGAGGATCAGGCCCGCCGCCCATCCGTGGTCCTGGATCGCGTAAGCCCAGGACCAGGTGAAGGCCAACCCGCCGACGATCGCGAAGCCGATCTTGTAGAATTGCGTGATCCGTTCGCCCCGCATCTGCGTCGCTCCCTGCCGACGGGGTGGCATGCGTTCCGGCGCATCGTTCCGGGCGCGGGGTGCCGCGCCCGGAACGATGCGCCTGGCACAAGCGCGCTTGGTTGACATGGACGCGCGTCGAAGACGACTCCGCCCCACCGGTCGCCGTTTCAACAAGATGTTCGACGGCAAGGGCACGCTTCGATCTGACTGTTAATCTAGATCAAGGCGGCCGGTTCCCAGAACTTCCGCGCACGTCGCAGGCCGGAAAGCAAGAGATGGTGATATTCGGGGTTGAAAATAGTTGCGGTGGGTCGAGGAAAGGGTGTGGTTTGTTGCTCGGTTCGGGGCGTTATGCAACTCTTCTCGACGATGCACGTTTTCGGCCCACTCGCATGGAAGGGACATCCAAGGTGAGTGAACCATCATGAAGAAAGCTGTTCTCGCGGCTTCCGTCGTTCTCGTGACTCTCGGTGTGCCGGCCATGGCCCAGACCGGGGCCACCCAGACCACCACCACGCAGACCACGACGACCACCACCGTTCCGGCCGAGGTGCGCACCTACGTCACCGGCCAGGAGGCGACCTCCGTCACGATCGACGGCGACGTCGTGGTGGGCGAGGCCCTGCCCGAAACCGTCACCATCACGCCGATCCCCGACAATGCCGAATACGGCTACGCGGTGATCAACAACAAGCGCGTCGTGATCAATCCCGAAACCCGCACCGTCATCGAGGTGGTGGAGTAATCCCTCGTCGAAGCGCGGGAGGGCTCGTCGAAGCGTGGGAGGGCTCGTCGCGAGCCCTCCCGATGAGGCATGCCGACCGCCGGGAGATCCATGACCGGCCTCGGCTCGTGCCGTGCGCGGCGGCCGCGCTCACAGGCAGGCGGACAAGCCGAGGATCGGGGCATAGTTGACGAGGGTCACGGCGAGGGCGACGAGGCCGGCCCAAAGGCTTGTCCGGCCGAGGAAGCCGGCGAGCCCGTCGCCGTCTGGTGACCGTCTGGCCCGTTTCCACATCCAGAGGACGAGGCCGGCCACCAGCCCGAGATGAACGAGCCACAGGCCGACGAGCACGAGGCGCTGGAGGCTGAACGGCCCGATCCGAACGGCCTCCCAACCGAAGGCGCAGCCGACCGAGAGCGCCGCGTAGAGCGCGACGAAGGCTGAGCTCCAGATCACGAGCCCGGCCGTCAGGAGCAGGAGATTGGCGGCGGAGCGCTGGCCGATCATGGGCTCGCGAGCTCCCGCAGCGGCGCGAGCCGGCCCAGCCCGGCAAGGAAGCCCATGGCCAGAAGCGTCGCGACTGCCGTGTAGTCGTGCCACAGCGCGCCGGTCCGCACGTCCGCCGAGCGCTTCGCCGACACGTAGCCGGCGAGGCAGCGCCAGGCGCCGAGGCCGGCGAGCACCGCCCCGATCGCTCCGTGAAGCGCCGCGTAGCCGAGAACCGCGACGCTCACCGCCATGTGCGCGTGAAGCGTCGGCGTGGGCACGGCGGTCGCGGCGATCAGGATCGCGCAGCCCGCGGCGAGGGCGTGGGCGAAGGCGGCGGCGACGAGGAGGGCCGCCGCGAGGCGCGTGCTCCGGGGCACCGCGATCAGGGCGGCGCGACCGAGAAGGGCAGCGGCGATGGCCGAGACGAGAAGGCCGACCGCCGGCGCCCATGGCAGATCGAGCGGCGCCGGTCCCGGCCAGCCCGGCGCGACAAGCCACAGAAAGAGCCCTCCGAACATCAGCGAGGCGAAGAGCGTGGCGTCGGCGACGAGCAGGAACAGCATGCCCCACCAGGTCGCGGGTCGCTCGACCTCGGCGTGGAGCGGCAGGGACAGGCCCATGCCGGCGCTCAGCGGCCCGTGGTCCTGCCGTTGGCCGGTCTGCCCGCTCCAGGCGAGAAGAAGGCCGGTGACGAGAAGCACGGCGACGGGCGAGAACCAGTAGAGCTTGAACAGGAGCGACAGGACGAAGGCGCCGATGGCAAGCGCCGTGAGCAGCGGCAGAAAGGTCGGGCGGGGCAGGATCGCGATGTGTTCGGGCTGCCCGTCGGCGATGGAAACGACGAGGGTTTCCTGCCAGCCGTTGCGGGGCTCGGCGAGATAGCCCTCGCCGCGCTCCAGCGCCGCCCCGAGATCCGGCCGGTCGCGCAGCGGGGTGCGGCTCGACACCGCCGGGATCGCCGCGAAGGCGTAGGGGCGCGGCGGGATCGCCGTCGCCCATTCCAGCGTTTCGGCACCCCAGGGGTCGGGTTTCGAGCGCTTGCCGAAGCGGATCTGGAACAGGACGTCGGCGGCAAAGAGCGCGAAGCCCGCCGTCATCACGAAGCCGCCGATCGAGGAGACGAGGTTGGGCCAGTCCCAGCCGTAGCCTTCCGGCACGACGGCCCAGCGCCGCGGCATGCCGAGAAGGCCGGTGAGGTGCATGACGAGGAAGGTCGCGTTGAAGCCGATGAAGATCAGCCAGAAGGCGAGCTTGCCCACCCCGTAGAGCGGCTCGCGCCCGGTGACGTGCGGCAGGTAGTAGTAGGCCGCAGCGAGCATGGGGAACACGAAGCCGCCGACGAGAACATAGTGGAGATGGGCGACCACGAAGTGCGTGTCGTGCGCCTGCCAGTCGAAGGGCACGATGGCGAGCATGACGCCGGTGAGGCCCCCGCAGACGAAGATCAGGAAGAAGCCGACCACGAAAAGCATCGGCACGCTCATGCGCGGGCGTCCCGCCATCAGCGTGCCGAGCCAGAGAAAGATCTGGACGCCCGTCGGAACCGCGACGAGGACGCTCGCGGCCGAGAAGAAGCTCAAGGCGAGGTGGGGGATGCCCACCGTGAACATGTGGTGGACCCAGAGGCCGAAGGACAGGAAGCCGAGCGCCGTGATCGCGACGACGATCCAGGAATAGCCGAGGATCTCGCGGCGGGCGAGGACCGGGATCATCGTGGTCAGGATGCCGGCCGCCGGCAGGAAGATGATGTAGACCTCGGGATGGCCGAAGAGCCAGAAGAGGTGCTGCCACAGGAGCGGGTCGCCGCCGCGGGTGGGGTCGAAGAAGGGCAGGTCTGCCGCCCGCTCCAGCTCCAGAAGGATCGAGCCGAGGATCAGCGGCGGGAAGCCGACCAGCATCATGCCGGCGGTGACGAGGATGTACCAGGCGAAGAGCGGCATCGTCGCGAGCGTCATGCCCGGCGCGCGGAACTTCAGGATCGAGACGGTGAGCTCCACCGCGGCGGCCACCGCCGAGATCTCGACGAAGGTCACGCCGAGGAGCCAGACGTCGGCGTTGATCCCCGGCGAATACGTGTTCGAGGAGAGCGGCGTGTACATGAACCAGCCGCTGTCGGGCGCGACCCCCATCACCAGCGCCGCGATCAGGATCGAGCCGCCGAAGAGATAGCACCAGAAGCCGAGGGCGGTGAGGCGCGGAAAGGCGAAGTCGCGCGCGCCCAGCATCTTGGGCAGGAGATAGATCGCCAACCCCTCGAACATCGGGATCGCGAACAGGAACATCATCACCGTGCCGTGCATGGTGAAGATCTGGTTGTAGACGTCGGGCCCGACGAAGGCGCTGCGCGGCGAGGCGAGCTGGGCGCGGATCAGCATGGCGAGCGCGCCGCCGATCGCGAAGAACACGAAGGCCGCGACGATGAAGCGCCGGCCGAGAACGGTGTGGTTGACCGAGGACAGGCGCCCCCAGCCCGGCGGCGTCGCCCAGATGCGCTCGAGGCCGCGCTGCGCGGCGGTGAGCTTGGGCGGCAGTGCGGCTTCGCCCGCGGCGGGCTCGGCGACGTCGCCCGGCACGAGCGGCAGGTCGACCTGGCTCATCGCGGCGCCTCCCCGGAGATGGCGGCTGCGAGGGCGGATTCGAAGGACCCGGCCTCGTGGGCGAGGGCGGTGAAGATCATGCCGGTATGTCCAGTCCCGCAGAATTCGGAACAAACGCCTCCGTAGCTGCCCGGCCGGTCGGCGGTGAGGCGGATCGTGTTCACGTGGCCGGGAATCGCGTCGATCTTGCCGCCGAGCCGCGGCACCCAGAACGAATGGATGACGTCGGTGCCGATCACGCGCACGTCGACCGGCTGGCCGGCCGGCATGTGGAGGGTGCCCACGCTCTCCCCGCCGCCGGGATAGCGGAAGCGCCAGAGCCACTGCTCGGGCAGCGCCTCGACCGTGTAGGCCTGCGTGCCGGGATGGGGCAGCAGGCGCTCGCCGGTCGCGAGGGCGAAGACGAGGAGGGCGGACAGGACGACGCCGGGAAAGGCGAGACCGCCCCAGACCAGCCAGCGCTTCGGCGGCACGTCGGCGCCGATGCCGGGCTTGAGGAGCGCGAGCGCGAGAAGCGCGGAAACGAACAGGAAGATCGCGCTCGCCCCGGCCAGCATGACCCACCAGAGCAGCGCGGTGGAGGCGGCGTTCGGCCCGGCCGGATCGAGCGCGGACAGGTTGCCGGCGCAGCCGGAGGCGCCAGATGCGATCGCGGCGACGAGGGCGGCCCTGCGCCCGAACGAGGCGAAGGAGACGCAACCATGAAGAGCGCGACGGATTCGAGCCCCGTGATCCGCAAGGTCGCCGAGCAGGACGTCAGCTCGGCGGTCGCCATCGCCGGTCATCCGATCCACGCCATGGCGGTTCATTTTCCGATCGCGCTCGCCATCGCGACGCTGGGCGCCGACGTCTTCTACTGGTGGAGCGCCGACCCGTTCTGGGCGCGCGCCGCGCTCTGGTCGATCGGCTTCGCCTTCGCCACAGGCGTGGCGGCGGGGCTGGTGGGCACGGCGGAGCTGCTGCTCGTGCCGGGCATCCGCGGGCGGGCGGCGAGCTGGACGCATGCCATCGCCGCGATGATGTTCCTGTCGATCTGCGGCATGAACTTCGTCCTGCGCCTGGTCGAGCCGGACGCCGTCCTGCCGCTCGGCCTCGCCCTGTCGGGGCTCGGGGCGGTGTTCACGGGACTGGCCGGCTGGCACGGCGGAAAGCTGATCCTGCATCACGGCGTCGGGATCATGGTGTCAGACCAGGAATGAGGTCGGCCGCGAGCGCCCTCAGGCCGCCCGGCTGGAAGAGGATGTCGGGAAGCGCGCCCAGGGGCAGCTCGGGCTTGGCGAGCACGACCCAGACGATGCCGGTCATGATCAGCGCGAGGGCGCAGACGCTCGCGCCCACGCGCCAGCGCGCGAAGCGGCCCTCCGGTTCGAAGACGGACAGCACCACGAGCCCGATCCAAACGTGCATCGCGACCAGGGTGCCGACGAGCACGAGCTTGACGGCGAACCATGGCGAGACGACCTCGCGCTGGAAGATCAGCGCGGTTCCCGACGCGATGGCGACAAAGGCGGCAGGCGAGATCACGGTGATGTAGGCGAAGCGCGTAAAGGCGTGCAGCCGGTGCAGGGGCGCCCCGTCGCCGGCCGCCTGCCGCTGGCCGAGCAGGAGCGGCATCAGCAGCAGCCCGCCGGCCCAGACCGAGAGCGTCGCGACGTGGAGAAGCTTCAGCCAGACGACGGTCATTCGCCGGATGTCGGGCCGAGACTGCACCTCGACGGGACGACCGGGACCCATGCGCTCATCGGCAAAATTCCTCCCCCTGCCAGACCATCGCGACAAGGGGCGACATATCGCGCCTCGCCGACGCAGCAACCGGTGATCGCCGCCCGCGCGGCTCGATGCGACCCATGGGGCCGGCAGACCCGGTCACGAAGAAGAGAGCGCCGTCAGTGAAGGGTCGCGCTCGGCGCCTCGGCGAAGCTGTCGAGGCCGTATTCTTCGACGGCCGCCCGGAAGGCGAGGAGGGCCTCGCGGTCGGTGGGGAAGGGGTCGGCCCACACCGTCGATCCGCCGCCCTCGTCGATCACTTCGAGCACCCATCCCGCGGCTTCACCGAGCGCCCGGTAGATGCGCACCTCGACGGTCACGTCGTCCTCGGTGACCGGGCCGCTGAGCGGGGATACGTCGTGCATGGAAGCTCGGCTCACGCGCAGGTCGACGATGTCATCGATGGGACTTGAGATACTCCTTGCCGCTGCGCGTGATCTGCCAGCGGTCTTCCTTGCGTTCGGCGAAACCGAAGGCGGACAGATCGGAGATCAGGCGGGTGTCGGGAGCGTCGAGAGGGCCGCGCGCGAGCTGGGAAAGCAAGGTGCGGCCCTCGGCCGTCATGCGGGCCAGAGCCATGGGTGTCATCCTCGTGGGTGGAAGGCTCTTATATCGGCGGCAAAGCGCCCGGCTGCAAGGGGGCGCAGATCAGCTCCCGGATGCGGGTCCGCCGCCGCGTGCGCAAGAGCGTGTCCAGTCGCGGCCAAAATAATTGGCGTGTCCTCAAGGTTGTGCGGCAGCAAAGCCGGCATAGTTCGATGCGCAGGAAATATTCAGTCAGCTACACTTGGGTAGCTGCAGAGTGAATCTTGCGGCGGAGGCTCATGCGCGTCGATCGGCATTCTCTTCATCCCGTGATCGCCGTGCCCGTGCGCAACGAGGAGCAGCGCCTGCCGCGGCTGCTCGCCGCGCTCGCCGCGCAGGATCACCTGGGCGCGACCGCGGGGCGGCTGCGCACGGTTCTCGTTCTCAACGGCTGTACCGACGGATCGCGCCGCGCCGCCCTCGATACCGCCCGGATCAACCCCGCGCTCGACCTCGATCTCGTCGAAACCTCGCCCGACGCCGTTTCCCACGTCGGCGCGGCGCGGCGCCTCGCCATGGAGCGCGCCCTCGCCGGCAGCGCGCGTTCGCCCGCCGCGACGGTGATCCTGACGACCGACGCGGACGCGGTGCCGGCGCGCGACTGGATTTCGATGAACCTCGCGGCCGTCGCGGCGGGTGCCGACCTCGTCGGGGGCCACATCGTGGGGGATGTCGAGGAGGAGGCTCTTCTCGGCACCGGCTTCGCGGCGAGAGCCGCAGCCATCGCCCAGTACACGGCCCTTGCCGACCGCCTCGCCGCGCTCGTCGACCCCCTGGCGCACGATCCCTGGCCGCGGCACCGCGACCATACCGGCGGCAGCCTCGCCGTGCGCGGCGACGTCTACGCGGCGGTGGGCGGCCTGCCGGCGCTGCCGGTGCGCGAGGATCTGGCCTTCGTATCGCGGGTGCGGGCGGCCGGCGGGCTCCTCGTCCATCCGCCGTCGGTGCGGGTCACCGTGTCGGCCCGCCTCGTCGGGCGCGCGCCGGGCGGCATGGCCGATTGCCTGACGGGCTGGATGCGGGACGAGGCCGAAGGGCGCCCCGTGCTGGTCGAAGCGCCGGACGCCATCGAGGCGCGGCTCGTGCGCCGGCGCCTGCTGCGGGACCTCGACGGCTGCGGCGCCGAGGCGCGGCGGCAGGTCGCCCGCCGCCTGGGCCTGGACGACGCCGCACTCGTCGGCAGCGCCGCCGCGCTGATCGAGCGCTTCGCACCCGACGAGCCGGACGCCCCGGCAAGCGTGCCGGTCGCACCGGCGACCGCGCGCCTCGCCGCCCTGATCGCGAGCCGGGAGGCGGAGAGCCGTGCGGCCTGACCGGACCATCGAGCCCGCGGGCGAAGCCGCGCCGGTCGCGGCCATGCTCCAGAAGGAAGCTGCCGCCCGCGACCGCGACGGCGCCTTTCCCGAGGCCGCCTTCGCGATCCTGCGCGCCCGGGGGCTCGTGGCGGATCCGCCGCTCGGGCGCGGTGAGATCCGGCAGCTCCTGCGCCGCCTCGCCGAGGTCGGGCACGGCGACCTCAGCACCGGCCGGATCTACGAGGGGCACGTCAACGCGCTCGACCTCGTGCGACGTCACGGCACGCCGGAGCAGGTCGAGGATGTCGCGGGGCGCGCCCGCCGCGGCGAGCTCTTCGGCATCTGGAACACCGACGATCCCGGTGATCCCCTGCGCCTGGAGGAGGGGCGCCTTCTCGGCCGCAAGACCTTCGCCTCCGGGGTCGATGGCCTCTCGCGCGCGATCGTGACCGTGCCGACGGAGGGCGGGCGCCAGATGATCCTCTTGCCGCTCGCCGGCCTGCCGGTCGACCGCTCCTGGTGGTGCCCGCTCGGCATGCGCGCCTCCGGCAGCCACGTCGTCGACTTCACCGGCCTGGCCGTTCCGCCCGATTGGCGCCTGGGCGCGCCCGGCGCCTATGTCGCCCAGCCCTGGTTCTCGGCCGGAGCGGCGCGCTTCGTCGCGGTCCAGGTCGGGGGCATGCACGCCGTCTTCGACGCGGCTCTCGATCACCTGACGGCGACGGGCCGGGCCGGGGCGCCGCACCAGGCCCACCGCATCGCCCGCATGGGGATCGCCGTCGAGACGGGCTACGCCTTGCTGGAGCGGGCGGCGCGCGACTGGACCGCGGCCGAGGACGCCTCTGCCGGATCCCCGGCGGCCGCGCGCCTCGTCGCGACCGTCGACGCGGCGCGCTCGGCGGTGGAGGCCGCCGCGCTCGCCGTTCTCGAAGAGGCCGAGCGCGGGGTCGGTGCCGCCGGCTTCATCGCCCCCCACCCCCTGGAGCGCCTGATGCGCGATCTTCGCACCTATCTGCGCCAGCCCAATCCCGACGGAGCCCTGACGAGCCTCGCCGCCGCCATCGCCGCCGGCACCTGGGCGCCGGGAGAAGCCATGCTTCGGGAGAGCGAGGCGTGAGCCTCCCTGACGCGGCATCGATCGCGGCGCGGCGCGTCCTCGTCGTTTCGCCCCATCCCGACGACGAGTCGCTCGGCTGCGGCGGCCTGATCTGGAGCCTCGCCGGCCGAGGCGCCCTGTTCCACGTTCTCTTCGTCACCGACGGCGGCGCCTCGCATCCGGGCTCGCGGCTCTGGCCCCGGCCGCGGCTCGCCGCGCAGCGCGAAGCGGAGGCGGCTGAGGCGCTGCGCCGTCTCGGCGTCGGCGAGGCGGCGCGGACCTTTCTGCGCCTTCCCGACGCCGACATGCCCCCGCCCGGATCGCCGGGCTTCGACGCCGCGTCGCGCACCGTCGCCGGCATCCTCGCCGCCTTCCGTCCGGACCTCGCGCTCCTGCCCTGGCGGCGCGACCCGCACCGCGACCATCGCGACGGCTTCGCGCTCGTGAGCGCCGCCCTCGATCGCGCGTGTCCGAACTGCGCGCGGCTCGAATACGCGATCTGGCTGGACGAACTCGGCGCGCCGGAGGATCATCCCCGCGCGGGCGAGGCCGAGCGCGTCGTCTTCGACGTGTCCGCCGCGCGGGCGGCCAAGCGCGCGGCCGTGGCTGCGCACCTGTCGCAGACGAGCGACCTCGTTCCCGACGATCCGCGCGCCTTCCGCCTGAGCGAGGCGACGATCGAGCGGTTGACCGGGCCGACGGAGACCTATTGGCGGGCGCTGTCGTGAGGCCGATCACGCCGGAAGGGTTCGAGGCGAAGTTCCGCGTCGACGTCGATCCCTGGAACTACCGCGCCTCGCGGTTCGAGGCGGCCAAGCGCCAGGTGCTGCTTCGCGCCTGCGGGGGGCGCAAGGTCGGTCGGGGGCTGGAACTCGCCTGCGCGATCGGCGTCACCTCGCGCGCGCTCGCGCGCCTTTCGCTGCGGCTCCTTGCCGTCGATGCCTCGCCGACCGCGCTCGCCGAGGCGCGTCGCCTGACGCCGGCGAGCGCGCGCGTCGCGTTCCGCCGGGCGCTCCTGCCGAGCGAGCTGCCGCGCGGGCCCTTCGACCTCGTCGTGGTGTCGGAGATCGCCTATTACCTGAACCGGCGCGACCTCGACCGGCTCGCCTCCGCCCTGTGCCGGGCGCTGGCGCCGGGCGGACGCGTCGTCGTCCTCCATCACCTGCGCCCCTTCGACGATGCCGCGCAGCTTCCGCGCCTCGCCCATGGCCGCCTGTGCCGGCGCCTCGAAGCCGTCGCGTTGCCGCGCTTCGCTCATCGCACGGGCCGCTACGACGCGCGCGCCTTTGTCCGTCGGCGAGGCTGAACGCCGCCGATTTCCTCCGCTTGCACAGCTGTCCGGCGCGGGGCGGAGCACCGCCGTTCGCCAAACGCCTTTTGGCGGGAAGGATTTTCTCCGCCGCTGCGCGATGCGCGGCGTTCGCGCCTCGCCTTGGGCCGGGCGGGGTCGCAGAATGAGAACAGATCCCGCATTCGCCAAGGTTATTCGCCCGATGTTCCGTTCGCTGCTTCTCGGCGCTTCGCTGGCCGCCGCAATCCTGTCGCCGGCCGCCGCGCAGGACGCGCCGTCGACCCTCCTCAACGCTTCCTACGATGTCGCCCGCGAGCTCTTCGCCAAGATCAATCCCGCCTTCGCCGAGAGCTACAAGGCCGAGACGGGCCGCGACGTCACGGTCGACCAGAGCCATGGCGGGTCCTCGCGCCAGGCCCGCGCCGTGGCGGAAGGGCTGGAAGCCGACGTCGTCACCCTGAACCAGGTGACCGACATCGACTTCCTCCAGAAGAACGGCTTCGTGTCGGCCGAGTGGCAACAGGCCTTCCCCAACAACGCCTCGCCCTTCTACTCGCTGCCCGCCTTCATCGTGCGGGAGGGCAATCCGAAGAACATCCGCAACTGGGACGACCTCGTGCGCGAGGACGTCGAGGTCGTGTTCCCGAACCCGAAGACCTCCGGCAACGGGCGCTACACCTATCTCGCCGCCCGCGCCTACGCGCTCGAAGCCTTCGAGGGCGACGAGGGCAAGGCCGACGCGTTCATCACCAAGCTCTTCGACAACGTGCCGGTCTTCGATACGGGCGGCCGGGGCGCGACGACCACCTTCGTGGAGCGCGAGCTCGGCGACGTGCTCGTCACCTTCGAGGCGGAAACGCAGGGCATCGCCCGGGAGTTCGGCGAGGACCGCTTCGACACCGTGATTCCGCCCGTCAGCCTGCTCGCCGAGTTCCCGGTGGCCGTGGTCGACAAGGTCGCCGAGCGCCGCGGTTCGACCGAGCTCGCCAAGGCCTATCTCGACTTCCTCTACACGCCCGCCGGCCAGCGCATCATCGCCGAGCACGGCAACCGGGTGCGGGACGAAACGGTCGCCGCGGAGTTCGCCGACCGCTTCCCGCAGGTCCGGCTCGTCACCGTGGAGGACGTTTTTGGCGGCTGGGAGAAGGTCCAGGCCGAGCACTTCGCGGCCGGGGCCAAGCTCGACACGCTTTACGGCTCGCGCTGAGCCCCATAAGCCAGCTTTTGCAAGCAGAAACGGCCGGCGGTGAGCGCCGGCCGTTTCCGCGTATCCGTTGAACTGCCGGAGTCGCCGTGCTGCCGCGCCGTGTCCTGCCGGGGCTGAGGCTCTCCCTCGGCGTTACCCTGCTCTATCTCTCGATCATCGTCTGCCTGCCGCTCGGCGCTCTCGTCTGGAAGGCGGCGAGCCTCGGGCCCGAAGCCTACTGGGCGATCGTGTCCTCGCCGCGGGCGGTGGCGAGCTACCGCGTCACCGTGCTCTGCGCGCTCGCCGCGACGCTCGTGAACCTCGTCTTCGGCCTCGCGCTCGCCTGGGTGATCACGCGCTACCGCTTTCCCGGCCGGCGGCTCCTCGACGCGGTGGTGGACCTGCCCTTCGCCCTGCCGACGGCGGTGGCCGGCATCGCGCTGACCTCGCTCTTCTCGGCCAATGGGTGGCTCGGCGCCCCGCTCGCCGATCTCGGGATCAAGGTCGCCTACACGCCGCTCGGCATCATGGTGGCGATGACCTTCACGAGCATCCCCTTCGTGGTGCGCACCGTGCAGCCGGTGCTGGAGGATCTCGATCCCGCGATCGAGGAGGCGGCGCTGTCGCTCGGCGCAGGCGAGGCGCGGACCTTTCGCAGCGTGGTCCTGCCGCTTCTCGCCCCCGCCCTTCTCGCGGGCACCTCGCTCTCCTTCGCCCGCTCGCTCGGCGAGTTCGGCGCGGTGATCTTCATCGCCGGCAACCAGCCCTTCTCGACCGAGATCACCTCGCTCCTGACCTTCATCCGCCTGGAGGAGTTCGACTACGCCGCGGCCGCCGCGATCGCCTCGGTGATCCTTCTCGCCGCCTTCGTGATGCTGGCCGTCACCAACCTTCTCCAGGCGCGCGCCTCGCGCCATCTGGGGGCGGCATGAACCGCCGGGCGCCCGTGCGCGTCGGCGAGAAGCCGCTCGCCAGGCGGCTGCTGATCGGCTTCGTGCTCGCTCTCTCCGCCGTCTTCATCCTCGCGCCTCTGGCGGTGATCTTCGGCCAGGCCTTCTCGATGGGGCTCGGCTATTTCGCCTCGACGATCGCCGCGCCCGACACGCGCCACGCGATCCTCCTGACGGTTCTCACCGCGCTGATCGCGGTTCCCATCAACACCGGCTTCGGCATCGCCGCGGCCTGGGCGGTGACGAAGTTCGACTTTCCAGGCCGCCGGCTCCTCGTCGTCCTGATCGAGATTCCCTTCTCGATCTCGCCGATCGTCGCGGGCACCGCCTACCTCTTCGTCTACGGCCTGCAGGGGCTCTTCGGCCCCGCGCTGCAGGACGCCGACATCCGCATCCTCTTCGCTCTGCCCGGCATCGTCCTCGCCTCGATGTTCGTCACCGCCCCCTTCGTCGCGCGCGAGCTGATCCCGCTGATGGAGGCGCAGGGGCGCAGCGAGGAGGAGGCGGCGGTCTCGCTCGGCGCGAACGGCTGGCAGGTCTTCCGCCGCGTGACGCTGCCCAACGTCAAATGGGCGCTGCTCTACGGCGTGGTTCTGTGCAACGCGCGCGTCATGGGCGAATTCGGCGCCGTCTCCATCGTGTCCGGCAACATCCGCGGGCAGACCAACACGCTGCCGCTCCAGATCGAGCTCCTCTACAACGACTACAACACGGTCGGCGCCTTCGCCGCGGCCTCGATCCTCACCCTCCTGGCCCTGGTGACGCTGGCCGTGAAGGTCCTCCTGGAAGCGCGCGGCGCCGGCCGCCGGAGCAGGCCCGCCGCGGCGCAGGCACCGGGCGTGGCGGCACCTCGACCGGAAGGATTGGTCCCATGAGCGACCTCGAAGCCGACCACGACGCCTGGAAGGTGCGCCGCCTCGCCAGCCTCGCCGCCCCGGACGGCTGGCTCAACATCATCGGCCGCTATCGGCTGGAGACCGGCACCGTCTCGGTCGGCAGCGGTGCGGGCAACGACATCGTCCTTCCCGCCGGCCCCGACGTCGTCGGGCGGCTGACGCAAGGCGAGGACGGGCGCGTCGTCTTCTCGCCGGCCGATGGCGGGCCGGACCTGGATCTGCCGCTATCGAAGTCGAACCCGCCGCGCTTCACGGCCGGGAGCCTGCTTCTCGAAGTCACGACGCTGAACGGCGAGAACGCCCTTCGCGTGCGCGACACCGCCTCGAGGGCGGCGCGAGACTTGAAGCCGCTGCCCACCTTCCCCTTCGATCCCGCCTGGCGGATCGTCGCCGACTGGGTGCGGCTCGACGCGCCGGTGTCGCTGGGCATCGACACCAGCAGGAGCATCCCGACCGAGGTCGAGGCGACGCACAAGGCCGTCTTTCATCGGGAGGGGCGGCGCTTCGAGCTCCTCGCCACGCACGGCACGCCCGAGCGGCCGCAATTCGTCTTCCGCGACGAAACGGCGCGAGGCGGCGAGACCTATCCGGCCGCCCGCTTCCTGTTCGGCGAGGCGGTGACGGAGACGACGATCCTCCTCGACTTCAACCGCGCCGTCAGCCCGCCCTGCGCCTTCACCGACTTCGCCGTCTGCCCCCTACCGCCGCCCGCGAACGTCCTGCCGGTCCGCGTGGAAGCCGGCGAACTCGCCCCGGCGCATTGAAGCGGGGGCGGCCGAGGGATCGTCCTCGGCCGCCGTTTCGCGCCGGCCGGCCCGGATGCGGACCGGAGCGATGGCGCGTTCGGCAGGCTGCGGAGGATGATAAGCCAGGCATAGATATGTTCAGCTTCGGGCAACCGACCCGAACCATAACTTATAGCGTTAGATGGCGCGGGCCATCCAGATCAACGCTAGACGAAAACGACCTATGCTCAGCAGAACGATCATCTCGTCGCTTGTTTGTCTCTGGTTGTCGCAGCATGCATACGCGGCAACCGGCAGTATCATGTTCAACGGCACTGTCGGAGCGACCTGCGCCCTGAACATCACCAGTCCGACCGGCGTGCTCGTGCCGAGCGGAACGCTGCAGTCGCTCAGTTCTCGCCTTTCGGGCGGCGCGGCGGGCGTCGTGACGGTCACCACCACCGGCGGCGTGACCCTCAGTCTGGAGCCGACGCCGAGCGCCGTCACCGTTCCCGCCGGCGACACGACATCGACGGTCTGGACGCCGAGCTACAGCGTCACCGGCGCGCAGACCATTGCCAACACGACGACCGCGACGCCGCTGACGGCGGCGGGCACGAACGTCGTCAACGTCGACCTCACCGGTACGAAGACCGGCTCCAACACCTTCGTCAGCGGCGCCTATTCCGCGACCGTCACGGTCAAGTGCGAGTAGGACCGGCCATGGCATCCGCTCGCTCCCGCACGTCCCGCCTCCGGCGACTGGCGGCGGCCTGTCTTCTTTTCGCCGGCGGATCCGCCTCTGCCCAGTCGCTGACCCCCATGCGGGGCGAGGTGACGAGCTTCTCGGACGTCTTCGCCGTGCGCGTCTTCCCGTCCAATCCCTATCCCCGGCGCATCCGCATGGAGGTGCGCGTTTATGACCAGGAGTTCCGGCCCGTCGAGGCGCAGGTCTCGCCGGCGGCGTTCATGCTGGGCAGCGAGTCGTCGCGGCCCGTCACCGTTGTTGTTCCGTTCGACGGCGCCGAAAGGCGGAAAGTGCGGATCTGCGTCGAGAGTGTTCCCTTCCCCAACCAGCAAACTCAGATCAGGGCGCAGATATGCGGTCGATTTCTCGGGCAGCGGCTCTGACCGCGGCGATATTCATCTGGAGCGCCTCCGCGCCGCGTGCTCATGCGGAGGACGTTTATTACCTCAACCAGAGCCAGAGCGGCTTCAATCTTCCCGGCGTCAACCTGCCGCAAGGGCAGGACGAGGTCAGGGCCTCTGACGGGACGACATGCCGCTCCGCCGTGTCGGGATCGGGGGCCTATCTCGACGTCGGGGCGATCGACGGCAGCAACACGGCGCAGGGCAGCATCGCCACCTATGGGCGGGTCGTCATTCCCCTGGGCGTCAGCGGGCGGCGCCTCGATTGTTCGAAGCTCTACGAACTCGAAGTGGCGCGGCTGAAGATGGAGCTGGAACTGCTGAAGATGGGGCTGAAGGGCGAGGGCGCCGCCGTGGCCGCGTCGTCGAGCCCGTCGGCGCGCAACTGGGACAAGCAAGGCTGGTCCGACGGGAGCGGGAGCAATGTCCTGGTCAGCCAGTAGGCCCGCTCGGGCGGGGACGGGCCGGGCCGGAGCCCTCGCCGCCGCTGCCGCTCTGCTGCTCGCGGCGGCCCGTCCCGCGACCGCCGCTCTCGGCACCTGCACGATCGTCGTCGGCGCTCCCGGCGTCCTGACCCCCAATGCCAGCCTGACGACGCTGAGCACCCAGAACAGCGGCGGATCGCCGGCGAGCGCGACGATCACGACGATGGCGGGCGGGGTCGTTCCAAGCCTCGTCTGCGCGTTGAACCTGCCCTTGAACTGCTTCCGGCTTTCCGTGACGCCGCCGGCCGACTTCATCGCAGCCCCGGCCGCGGCGGGGACGGCCTCGACCTTCAGCGGCGGCTGGCGGGTGGCCGGCGGCTCCAGCTCGCTCAACGTGCTCTCGGCCGTCGTTCTGAACGGCACCTACACGATGCATTTCGATCTCACGGCGACCAAGTCTTCGGGCGTGTTCGCGGCCGGAACCTACCAGGCCCAGCAGACGATCCGCTGCGAGTGATCGTCGTCTGGATCGAGCCGGTGCTGCCGGGCGCGCGAGCGCGACGGGCCCCTCCGGCTCAGGGCGCCGTCAGCGCCGGGCGGCGAGCGCCTGGAGGAGGGCCTCGAAATGGCGCCGAACCTCGGGATCGTCGATCGCCGACAGGATCGTCGGGACTGCCGGTCCCGTCCCGGACCCGTCCGGACCCGCGCCCCGACCCTCGCGAGGCAGCGCTTCGAAGAAGACGTCGATGTCGACGTCGAGATGGAGCGCCAGACGGTAGAGCGTTGAGGCGCTGATGCGGTTCGCCCCAGTCTCGTACTTGCGGATCTGCTGGTAGGTCAGGCCGGTGCCGCGACCGAGTTCGGCCGCCGAAAGGGCGCGCGCCTCGCGCAGCTCTTGGAGGCGCCGGCCGAGCGCCACTTCGACAGGAAGTTTTGACATCGCCCCATCACACGACTAGGGGTTCCAGACGACGACTATTTGAAGGAATTGATGCGATCATCTCGTTCAACTTCAAGTAAATAGATTCGATCAGAACCTCTCATAGTTGATGATGGCGTGCAACATTCATCTGTTTCTTGATCGTGGTCAGGAAGGGAGAAAGGTGAAAGCATGGGGCATGAACCAACGCGGCCGGGCAGCGCCGCAACCGAGGCGCATGTCGGCTTCTGGAGCTTCGACATCGCGTCCGGGCTCAGCTTCGTGGATCCCCCGATCAGCGCCCTGTTCGGGGTCGACCCCGTCGAGGGGGCGAGGGGCGTCGCGCGCGATCGCCTGAGGTCCTGCATCCACCCGGACGATCGCAACGCCGCCGCCCGCGAGATGGAGCGCGTCCTCCAGAAGCATGACCTCTGCTCGTGGTTCTACCGCCTCCGAAAGGCCGACGGCACCTTCGACACGATGCACGCCGTCGGACGTTGCTTCGAGGACGCGGCGGGACGGCCGACCCATTTCTCGGGCATCCTGATGCGGATCGAGCATAGCGAGCCGCAGCCGGTCGAGGCGGACCTGATCGAGGGGCTGGCTTCCCTTCGCGACCTGGCCAGGCTGACTCCCGATCCGATGCTGCCCCGCCTGATCGAGGCGGTCCTGCTTCATGTCGGCCGCGAGCTCGCCAGGGAGCTCAAGACGTCGGGCGGCCGGAACTGAGACCAGGCTCGCGCGCAGTCTGCGGGTCGGGGGCGGGCCTTCAGCGCAGGAGCGCTCCCGCGGCGAGCGAGGCCGCGAGGCTCAGCATGACGATGCCCACGCCGGCATCGAGCACGCGCCATGCGGCCGGGCGCGCGAAGACCGGCTGCAGGAGGCGCGCGCCGTAGCCGAGCGCCGCGAACCAGGCGAAGCTCGCGCTCGCCGCTCCGAGCACGAAGGCCGGGCGCAGCGCTTCCGGCTGCGCCGATCCCGCCGTTCCCATGAGGAGCACGGTATCGAGGTAGACGTGCGGGTTGAGGAAGGTGAAGGCGGCGCCCGTCGCGACGGCTCGGCCGAGCGACAGCGCGCCGGCTGCCCCGACCGACACGGCGCCGGGCGAGGCCGTGCGGCGCAGCGCGGCGGTGCCGTACCAGGCGAGAAACGCGGCGCCGCCGAGCGCGAGGATCGTCGTCAGCTGCGGGGCGGCCGACAGGAACGCGCCGATGCCCCCGACGCCGGCCGCGATGAGCAGGCCGTCCGACAGGCCGAAGAACAGGACGAGCACCCCGACATGCTCCCCCCGCAGTCCCTGGCGCAGGACGAAGAGGTTCTGCGCGCCGATGGCGACGATCAGTGCCGCCGACAGGGCGAAGCCGGCGGCGAAGGGCGGAAGGAGATGGGTCATGGCGGCCGTCATGCCGGGGAGGCCGGGCGAAGTAAAACTTGTTCTTCTAAGCTCGATGAAGCATGGCTTCATTCATGCTGGATTATCCCGCCCTGGCCGCCGTGGCGGCCGTCGTGCGCGAGGGCAGTTTCGAGCGCGCCGCGGCCGTTCTTCGCATCACGCCCTCCGCCGTCTCGCAGCGCGTCCGCGGCATCGAGGAGCGGCTCGGCGCGATCCTCGTGGTGCGCGGCCAGCCCTGCGAGGCGACCGATCTCGGCCGCTCCCTCTGCGCCCATCTCGATCGGGTGAGCCTGCTCGAGGCGGACCTTTCGCCGGAGCTGGCGCGAGGCGAGGCCGAGACCCCGAGAACCGTGCTCAAGATCGCGGTGAACTCCGACAGCTTGGCGACCTGGTTTCCGCGGGCGGTGAGCGTCTTCGGGATCGAGACGGGCATCCCGCTCGACCTGACCCTCGACGATGAGGCGCACACCGCCGACCGGCTGCGCTCCGGCGAGGTGCTGGCCGCCGTCACCGCCGATGCGGGCGCCGTGCAGGGCTGCCGGACGATGCCGCTCGGCAGCCTGAGCTATGCGGCCTGCGCGAGCCCCGCCTTCGTCGCGCGCTTCTTTGCCGGCGGCGTCACGGCGGCCGCGCTGGCGACGGCGCCATGCCTGCGCTTCGACCGGCGCGACGCGCTTCAGGCGCGGTGGGCTGGCGACGTCCTCGGCGTCGAGCTCGACGCGCCGACCTACAGTGTCGCCTCGACCCACGCCTTTCTGGATCTGGCGCGGGCCGGCCTCGCATGGGGCATGCAGCCGGTGATGCTGGCAGGAGAGGACATCGCCGCCGGGCGGCTCGTGGAGCTCGTGCCGGGGGCGCGGGTCGACGTGATGCTCCACTGGACGGTCGCCCGGCTTCCCGTCGTCTCGCTGCGCCGGTTGACCGAGGCTGTGCGATCGGCGGCCGCGGCCCTGGCCTGAGCGCGGGCCGCGCCCCGTCCGCGTCAGCCCGAGAAAAACGAGAGAAGGGCGGCGTTCACCGCGGCGGCCTCCTCGCGCTGGATCCAGTGCGTGGCCGCCGGAAAGGTCTGCAGGCGGCCGTCGTCGCAGTAGGCGAGGCTCGCCTCGGCAAGGCCCGGCTCCAGGGCCCGATCCCGCAGACCCCACAGAACCAGCGTCGGCACGCCGATCCGTTCGGTCATGCGCGGGCGAAAGCGCAGCGCGCGGTACCAGTTGAGCATCGCGCCGATCGCGCCCGGCCTCGCCCAGGCTCGGCGGTAGGCCTCGATGTCCTCGGGCGGAAAGGTCCCGGGACGGCTCGTTCGTTCGAGGGCGCGCACGAGGAGGGCATGGCGGCGCGCCGACAGGACGGCCTCGGGCAGGGCGGGAAACTGGAAGAAGGCGGCGTAGCTGCTGCGCAGGACTTGCGAGGGCGAGCGCATGGCATAGGGAAACAGCGCTTCGGGATGGGGCGCGTTGAGGATGGCGAGCTTGTCGAGGCGATCGGGCATCCGCGCCCCCGCCGCCCAGGCGACGATCCCGCCCCAATCGTGGCCGACGAGGTGAAAGCGCTGGTGTCCCAACGCGTCGGCGAGCGCCGCGACGTCGTCGAGGAGCTTCGGCAGGGCGTATTCGCGGATGCCCTTCGGCTTGTCGCTGGTGTTGTAGCCGCGCTGGTCCGGCACGACGACGCGGTAGCCGGCGCCGGCCAGCGCTTCGATCTGGGAGCGCCAGCCGATCCAGAAGTCGGGAAAGCCGTGAAGAAGCAGGACCGGCGGTCCGTCGGCGGGGCCGGCCTGCGCGACGTGGAGGCGAACGCCTCGCCGCAGGCGGATCTGTGCGTCGTCGATGTCGAGCCTGGTCATGCTTCGGCAACGCGCCGCTCCGCGCCGGGATCCGGTGCGGCTGGCCCGAGGCGGAACATCGTGCGGCACCGGCCGACCCGCGGCGGTCAGGCTGCGGCGAGGTGGCGATCGAGGAGGGGAGCGAGATCGACGCGCGCGCGAAGGCGCAGGGCGAGAAGGTAGAGGCCGGCATACTTGCGCTGGAGAAACAACGGATCGGCCGGAGGCACGAGGTAGACGTTGCGGTCCTCGGACAGGCGCAGGGCTTCGTCGCGCAGCTCGGCGAGGGCCGCGTCGTTCGCGAAGTCGGCCGGCCCCTCGCGTCGGAGAAAGGCCGAGGCGATGGCGAAGAGGTCGAGAATCCGCGCGTGGCGCTCCGGCGGCACGGAGGGGCCGGACAGGCCGAGGGCGACGATCGCCTCGCTCGCCAGCGCCCGGTCCGCCGTCTTGGCCGCCCGCAGGAGGTCGCGGCAGCGCGAGACGAGCGCCTCGTCGAAGCTGCGCGTCGCCCCGAAATCGAGAAGGGCGATCCGGCCCGTTTCCTTCTCGATCCGGTAGTTGGCCGGGTTCGGGTCGGTCTGGACGAGACGGAAGTCGAAGAGTTCGCGAAGCGACAGGTCGATCAGGGCGGCGGCGATCCGGTCGCGCTCGTCCTGGCTCTCCCCGAAGGCGGTCTCGATGGGGTCGCTGTCGACGAAGGACATGGCGAGGACGTGCCGCGTCGACAGGTCGGCCTGAAGCGCGGGCACGACGAAGCGATCGTCGTCCGCGACGCGTTCGCCGAAGCGGGTCAGGTGTTCGCCTTCGCGGCCGTAATCGGCCTCCTCGCGAAGCTGCGCCTTCGCCGCGTCGAGGAGCGGCGACACGTCGAGGTGGCGCGGGATCAGGCCGGACATGCGCAAGACCGCCGCGACGTTGTCGACGTCGCTGTCGATCGAGCGGGCGATGCCGGGATACTGGACCTTGAGGGCCACGTCGCGCCCGTCGGCGGTGAGCGCCCGGTGGACCTGTCCGATCGAGGCGGCGGCGATCGGCCGGTGCGAGAGGTATTCGAAGCGGGAGCGCCAGCCGGCGCCGAGCTCGCGCGAGAGCACCTGTTCGAGCTGGGCGCGGGGCATCGGCTCGGCGTCGGCGCGCAGCCGCGCCATGATCTCGGACAGCTCCGGCGGCAGGAGCTCGCCCGCGTCCATGGACAGGAGCTGGCCGAGCTTCATCGCCGCGCCCCGCATGCGGGCGAGCTGCTCCGTCGCCTTCGTGAGGTTGCGCGGCGTCAGGACGAGGTCGGACAGGCGCGGCCGCTCGCCGCGCGCCAGGCGCCCGGCGCCCTCGCGCAGGACGTTGCCGGCGACGCTGCCGGCGAGGCCGCCGATCGCGGCGAGGCGGGACAGCCGGCCGCTCGGCACGGGGCGGCCACGGTCGAAACGGCTGTCGGTCGGCATGCTGGACATCCTCGGTCATCCCGTCGGGCCCGCGCCCGGTCGACCAAGGATCGCGCCGCAGCCTGCGAAGTCCAGCGCCGGCCGAGCGCGGCGAAAGCCCGCGGGGGGGCTCTCGCCGCGGGCTTTGGTCTCAGAAGTCGATCGAGGTCGAGACGAGGAAGGTGCGCGGCGCGCCGGCGGCCAGGAAGCCGCGGGCCGAGGACGCCCAGTAGTTCTCGTCGAAGAGGTTCTCGACGTTGGCTCGCACCTCCACCTCCTTGTCGTAGGGGCCGGTGAAGGCATAGCGCGCGCCCAGATCGAAGCGCGTCCAGTCGTCGATCTTCTGGTTGTTGGCCTGGTCGTAATAGGTGCTGCCGGTGTGGATCATCCGGCCGGTGAGCGTCAGGCCCTCGGTGAGCCAGGTCACGTCGTACTCGCCGTAGAGGTTGATCGCCGTCCGCGCGACGCCCGGCACCTGGTTGCCGTCGAAGAGGCCGCCCGCGGTGCGCTTCAGCTCCGCGTCGAGGAGGGTGATGCCGCCCAGAAGCCGGACGCCGTCCACGGGCTCGCCGAAGAGGTTGATCTCGATGCCGCGATTGACTTGCAGGCCGCCGACCGAGAAGATGTTGGTCACGGGATCGGTGAAGCCGCTCGGCTGGCGGATCTCGAAGAGCGCCGTCGTCAGGCCGAAGCTGCCGAAGTCGACCTTGACGCCCACCTCCTTCTGCTTGTTCACGATCGGCGCGAAGATCTCGTTGGCGTTGCGCGCCCGCACCGGCGCGCTCGGCCCCTCCGTCAGGGCCTCGACGTAGTTGCCGTAGACGGACACCTCGTCGGTCAGGCGCACGACGGCGGCGACCGCGGGGCTGAACTCGGCGTCCTGGTAGTCGTAGGTGAGATTGCCGAGCGTCGGCCCCGGCACGGTGGAATAGGCCCGCGAGCGGATGTCCTGGTAGCGCCCGCCGAGCGTCAGCTGGACGCGCTCGTCCATGACGGACAGCGTGTCGGACAAGGCGAGGCTGGTGAGCTGGATATCGGCGAAGAGCGGCCGGCCGCTGGCGCGCGGAAAGGCGCTCGAATCCACCGACCCTTCGGGCAGGAAGGAGGGGTCGTAGATGTTGGTGCGGAAGGTCGGCAGGACGATCCGCGGGAAGCCGCCGCGATAGTTCTCGTTCTGCGCCTGCGCCGCCGAGACGTTGAGCTGGTGGTCGACGGGGCCGGTCTCGAAGCGCGAGCGAAGGCCCACCTCGCCGGTGATGCCCTCGATCTGCTGGGGCTGGATGGCGAGGCTCGCGGTCGCGTTTCCGTTGACGTCGTTGATCAGGTAGGACGAGGTCAGGAAGTCCTCGCGGTAGCGGCTGGCGCCGCCCGCGGCATAGAGCGTCGTGTTGTCGAGGATATCGTACTCGATCCGCCCGGCGGCCATGGCGTGGACGCTGTCGATGTATTCGAACGAGTTCGACGTGTTGATCCGGCCGTTGGGAGCGCGCGGGACCTGGATACCGGGCACGGCGGCGTTGAACAGCGAGGTCGGCGCGTCGATCTTCTGGTCGGAATAGTTGACGTCGAGCGAGGCGCGCAGGCGGTCGCCGCGATAATCGAGGCCGAGCGAGGCGACGCCGACCTCCTGCTCGTTGCGGTCGAGCGCCGTCTCGCCGTCGCGATAGGAGCCGTTGACGCGGATGCCCCATTCGCCCTCCGCGCCCCAGCGGCGGCCGACGTCCATGTGCGTCCAGACCTGCGAATCGCTGAGATAGCCCGTCGTCAGGCGCGTCAGCGGCTCGTCCGTCGCGCGCTTCGGGATGAGGTTGATGGTGCCGCCGACGCGGCCCGTTCCGCCGTTGAGGAGGGCCGAGGGGCCCTTCAGGATCTCGACCCGCTCGATGCCTTCCAGGAAGGAGCGTCGCGGATTGGCGATATAAAACAGGCCGTCGAAGGCGGTGTCGAGGTTCACCACCGAGAAGCCGCGGATAAAGAAGGCGTCCCGCTCGCTGAAGGCCGGCGCGTCGTTGCGCACGGACGGGTCGTTCAGGACGACGTCGGCGATCGTGCGGGCCTGCTGGTCGCGGATCAGCTTGTCGGTGTAGCTCGTGACGTTGAAGGGCGTGTCGAAGATCGAGCGGTTGCCCAGGATGCCGAGCCGCGCGCCCGAGGCGACGTCGCCGCCCGCGAAGGGCGCGGACGGCTGACCGACCGTCCCGGTCGCGGGGGCTTGGCCGCTTCCCGCGCCGCCCTCGACCACCACCGTGTCGAGAACCAGGGTGCCCGCGTGCGCGGCGGCGCCCGCTTCGCCGGCATTCTCGGCGGCTCGGCGCGGCTCCTGGGCCAGCGCCGAGCCGGCCAGCATCGCGAGCAGCGACGCGCTCAGGGACATGAGGCGCAAGCGGCCGGTCGCGTGCGGGGACATGGCGGTTCTCCGGGTTTCCGCAGGCCCCTCGCCGGCGGATTCGTGTCACCTCCCGCTTACGCAGCCGATCCGTTCCCCCTCAACGAAGAACGTCTCTAAATTATGATTCTTGGAATCATCTTTGCAAACTGGCAACAGTTGCGCGGTGCCGCGGACACACCCCGGGCGGCGCACCGTCACTCGTAGAACAGGCCGACGCGGCGTCCGCCGATCTCCTGCACGCGGATCGCCATGTCGTAGATCGCCTGCAGCACGGGCTCGCGGATGATCTCCTCCGGCGTTCCCTGGCTGTGGATGCTGCCGTCGCGCATGGCGACGATGTGGTCGGAATGCCAGGAGGCAAAGTTGATGTCGTGGAGGACGATCACCACCGTCTTGCCGAAGTCGCGGCAGGCATCCCGCCAGAGCCGCATCATGGCGGCGGCGTGGCGCATGTCGAGGTTGTTGAGCGGCTCGTCCAGGAGCACGTAGTCGGTGTCCTGGCACAGGACCATGGCGACGAAGGCCCGCTGGCGCTGGCCGCCGGAGAGTTCGTCCAGGAAGCGGCCGGACAGCTCCGTCAGGTTGAGATAGGCGAGAGCCCGGTCGACGTGGTCCGCGTCGCCCGGCACTGGGCGCCCGCGCGAATGGGGATAGCGGCCGAAGGCGACGAGATCGCGGACCGTCAGGCGGGCCGTCATGTGGTTGTCCTGGCGCAGCACCGCGAGGCGCCGGGCGAGCGCCGGGCCGGCGGTCGTCGCGACGTCCAGCCCGTCCACCGTGATGCGGCCGCCGTCGAGCCCGACGAGCCGCGCGATCATCGACAGGAGCGTCGACTTGCCCGCGCCGTTCGGCCCGATGATCGAGGTGATGCCGCGCGGGGGAATGCGCAGCGTCACGTCGTCGACCACGAGAGCGTCGCCGTAGCGCTTGCAGGCGTTTCGGATCTCGATCATCGGACCGCTCCGCGAATGACGAGGATCAGGAAGACGAGGCCGCCGAGGAATTCCACGATGATGGACAGGGCGGTGTCGAAGGCGAAGACGCGCTCCAGGACGGTCTGGCCGCCCACCAGTGCGACCACCGCGAGAAGCACGGCCGCGGGCAGGAGAACCCGGTGCCGGCTCTCGCCCAGCAGCGCGCGGGCGAGGGATGCCACGAGGAGGCCGAAGAAGGTGATCGGCCCGACCAGCGCCGTCGACACGGCGACGAGCACCGAAACGGCGACCAGGATCGTCATGACGCTGCGCCGGTAGTCGACGCCGAGGCCGATCGCCGTCGCGCGGCCGAGCGACAGGATGTCGAAGCAGTGCCCGATACGCCAGAGAACCAGGCTGATGGCGCCGACGAGCACGAGCGAGACGCCGAGAAGCGTCGTGTCGACGCCCGAAAAGCTCGCGAAGAGCGTGTCCTGGAGAACCTGGAAGGCGTTGGGATCGAGAAGGCGCTGGATGAAGGTGGAGAGCGAGCGGAACAGGATGCCGAAGACGATGCCGACGAGAACGAGCCGGTGAAGGCTGCGCTCCTGGCCGGCGAAGAGCCAGCGGAACAAGGCGAAGGAGAAGCCGACCATCAGCGCGACGTCGAGAAGGAAGCGCGCGTGCGGATCGACGGCCACCAGCATGCCGGTCCCGAAGAACGCGACGGCAAGCGTGCGGACGAGAACGAAGAGCGCGTCGAAGCCCATGATCGAGGGCGTGAGGATGCGGTTGGCGGTGGCGGTCTGGAACAGGACGGTCGAGACCGCGACGGCGTAGGCGACGGTCACGAGAACCAGGAGGCGCCGGCCGCGGAACGGAATGACGAAATCCCAGCTCCCCCGCGCGCCGAGCGTCATGAAGGCCGCGACGGAGGCGAGCGCGAGAAGCGTCAGGGCCGCGAGCACGAATGTCGGCCGCCGGGACCGGTGCGCCTCAGCCATGCGCCCTGCGGTCCCGGAGGATCAGCCACAGGAAGACCGCGCTGCCGATGACGCCGACCACCACGCCGATCGGGATCTCGTAGGGATAGCGCACGAGGCGGCCGAGAATGTCGCAGGCGAGGACGAAGAGCGCGCCGAGCACGGCGACCCAGGGCACCGACACGCGCATGTTGTCGCCCAGCATCAGGCTGACGAGGTTGGGCACGACGAGGCCGAGAAAGGGGATCGAGCCGACGGACACCAGGGTAACCGCCGCGATCACCGAGACGAGACCGAGGCCGAGCACGACGACGCTCTCGTAGGACAGGCCGAGGCTCGTCGCGACGTTCTCGCCCATGGCCGCGAGCGTGAAGCGGTCGGCCGCGAGAAAGGCGAGAACCGTTGCCCCGAAGCCCAGCCAGAGGAGTTCGTAGCGTCCGCGCAGCACCCCCGAGAAGTCGCCCGTGGTCCAGGCGAGAAGCGAGGGCAGGAGGTTGAAGCGATAAGCGAGAAAGGTCGTCGCCGCCCCGATCACGCCGCCCAGCATGATGCCCACCAGCGGCACCAGCATGGCGTCGCGCAGCGGCACGGCGCGCAGGATGCGCAGAAACAGGAGCGTGCCGGCGAGCGCGCTCAAGGCGGAGACGGCCATCTTGGCCATGATCGGCCAGCCCGGCGCGAGAAGCGTGACCAGGAGAAAGCCGAGCGAGGCGGCTTCCGTCGTGCCGGCCGTGGAGGGCTCCACGAAGCGGTTGCGCACCACCATCTGCATGACGAGGCCGGCGATGGCGAGCGACGAACCGGCCAGGAGGAGGGCGAGGGTGCGGGGCAGGCGGCTCGCCAGGAGCAGGCGCGTTTCGCGCTCGCCCGAGCCGAGGAGCGCTCCGAGGCTCACCTCGCCGACGCCGACGAACAGGCTGACGCCGGCGAGAACCAGCGTCAGGACGCCGGCGCCCGCGAGAAGCCAGGGCGCGGCGCGAGCCGAGCGGGCGAGATGGGCGAGCGTCGTCACGAAGGCGTTCGGCGCCGCGCCCTCAAGAGGCGCTGCGATAGCCCGCGATGACCTGGTCGAGCATCAGCATGAGGCCGGTATAGCCGTGCATGGTGACGTAGGCGGCGGCGGGATCGAGGTAAACGACCTGGTTCTTCGTCCAGAATGTGGTCTGGTGGACCAGTTCGTTGTCGAGCGTCGCGCGCGCCGAGCCCTCGTTGCCGATCCCCGCGTCGCGGTCGACCACGAAGAGCCAGTCGGGGTTCTTCTCCAGGAGGTATTCGAAGGAGATGGCGTCGCCGCCGTGATCGCGGTCGTCGACGGCGTCCATCACGGAGGGCACGCCGAGCGCGTCGTAGATCCAGGCGACGCGCGAGCCCGGACCGTAGACGCCGAGCCTGCCGCCGTTGACGACGACGACGAGGCCGGTGCCCCGGCCGGCGGCCGCCGTGCGGGCTTGGGAGAGCTTCGCGTCGAGGGCGGCGATCAGCTCGGCGGCGCGCGCCTCGCGCCCGAAGATCTCGCCGTAGCGCAGGAGGTTCGCCTTCACGCCGGCGACGATATCGGCGTTGTCGACGGTGGTGTCGATCGTCGGCGCGATCTGGCTCAGCGTCGGGAGGCTCTGGCGCGAGCGGGCGGCGACGATCACGAGGTCCGGCTCGGCCGCGGCGATCGCCTCGACGTCGGGCTCCTGCAGCGAGCCGATGCGGAGCGTGTCGGCGGGAACCTTGCTCGCGAGGTAGGCGGGCGTCGCGGTGGCGGGAACGCCGGCCACCGGCACGCCGAGCGCGTCGAGGTTGTCGAAGGCCGCCCAGTCCGCGACCATGACGCGGCCCGGAACGCCCTCCAGAACGGTCTCGCCCTGCGCGTGCGCGATCGTCACCGGCTGGGCCGCGGCCGGCAGGCTCATCTGCGGCGCGAGCGAGCAGCAGGCGAGCCCGACCGAAACCAACACGTGCTTCAACATCCTGGCACCCCAGCGAGATCGACGAACGACGAGACGGGCCGGTGCTAGGTAATATGAATTAGCTAG
>CANJKV010000033.1 GCA_947474855.1 Aurantimonadaceae bacterium | reverse complement strand
GCCGACGCTGTGGCCGGGCGTGTGGATCCAGCGCCAGCCGGCGAGCGGGGGAACGCTGCCGTCGGCCGGCAGCTCGCGCAGGCGCTCCGACACGTCGACGGGCCCGCGCGGATAGAAGCGGGCGAGCGCGGCCATCAGCCCGCCCCCGACGCTCGGATCGCCCGGCGGATAGCTCGCTGAGCCGTCGAGGTAGGGGCGCTCCAAGGGATGGGCGTAGACCGGCGCGTCCCACTGCGCGGCGAGGAGCTCCAGCGCGCCGACATGGTCGAAATGAGCGTGCGTCATCAGGATCGCGCCCGGCCGGGCACCTTCGCCGAAGAGCGAGGCCGCGGCCGATTCGATCATCCCCTTGGTGCCGGGAAGGCCCGCATCGACGAGCACCCAGCCCCGATCGCCGGCGTCCGGCGGCCCGATGAAGGCGACGTTGACGATGCCGAGGCGCCGGTAGGCGACGTCTGGCGCGACCCGGTGCGTCGCGCCGCGCCGCGCCGCGTCGAGCACGGGATCTGCGGCCAGAGCCTCCTCGGCGATTGGAATCTGCTGCGTCATCGGTCCGTGCCTCCGCCTTGTTCAAGGCGAATGCGCGGGCGAAGCCCTCGGCTCCGGGCAAAGCTCGGTCCTGTCTAAGCGTCGCGCGCGCCGGCGGCCGCGACCGCCTCGGCCCGCGCCTTCCAGGTTCCGGCGGTCTGCGGCTTGATGAAGATCGTCGTCACCTGCGGCTGCTCCTCGCGGATGCGGGCCTCGATCGCGAGGACGCAGGCCTCGATCTCGGGCGCGGTCATCGCGTCGTCGAACTCGACGCTGAGGGCCGCGACGACCTGCTGGGGCCCGAGATGGACGGTGAGGACGCCGTTCGCCCGATGAAGGCCGGGCTGGCCTTCCGCGATGCGCAGGAGAGCGGCCTCGACGCCGGGCACGGCCGCCTCGCCGATCAGGAGGCCCTTGCTCTCGCGGGCGAGCACGATCGCCGTCGCGGCGAGGATGAGGGCGATGCCGATCGAGGCGACGCCGTCGAGCTCCGGAATGCCGAGGCGCTCGGCGAGGAAGATGCCGGCAAAGGCGATCAGGAGGCCGAGAAGCGCGGCGGAGTCCTCGAAGAGCACGGTGAAGGTCGTCGGGTCCTTCGAACGGCGGACCGCCTCGATGTAGCCGAGCGGACCCTTCTGGCGGCGAAAGGCCTTGAGCGCCACGACCCAGGAGAAGCCCTCGAAGAGCACGGCGAGGCCGAGCACCACGTAGTTGACGAACGGGTCCTCGACCGGCTCGGGATCCAGGATGTGGAGGACGCCCTCATAGAAGGACACGCCTGCGCCCAGCGCGAAGACGAGGAGCGCCACGATGAAGGTCCAGAAGTAGAGTTCCCGCCCGTGGCCGAGCGGATGGGCCTGATCGGGCGGCCGGGCCGCACGGCGCATGCCGTGAAGGAGCAGAAGCTCGTTGCCCGTGTCGACCAGCGAATGGACGCCCTCGCTCAGCATGGCCGACGAGCCGGTCATGGCGGCGGCGACGAACTTCGTCACGGCGATGAGGAAGTTGCCGGCGAGCGCGGCGTAGACGACCGTCTTCGACTCACCTTGCGACTGCGATGCCATGGCCGACACCCCCTGCCCTGTCCGAACGGCTTGCCGGATGAAGATAGGCAGAAGGCTACGTTTGTCGCCGCCGATCAGGCCGCGACGCGCTCGGAGCCCGCTCGGACATTCGGGGAGCGCGAGGCGGTCGGTGATCGTTCAAGCTGTCGACGTGGACGGCGTCGAACGGAGGCCGCACGGCCGAGATCGGGAAGCCAGCGCGGCGCGATCCGACGGATCCGGCGGAGGCTGAATGGCGCCGAGCCGAGCCGCTGCCGCCAGGGTCGCGCAGAACCGGGCGACGGCGGCCGATCGACTTGCGCGATTTCGACGAGGCCCGGAAGATCGTCGGCCGCAAGCGCCACGGGGCCGTGGACACGAACGGCCGGCTGATTCTCGCACAACCCGACGTCGGCCGGCATTTCCCACAGTGCCGGGGCGCAGATGATCCTGTCGGCGATCCGGAAGCGTCGGCCCTGGATCCAGCATCCTTTCGCCCGCAGCGCCCGCTCCGGGGCAGGCTGACCGTCCGGCGCCGCTCCTCCACGTCGTGATATGCCGCTAAACCTCCCGCCCCGACAGGGTCGCGGCGGTCTGGATGAGAGCGAGGTGGCTGAGGCCCTGGGGCATGTTGCCGAGATAGTCGCCGGTATCGGGGTCGACGATCTCGGGGAGGATGCCGCAGCCGGGGTCGAGGGCGGCGAGAAGCGCGTCGAAGCGCTCGCAGGCCTCGTCCCGGTGGCCGAGAAGGGCCAGACCTTCGATGACCCAGAAGGAGCAGGCGAGGAAGCAGCCCTCGTCGTCCTCCACGCCCCGGTAGCGGTGGTGGTATTCGCCGCGGCGCAGGTCCCGGTCGATGGCGCGCAGGGTCTTCTCCAGGCGGTCGCGGCCGTCGAAGCCGAACCGCACGGCGAGCGCGAGGCTCGCGTCGAGTTTCCGCGAGCCGGGGAAGAAGGTGTAGGCCTGCATCTCCTCCGACCAGCAATGCTCGTCGATCCAGGCCGCGATGCGGTCGCGCGTCCTTGCCCAGCGCTCGCGGCAGGTGGAGGGGATGTGATTGCCGTCGGCGAGTTCCACCGCGCGCGCCAGCGCCTGCCAGGCGCTGATCTTCGACATGGTGTAGTGCTCGTACTCCTCCAGCTCCCAGATGCCGGCGTCCTTGCGCCGCCAGCCCTCCGCGCAGATGTCGGCGACGTCGGACAGGACCTTGGCGCTGGCGGGATCGATGATGTGGCCGGCCGCGACGAAGCGCTTGGCGGTCTCGAAGATGTCGCCGAAGATGCCCTGCTGGAACTGGTCGGCCGCCTGGTTGCCGACGTGGACGGGCCGCGAGCCGCGATAGCCGGGCAGGTCGACTTCGCGCATGGGATCGAGCATCCGGCCGTCGAGCGCGAAGCAGACGCGGGGGCCGTGCTCGGCGAGGCGCTTGATCAGCCAGGTGAAGGCGGCCTTGGCCTCGGCCATGGCGCCGATGCGCATGAAGGCCTTGATCGTGTAGGAGGCGTCGCGCACCCAGGCATAGCGGTAGTCGTAGTTCTTCGTGCCGCCGATTCCCTCGGGCAAGGACGTCGTCGCGGCCGCAGCGATGGCGCCGGTGGGCGAGTAGAGCAGGAGCTTCAGGGCCAGCGCCGAGCGGAGCACGAGCGGTCGGCGCTCGCCGTCATAGGCGACGTTGTCGCACCATTGCCGCCATTCCGCGTCGGTCGTATCGATGCGCGCGTCGATCACGGCCGGAGGCTCGGAAACGAGCGGCTCGTTCTCGCCCGCGATGATCGCGACCGTTTCGCGCGTGCCGGCCGAGACGCGGATGCGAGCGGTGATGCCGCTGTCGTCCTCGGCGACGATCTCCACGCCGTCGCCGTAGCGCAGCATGCCGGTGACGTCGCCGACGTGGAAGGTCGTGGCGTTGTCGTTTCGCGCGAGATAGGGGCAGATCGTGTCGGCGCGGGTGCCGAAGACGAGGCGCATCTCGAACTCGACGGTACCCTCGAGGCCCTCGACGCGGCGCGCGAGCTCGCACCAGGGAAGCCGCCCGCCCGAGCCGCTGTTCAGCGCCTCGACGAGGCGCGCCCGTCCACTCGCCGTCGCGAACTCGGTCTCGAGGACGTTGGAGTTCTCGCGATAGCTGCGGGTCGAGGCGAAGGGCTCGGTCGGCGCGATCACGAAGCAGCCGCCGCAGTCCTCGTCGAGGATGCGGTCGAAGAGAGCGGGCGAGTCGATGTTGGGAACGCACCACCAGTCGATCGAGCCGTCCTCGCCGACGAGCGCGACGGAGCGCCCGTCGCCGAGCGCGGCGTAGGCGCGCAGCGGCAGGAAGCCGTCGGCGCGACGCTTGGCCGCCCGGTCCGCGGCGCGGGCGTGGATCGCGCGGATGGCCATGCGCTCGGCCTCGGCGCTGGTGGCGGGGCCGTCCATCAGGCCCGCCCCGCGGCCACGGGCGCGGGGCGGCCGAGGAAACGATCCGCGGCGCGCAGCGACAGGGCCATGATGGTGAGGGCCGGATTGGCGGCGAGGGAACTCGGAAAAACGGAGTTGTCGCAGATCCAGAGATTCTCGACGTCGAAGCTGCGCCCGAAGGTGTCGACCACGGCGCGGTCGGGATCGGCTCCCATGCGGCAGGTGCCGATGGTGTGGGCGGTGCGCTCCAGAACCCAGATGTCGGAGGCGCCGGCGGCTTCCCAGACCTGGCGCATGAAGGCGACGGCGTGGCGCTTCAGGCGCGCTTCGTTCTCCCCTTCCGAATAGCGGATCAAGGGCTTGGGCAGGCCGGTCGCGTCCGTCTCGTCGGACAGGGTCAGGCGGTTCCCCTCGGACGGGAGGCTTTCGCCGTTGATGCCGATGCCCGCGGTCCAGTTGTAGCGGTCGAGATAACGCACGAGGTCCCGGCCCCACAGGCCGCGGCCGCGCGCCACCTGGTCCGACCAGGTCTGGAGGACGACGCCGAGGCTCTGGACGAGGTAGCCGCCGGCGAAGTCGGCATCCTTCGGCCGCACCATCTCCTCGGTGATGATGGCGGAGGGGTAACCCTTGTTCATGCGCATCGGGCGCTCGAAGGTTCCCCAGACCTGCGTCGCGACGTGGGCGGTGTAGTTGCGCCCGATCTGATCGCTGGAATTGGCGAGGTCGTTGACGAGAAGCAGGCGCGGCGTTTCGACGGCGCCGGCGCACAGGAACACGGCGGCGCAGCGCTGGCGCTTCTCGATCTCGCCCTGGCGGTAGAGAACGGCGGTGATGCGCCCCTGCCGGTCGCGCTCGAAGCCGTGGGCGAAGCTGTTCGGACGGATCTCGGCGCCGTGCGCGACGCCGAGCGGCAGGTAGGTCACGTCCATCGAGGTCTTGGCCCCGTTGCGGCAGCCCTGGTGGCAGTAGCCGCAATTGCGGCAGGGGGAGCGGGGGGGAATGCCGTCCTGCGAATAGGGCTCGGAGACCACGGCGACGGGCCCGTCGCTGGCCCTGATGCCCAGCGCCTCGCAACCCGTGATCATGGCTTGAGCGGGTGCGTTGCGCTTCACGGGCGGGAGCGGATAGCGGCGATCCGCGTCCCAGGGATAGTTCGCCGGGCCGGAGACGCCGATGAAGCGCTCGACCTCCTCGTAATAGGGCAGCAGGTCGGAAAAGGAGAGCGGCCAGTCCTCGCCCTTGCCGGTTTCCGTCTTCAGGCGGAGATCGCGCGCGTCCGCGCGGGGGACGAAGGCGCCCCAATGGAGCGTCGAGCCGCCGACGCCGACGCCGCTGTTGTTGGCGCCGAAGGCTTCGGGCGTCCTGCCGCCGGATACGCGCTCGTTCATCCAGTAGAGGTCCGCCGACATCGCCTCGTCGGGGACGAATTCGGTGGCGGGGTCGCGGTTGCCGCCGGCCTCCAGCGCCACGACGGTGAGACCGGCGGCGGCGAGGCGGGCAAGAAGCGGCGCGCCGCCAGCACCCGTGCCGATCACCACGACGTCGACGGTCTCGGTCTCGGCGTAGCGCTTCATCCGGTCGAGGTTCACGGGGCGTCCTCCCCGGGAAGACGCGGCTCGAAGGACTCGCGCTCGCCGATGCCGACGGCGTCGAAGCCGGCGAAGGCCGGGCCGCCCTCGTGGCCGTCGAGCGGGCCGGAATAACCGAGCCGCGCCATGATCGCGGGATGGGCGACGAAGAGGCGGACGGCATCGGAGCGCACCTCCTCGAACCAGAGCGCGAGCTGGGCGGCGTCGAGGCGGCGCGCACGCCCCTCCCCGCCCCTCGCCTCGCCGGCCTGAACGCGGCGCAGGAGTTCGTCCTGCTCGCCGCCCGACAATCCCGCGAAGCGCGAGGCGCCGAGCCCCTTGGCGAGGTCGTCCAGCGTGTCGAGGCCGTAGCGGTAGGCGTCGGGATCGGAAGGCAGCGCCTCGTAGCGCCAGCCGTTGCCGGTGGCGTCCGCCATCATCGCGTCGAGGCGGGCGGCGAGATCGATCGGCTCGTCGCCGTCCTGCGGCAGGATGCGGGAGGCGAGCGCGCGCAGCGCGTCGAGCTGCGCGTCCGACAAGGCGCGGGGCTCGTAGGCCGGATCGTCGGGCGCCGCGCGGCGCACCAGCTCCGCGCGCAGGCGCTCGGGGATGCGGGGCGAGGCGAGCAGCGCTCGAAGGGCATTCGACGAGGCGTCGGCAGGGCGGTTCAGGATGTCCTGCAAGCGGTGCGGTCCGGCTCAAGAGGCGACGTTTGGCCAGCCAAATGCTTCACGGAGCGGATGGTGCCACCCCGTGCTGCGGATTGCCGCAGAGAATCGTGGAAAACTCAGCCGCTCTCGGCCAGCGCCGCGCGAAGGTTGCCGCCGGCGGCAGCCAGGCGGCGGTCGGCCTCGTCGGGCGACAGGCCGCGGGCGACGAGGATGGCGGGCTTGACGCGAAAGCCCGTGGCGTCGAGGGCGTCGCGGGCGGCGGCCCCGTCGCAGGGGACGAGGTCCTGGACCATGGCGATGGCGCGCGCCTGGAGCTTGGCGTTGGTGGGGCGCATGTCGACCATGCGGCCGCGATAAACCTTGCCGAGGCCGACCATGAGGGCGGTGGAGAGAAGGTTCAGCGCGATCTTCTGGGCGGTGCCGGCGGCAAGCCGCGTCGAGCCGGCCAGAACCTCCGGGCCGGTGTCGAGGAGAACCGGGCACTCGGCGGCCTGGAGGAGCGGAGAGCCGGGATTGTTGGCGAGGCCGACCGTGAGGGCGCCGCGCGAGCGCGCCGTCTCCACGGTGGCGAGCGTGAAGGGCGTGCCGCCGCTGGCGGCGAGCGCGAGAAGGACGTCGTCTGGCCCGAGCGCGCTCGCCTCGACGGCGTGGACGGCGGCGTCGCGGTCGTCCTCAGCGCCCTCGCGCGCCGTCGCGATGCTCGCCTCGCCGCCCGCGAGGAGGACGACGAGGCGCTCCGCTGGCCAGTCGAAGGTCGGCCCGAGCTCGACCCCGTCGAGCATTGCGAGGCGCCCCGAGGTGCCGGCGCCGGCATAGGCGAGGCGCGAGGCCGGCCGACGCAGGCGCTCGAGCGCTTGCGCGCGGGCGGCCTCGATGGCGGGAAGCGCGGCGCGCACCGCCGCGAGCGCCGCGGCCTGGCCGTCGAGCAGGGCCTCCAGGAGTTCGCCCGGCACCAGGGCGTCGAGCCGCTCGTTGCGCGCCTCGCTGCGCTCCGTCGCCCGCGTTTCGATCCCTGCCGCCATCGCCGCCGTCCGTCATCCCGCCGTTTGTCCGCATCAACCGCGAAGGGCGGCAAATGGGTCCCGACAGGGCCCGTTGCATGCTATGGCGGACGCGCCCCAGGAGGAGTTCCGATGCTGCAGGACCGCAAGAACCCGTTCTACCGCCCGCTCTGGGTGCGGATCCTGATTCTCGCGGTCTGCGCCGGCTGGAGCGCCTTCGAGTGGTGGAACGGCGAGCCGACCTGGATGATGATCGCGCTCGCCATCACGGCCTATGCCGTCTACTCCTTCTTCATCGCCTTCGACCCGGACGACCGCTCGGCCGGGTCGAAGGAGTAGGCGAGCGGCCTCAGACGCCCGAGAACAGCCACTCGTGCGGCTTCTCGTTGTGGAACTTCCAGGCCCGGTGCGGGCCGGCCATGACGTTGAGGTAGTAGCTGTCGTAGCCGTGGACCGTCGCGACGGGGTGATAGCCCTTCGGGACCAGCACCACGTCGCCGTCCTCCACCACCATCGCCTCGTCGAGTTCGCGCGCGCCGGCCGAATCGGCGTCGGTGTAGACGCGCTGGAAGGCGTAGCCCTGGGGCGGGTTCAGGCGGTGGTAGTAGCTTTCCTCCAGGTAGCTCTCGCGCGGGAGGTCGTCCTGGTCGTGCTTGTGCGGCGGGTAGGACGAGGTGTGGCCGCCGGGCGTGATGACCTCGACAACGAGAAGCTGGTGCGCCGCGCCGTCGGTCTCGGGCATGATGTTGGTGACGTAGCGCGTGTTGGTGCCCTTGCCGCGGGTGGCCTGCGGATGGGTGCCGGGCGGGATTAGGCGGGCCGGAAAGTCGCCGCCGCCGGGCGCCGAGCAGAGGGCGAGCTCGGCATCCGTGGTCGCCTCGGCCGAGAAGCGCGAGCCCGCGGGAACGTAGAGCGCGTGGGGCGGGCCCTCGAAGGGGCTCATGCGCTCGCCGATCTCGCCGAAGTCGCGCCCGTCGACGGACACGCGCGCCTTGCCCGTGACGAGGACGAGGCAGACCTCGCGGTCGCCCGTTTCCGCCTCGACACGGCTGCCCGGCTCCAGGCGGTGCAGGGCGAAACCGACATGCCCCCACCCCGCGCTCTGCGGCGTCACCTCGTGGACGAGCCCTCGCGCGGCTTGCGGCCTTACCTTCAGTTTCGACATGCTTCTCCCCTTTCGTGCTGTGCGTGCGGGCGGCTCGACGCGGCACGCCGTGCCTGCCCGAAGCTGATTCAGCCAAAAATAGAACGAATGGTTGACGGGGCCAAGTCGATGAATTATTCATTCCATAACTGGAACGGCCGAACGATGTAAAATCAGGGCGCGGGAGAGGCGCCGACGGCCGGGTGGGAGGTTTGCCATGAAATTGCACGCGCTCGCCGCATCGCTGTCGCTCGCCGGGTCCCTGCTCGTTCCCGGCCTCGCCTCGGCCGAGCAGATCGGCGTCTCCGTGGCCCGCTTCGACAACACCTTCCAGACCATCGTGCGCAACGGCATGGAGGACGCGGCCGCCAAGCTCGACGGCGTCACCCTCCAGATGGAGGACGCCCAGAGCGATCCGAGCCGCCAGATGGACCAGGTTCGCAACTTCATCTCGGCCGGCGTCGACGCGATCGTCGTCCTCGCCGTCGACTCGGACGGCACCGACGTCATCACCGAGATGGCGGAAGAAGCCAAGATCCCGCTGGTCTACGTGCTTCACCCGCCGGCCGACCCCGCGGCGTTGCCGCAGAACACCGCCTTCGTCGGCTCCAACGAGGTCGATTCGGGCACGCTCCAGGCGAAGGAAGTCTGTCGGCTGCTCGGCGGCAAGGGCGACGTCCTCCTGCTGATGGGGCCACTCAACAACCATTCCTCGCTGATCCGCACCAAGGACGTCCACGACGTCCTGGCGACTGACGCGTGCAAGGGCATGAGCATCGTCGAGGAGCAGAGCGCCAACTGGGACCGGCTCGAGGCCTCGAACATCATGACCAACTGGCTCTCGGCCGGCATGGGCTTCGACGCCGTGATCGCCAACAATGACGAGATGGCCATCGGCGCCATCCAGGCGATGAGCTCGGCCGGGCACGACATGAGCAAGGTGGTCGTCGCCGGCATCGACGCGACGCCGGACGGCCTGAAGGAGATGAAGGCCGGCAACCTCGAGGTCACCGTCTTCCAGGACGGCCTGTCCCAGGGCGCCGCGGCCGTGGACGCCGCGGTGAAGCTGGCGCGCGGCGAGGCCGTGGAGCGCAACATCTGGATCCCGTTCCAGCTCGTGACGCCGCAAACCATGGCCAAGTACGAGACCGCCAACCGCTAGGCGGGGTCGAGCCGGCCGGAACGGCATCCGCGTTCCATCCGCCGGCACATGGAACATGCATTCCAATTCGGCCAACCCGTCCGGGGGGACGGGCGCCGTGATCATCGCCCGGCGTCGAGCGCGGGCTGCCGTATCGCCTGAAGGCATCGGCATCATCGGGAGGAGACACGCATGAAGAAGCTTCTGATCGGCACCGCCATGGCCGCCATGATCTCGGGCGCGGCCCATGCCGAGACCATCGGCGTGTCGATGGCCATGTTCGACGACAACTTCCTGACCGTGCTGCGCAACGGCATGCAGACCCACGCCGACGGCATCGAGAACGTCTCGCTGCAGGTCGAGGACGCGCAGAACGACGTATCCCGCCAGCAGAGCCAGATCCAGAACTTCATCGCCTCGGGCGTCGACGCGATCATCGTCAATCCGGTCGACACGGACGCCACGGCGGCCATCTCCAAGCTCGCCGCCGACGCCAACATCCCGCTCGTCTACGTGAACCGCCAGCCGGCCAACGTCGACGAGCTGCCGGACCGCCAGGCCTTCGTCGCCTCCGACGAGAAGGAGTCCGGCACGCTGCAGACCCAGGAAGTCTGCAAGCTCCTGAACGGCAAGGGCAAGGCCGTCGTCATGATGGGCGAGCTGTCCAACCAGGCCGCCCGCATGCGCACCCAGGACATCAAGGACGTCATCGCCACCGAGGCCTGCAAGGGCATCGAGATCGTCGAGGAGCAGACCGCCAACTGGTCGCGCACCCAGGGCGCCGACCTGATGACCAACTGGCTCTCGGCCGGCATCGAGTTCGACGCCGTGGTCGCCAACAACGACGAGATGGCCATCGGCGCCATCCAGGCGCTGAAGTCGGGCGGGCGCTCGATGGACTCGGTGATTGTCGCGGGCATCGACGCCACGCAGGACGCCCTCGCCGCGATGGAAGCCGGCGACCTCGACGTCACCGTCTTCCAGAACGCCGCCGGCCAGGGCCAGGGCGCGGTCGACGCGGCCCTGAAGCTCGCCCGCAACGAGCCGATCGAGAAGAAGACCTACGTGCCCTTCGAGCTCGTCACCCCGGCCAACCTCGCCGAGTACCAGGCGAAGAACTGATCCGAACGGGCGGGCGCGCGCGACGAGCGCGCGCCCCCTTCCTCCGACCGTCAGCCGGCAAGGGACGACTTCGATGGTGCTCAGCCCGCAAACCATGGCGGCGGTCCGCCAGTCCGGCGCGATCCCCGGCGCCGAATACCTCCTTTCCGCCGAGGGCGTGCGCAAGGCCTTTCCCGGCGTCGTCGCGCTCGACGACGTGCAGTTCAAGCTCAAGCGCGGCACCGTCCACGCGCTGATGGGCGAGAACGGCGCGGGCAAATCCACGCTGATGAAGATCCTGGCCGGCATCTACCAGCCGGACGCGGGCGAGATCCGCATGAAGAACCAGGCGATCCGCCTGGCCTCGCCGCTCGACGCCCTGGAGAACGGCATCGCCATGATCCATCAGGAGCTCAACCTGATGCCCTTCATGACGGTGGCCGAGAACATCTGGATCCGCCGCGAGCCCAAGAACCGCCTCGGCTTCGTCGACCACGGCGCGATGAACCGGCAGACCGCCGACCTGTTCCGTCGCCTCAATATCGGCCTCGACCCCGAGAGCCTGGTGGGCGAGCTGTCGGTGGCGAACCGGCAGATGGTCGAGATCGCCAAGGCGGTCTCCTACGAGAGCGACGTCCTGATCATGGACGAGCCGACCTCGGCGCTGACCGAGACGGAGGTCGAGCACCTCTTCACCATCATCCGCGACCTGCGCTCGCAGGGAATCGGCATTGTCTACATCACCCACAAGATGAACGAGCTGTTCGAGATCGCCGACGAGTTCTCGGTGTTTCGCGACGGCAAGTACATCGGCACGCACGCCTCCACCGACGTGACGCGCGACGACATCATCCGCATGATGGTGGGGCGCGAGATCACCCAGATGTTCCCGAAGGAAGAGGTGCCGATCGGCGACGTCCTCCTGAAGGTCGAGAACCTGACGCTCGACGGCGTCTTCCGCGACGTGTCCTTCGAGGTGCGCTCGGGCGAGATCCTCGGGCTCGCCGGCCTCGTCGGCTCGGGACGCTCCAACGTCGCCGAGACGATCTTCGGCGTGACGCCCGCAACCTCCGGCACGATCTCGATCGACGGCCGCCGGGTCGACATCTCCTCCCCGACGGAGGCGATCCGCAACCGCATGGCCTTCCTCACCGAGGACCGCAAGGACACGGGCTGCTTCCTGCCGCTCGACATCCTGGAGAACATGCAGCTCGCCGTCCTCCAGGACCGCTACACGCGGGCCGGCTTCGTGCAGGAGGGCAAGCTTGCCCGCGACTGCCGGGAGATGAGCGCCAAGCTGCGGGTGAAGACGCCGAACCTCTACGAGCGCATCGAGAATCTCTCGGGCGGCAACCAGCAGAAGGTGCTGATCGGCCGCTGGCTGCTCACCAACCCGCGCATCCTGATCCTCGACGAGCCGACGCGCGGCATCGACGTTGGCGCCAAGGCCGAGATCCACCGCTTCGTCACCGAGCTCGCCCGGCAAGGCGTGGCGGTGGTCATGATCTCCTCGGAGATGCCCGAGGTGCTCGGCATGAGCGACCGCGTGATGGTCATGCACGAGGGCCGCGTCACCGGCTTCCTCGACAGGGCCGAGGCCACGCAGGTCAGGGTGATGGAGCTCGCCGCGCAGTAGCGCGGGACCCCGGCCAAACGCATCCCAAGGACGACACGAACCCCGCCGCGCCGGGCGCCCGCCGCCCGATTTCTAGGAGGAGCACTCCCATGAGCAGCGACATCGCCAACCCGACCAACACGACCGCGGGGTCGGTCGCTGCCGGCGCCGGCACGACGCGCCCCGAGGCCATCCGCCGCCGGCGCATGCCGCCCGAGTTCAACATCTTCCTGGTGCTGATCGGCATCGCGCTGATCTACGAGCTGCTCGGCTGGACCATGATCGGCCAGAGCTTCCTCGGCAACCAGCAGCGCCTGACGATCATGATCCTGCAGGTGTCGGTGATCGGCATCATCGCGGTCGGCGTCACCCAGGTCATCATCACCGGCGGCATCGACCTGTCCTCCGGCTCGGTGGTGGGCCTCACCGCCATGATCGCGGCGAGCTTCGCCCAGGCCTCGACCTGGAGCCGGGCGCTCTATCCCGCCCTCACCGACCTGCCGGCGATCGGCTTGGCGGCGGGCATCGTGAACGGGGTGCTCATCGCCTATACGAGGATCCCGCCCTTCATCGCCACGCTCGGCATGATGGTCTCGGCGCGCGGCCTGTCCAAGTGGTACACCAAGGGCCAGCCGGTCTCGGGCCTCACCGAGCAGTTCAACTTCATCGGCTCGGGCATCTGGCCGGTGATCGTCTTCCTCGCCGTCGCCGTGATCTTCCACGTCGCGCTGCGCTACACCCGCTACGGCAAGTTCACCTACGCCATCGGCGCCAACATGCAGGCGGCGCGCGTCTCGGGCATCAACGTCGAGCGCCACCTCGTGAAGGTCTACGCCATCGCCGGGCTCCTGGCGGGTCTCGCCGGCATCGTCACCGCCGCCCGCGCCCAGACCGCGCAGGCCGGCATGGGCATCTCCTACGAGCTCGACGCCATCGCCGCGGCCGTCATCGGCGGCACCTCGCTCACCGGCGGCGTCGGCCGGATCACCGGCACGGTGATCGGCACCATCATCCTCGGCATCATGACCTCCGGCTTCACCTTCCTCCGGGTCGACGCCTACTACCAGGAGATCGTGAAGGGCGTGATCATCGTCGCCGCGGTCGTCGCAGACGTCTACCGCCAGAAGAAGCGCGCCAAGCGCTGAGGACCACCTGGACGGGGCGGTGCCTCCCTGCCGTCCCGTCCCTTTTTCTCCGCCGTCTCGACTCCCATGAGGACTGCTCCGCCGTGACGCGCCTGTCTTTCGCCCTCAACCACATGGCCGCCCCCAAGCTGCCGCTCGACGCCTTTTTCGCGCTGGCGAGCCAGCTCGGCATGCCGGCGGTGGAGATCCGCAACGACCTCGCCGGCAACGCCATCGCCGACGGCACCTCGCCGCAGGCCGTGCGTGAGCTCGCCGAACGGCACGGGCTCGAGATCCTCTCGATCAACGCGCTCTACCCGTTCAACATCTGGAACGGCGAGCGCGAGGCGGCCGCCGCCAGGCTCGCCGCCTACGCCCGCGACTGCGGCGCCAAGGGCCTCGTCCTCGTGCCGCTCAACGACGGCACCAACGGCGAGGACGGCCTGCGCCAGCGCAACCTGCGTCAGGCACTGGCGGGCCTCGCGCCCATCCTGTCGGATGCCGGCATCACCGGCCTCGTGGAGCCGCTGGGCTTCCCGATCTGCTCGCTGCGCCTCAAGTCGGAAGCCGTCGAGGCGATCGGCGAGACGACGGGCGGCGAGGTGTTCCGCCTCGTCCACGACACGTTCCACCACAGCCTGGCCGGCGAGGACCGGCTCTTCCCCGAGCTGACCGGCCTCGTCCACATCTCGGGCGTCGAGGATCGGGATCTCGCGCTCGACGACATGCTCGACGCGCACCGCCTGCTCGTCGGCGAGAAGGACCGGCTCGACAATGTCGGGCAGATCCGCGCGCTTCTGGCCGCCGGCTACAAGGGCGCCCTGTCCTTTGAGCCCTTCGCCGACGAGGTGCGCGACGACGCCGACATCGCCGGCTCGCTGAAGCGCTCGGTCGACTTCATCGAAGCCCAGGTCTGAGGAGGCGACGGTGATGGGCGGAAAGCCGAAACTCGGCGTCGGACTGATCGGCACGGGCTTCATGGGCAAGACCCACGGGCTCGCCTTCAACCTGGCGGCGCGTGCCTTCGACCTGCCGATGCGGGTCGAGCTCGCGGCGCTGGCCGACATCCGGCTGGATGCCGCTCAGGCCGCGGCCGACCGGCTGGGCTTCGCGCGGGCAACCGACGACTGGCGCGATCTCCTGACCGACCCGGCGGTGCAGGTGATCGCGATCACGACGCCGAACGCGCTGCACAAGGAGATGGCGCTCGCCGCCATCGCGGCGGGTCGCCACGTTTACTGCGAGAAGCCGCTCGCCCCGACGCTCGCCGACTGCCGCGAGATGACGCAGGCCGCCGAGCGCGCCGGGCTCGTGACGCAGGTCGGCTTCAACTACCTGCGCAATCCTCTGATCGCGCTCGCCAAGGACGTCATCGACTCCGGCGAGATCGGTGAGATCCGCTCGGTGCGGGCGATCCACGCCGAGGACTTCATGGCGGACGCGACCATCCCCTGGAGCTGGCGCCTCGATCCGGCCGGCGGCGGCGGGGCGATCGCCGACATCGGCAGCCACATCGTGGCGGCGCTGCGCCACCTCGTCGGGCCGGTGCGGCGGGTGCTCGGCCAGCTCTCGACGCATGTCGCGCAGCGGCCGGTCGCCCGCGGCTCGGCCGAGACGCGGGCCGTCGAGGTCGACGACGTGGCGCGGGCGCTCCTCGATTTCGAGAGCGGCGCGAGCGGCTCCTTCGAGGCGAACTGGATCGCGACCGGGCGCCACATGCAGCACGACTTCGAGATCTACGGCTCGAAGGGCTCGCTCGCCTTCACCCAGGAGCGGATGAACGAGATCAGGCTCTTCAAGGCCGGCGAGCCGAACGCGACCCGCGGCTTCAAGACGATCTGGAGCGGGCCGGCGCACGAGCCCTACGGCGCCTTCTGCGTCGCGCCCGGCCACCACATCGGCTTCAACGAGCTCAAGGCCATCGAGGTCAAGGAACTGGTCGAGGCCATCGCCGGCGGCGCCAAGCCCGCGACGGACTTCCGCGAGGCGACCGAGGTCGAGCGGGTGATGGCGGCGGTACAGCGCTCGGCGGCGGAATCGCGCTGGGTCGATCTGGGCTGAGCGGCCGGCCGCGCGGCGGCTGGCGGAACATGGACGGAATGGATATTCCATGGCGAGCTTTTCCATCGCGCACGAGAGCGGCGCCGAGCGCCCCCGGAGATCCAGCCGCAGCATGCCGTCCAGCCCGCTTGACCCGTCCGAAACCACGCTGCCCGCCGATTTCGAGCAGTTGAAGACCGAGATCCTTCAGCGCAATGCGGGGCTCCCCAAGCGCCTGCGCGAGGTCGCGGCCTACGCGCTGCAGAATCCCGACGACATCGCCTTCGGCACCGTCGCCTCGATCGCGCAGGCCGCCAACGTCCAGCCCTCGACGCTGGTGCGCTTCGCCCAGTCGCTCGGCTTCGAGGGGTTCTCCTCGCTACAGGCGCTGTTTCGCGACCGCCTGCGCGAGCGCCATCCCGTCTATACCGATCGCCTGAAGGCGCTCCAGGGCGAGGATTCAGAGCCGCCCTCGATCCTTCTCGGCTTCGTCGCCGCGGCCAAGACGTCGCTCGACCGGCTGGCGACGGGTGTCGACCTCGAAGCCTTCCAGCGCGCGGTCAAGCTCCTGGCCGGCGCGCGCACGATCTATCTCGTCGCCAAGCGCCGCTCCTATCCGATCGGCGTCTACATGGCCTACGCCTTCGGCAAGCTCGGCGTCCGCTGCCAACTGGTGGGAACGGCGGCGGGCATCGACGAGGACATCCTGGCGCTGGCCGAAAAGGACGACGCGGCCTTCGCCGTGTCCTTCTCGCCCTACGCTTCCGAGACCGTCGCGCAGGCGCGCAGCCTGTCGCGGCGCGGCGTGCCGGTGGTGGCGCTGACCGACTCGGCCTTTTCGCCGCTGGTGGAGTCCTCGACCGAATGGTTCGAGCTCGCCGAGGCGGACCATGCGGGCTTCCGCCTGCTGTCAGCCTCCATGGCCTTCGCCATGGCGCTCACCGTCGCGGTGGCCGAGGAGCGGCAGGCGCGGGCGGAAGAATGATTCAGAACAAATAATCCATCTTGAAACCGAATGGATTATTTGTTCTATAACGACGAGCCCACAGGGAGGAGCCGACGTGAGCGAGATCCAGAAGACCCTCGACATCGTGACGATCGGGCGCGCCTCCGTCGATCTCTACGGCCAGCAGATCGGCACCCGGCTGGAGGACGTGGCGAGCTTCGCCAAGTCGGTCGGCGGCTGCCCGACCAACATCGCGGTCGGCACCGCCCGCCTCGGCCTGAAGAGCGCGCTCCTCACCCGCGTCGGCAACGAGCAGATGGGCCGCTTCATCCGTGAGCAGCTCGCCCGCGAAGGCGTCGAGACGAAGGGCATCGTCACCGACCCCGAGCGCCTGACGGCCCTCGCCATCCTGTCCGTCGAGAGCGACAAGAGCTTCCCGCTCCTGTTCTACCGCGACAACTGCGCCGACAACGCGCTGTGCGAGGACGACGTCGACGAGGCGCTGATCGCCTCCTCGCACGCCGTGCTCGTCACCGGCACGCACTTCTCCAAGCCCAACACCGATGCCGCGCAGCGCAAGGCCATGCGGCTCGCGAAGGCCCATGGCGGGCGGATCGTCCTCGACATCGACTACCGGCCGAACCTTTGGGGCCTCGCCGGCCACGACGCGGGCGACAACCGCTACATCGCCTCGGCCGCCGTATCCGACCACATGAAGACGGTGCTGGCCGACTGCGACCTCATCGTCGGGACCGAGGAAGAGGTGCTGATCGCGTCGGGCGAGGACGACCTCCTCGCGGCGCTGAAGACCATCCGCGCTCTGTCCAAGGCGACGATCGTCCTCAAGCGCGGACCGATGGGCTGCATCGTCTACGACGGCGCGATCTCGGACGACCTGGAGGACGGCATCGTCGGGCGCGGCTTCCCGATCGAGGTCTACAACGTGCTGGGGGCCGGCGACGCCTTCATGTCCGGCTTCCTGCGCGGCTGGCTGCGCGGCGAGCCGCACGAGACGGCGGCGACCTGGGCGAACGCCTGCGGCGCCTTCGCGGTCTCGCGCCTCCTCTGCGCGCCGGAGATCCCGACCTTTACCGAGCTGCAGTTCTTCCTGGAGCACGGCAGCCCCGAGCGGGCCTTGCGCAAGGACGCCGCGATCAACCACGTCCACTGGGCGACGACGCGCCGGCGCGAGATCCCGCAGGTCATGGCGCTCGCCTTCGACCACCGCATGCAGGTCGAGGACCTCGCCGAGGGCGACGCGGACAAGCTGTCCCGCATCCCCGCCTTCAAGGTGCTGGCCGTGGAAGCCGCCACGCGCGTCGCCGACGGGCGCTCGGGTTTCGGCATGCTGCTCGACGACAAGCACGGCCGCGAGGCGCTGTTCGCCGCGGCCAGGGCGCCGGGCTTCTGGATCGGCAAGCCGATCGAGGATCCGGGCTCGCGCCCGCTTCGCTTCGAGTTCGGGCAGGACCTGGGGAGCCGCCTGATCGACTGGCCGGTCGACCACTGCGTCAAGGTTCTGTGCTTCTACCATCCCGACGACCAGGCCGACATGAAGGCGGTGCAGATCGACAAGCTGCGCCAGGCCTACGAGGCGGCGCGCAAGGTCGGCCGCGAGATCCTGATCGAGATCATCGCCGGCAAGAACGGCAAGCTCGGCGACGACACGATCGCCCGCGCGCTGACCGAGCTCTACGATGCCGGCCTCAAGCCCGACTGGTGGAAGCTGGAGCCGCAGGCGAGCACGGCCGCCTGGGAGGCGATCGACCGGGTGATCGCGAGCCGCGACCCCTTCTGCCGCGGCGTCATGCTGCTGGGGCTGGAAGCCTCGATCGAGAGCCTGGCGGAAGGCTTCGCGGCGGCGAAAAGCGTGCCCTCGGTCAAGGGCTTCGCGGTGGGACGGACGATCTGGGTGGACGCGGCGCGCAAGTGGCTCGCCGGGGAGATCGACGACGAGGCGGCGGTGGCCGACATGGCGGGACGCTTCCGCCAGCTCACCGACCTCTGGTCGGCGCCGAAGAAGACGCTGGCCGCCTGAAACGGCCCGCCGCCTGACGACGGATAGGATGCGGCCGGCCCTCGGGCGCCGCGGGAGGAGATGAAGCCATGACGGCTCGGACGGTTCGCCTGACCATGGCGCAGGCGGTTGCGCGCTTCCTGACGCGCCAGATGACGATCATCGACGGGACAAAGGTGCCGATCTTCGGCGGCGTCTTCGCGATCTTCGGCCACGGCAACGTCGCCGGCATCGGCGAGGCGCTCTACGGGGTGCGCGACGAGATCACCACCTATCGCGCCCAGAACGAGCAGGGCATGGCGAACGCGGCGGTCGCCTTCGCGAAGGCCAGCTTCCGCCGCCGCTTCATGGCCTGCACGACCTCGATCGGCCCGGGCGCGCTCAACATGGTGACGACGGCCGCACTGGCCCACGCCAACCGCCTCCCCGTCCTGCTCCTGCCCGGGGACGTCTTCGCCAACCGCCTGCCGGACCCCGTGCTCCAGCAGGTCGAGGACTTCAACGACGGCACGGTCTCGGCGACCGACTGCTTCCGGCCGGTCTCGCGCTACTTCGACCGCATCACCCGGCCCGAGCAGATCGTCCCGGCGCTGCGCCGGGCGATGCAGGTCCTGACCGACCCGGCCGAGTGCGGCCCGGTGACGCTGGCGCTCTGCCAGGACGTCCAGGCCGAGGCCTTCGATTATCCGGAGAGCTTCTTCGCCGAGAAGGTCTGGGTGCCGCGCCGCGTCCGTCCGGACGAAGCCGAGGTCGAGGCGGCCGTCGAGCTGATCCGGGCGTCCAGGAAGCCGGTCGTGATCGCCGGCGGCGGCGTCCTCTACTCCGGCGCGACGGAGGCTCTGAAGGCCTTCGCCGAGAGCCACGGCATCCCCGTCACGGAAACCCATGGCGGCAAGTCGGCGCTGCCCCATTCCCACGGCCTCAACATGGGCGCGGTCGGCGTCACCGGCTCCTCGGCCTCCAACGTGCTGGCCGCCGACACCGACCTGATCCTCGCGGTCGGCACGCGCCTCGCCGACTTCACCACGGGCTCCTGGGCGCTGTTCCGCAACCCGGACCTGAAGATCGTCGGGCTGAACGTCCAGCCCTTCGACGCGGCCAAGCACGACGCGCAAGGGCTGGTCTGCGACGCGCTCGCCGGCATCGAGGCGCTGGAGGCGAAGCTCGGCGGCTGGCAGGTCGAGCCGGCCTGGACCGGCAAGGCGGAGGACGCCAAGCGCGAATGGATGAAGGCGACGAACGCCGCCATCGCCCCGACCAATGCGGCGCTGCCCTCCGACGCGCAGGTGATCGGCGCCGTGCACCGCGCCCGCAACTCGAACGACACCGTGCTGGTCTGCGCGGCCGGCGGACTGCCGGGCGAGCTGCACAAGCTCTGGCAGGCCGAGGCGCCGGGCGGCTACCACATGGAATACGGCTTCTCGACCATGGGCTACGAGGTCGCCGGCGGCTTCGGCGTGAAGCTGGCGCATCCCGAGAAGGACGTCATCGTGATGGTCGGCGACGGCTCCTACATGATGCTGAACTCGGAAATCTACTCCGCCGCGATGGTCGGCGCCGGGTATACGATCGTCGTCCTCGACAATCGCGGCTACGCCTGCATCAACCGCCTGCAGATGGAATGCGGCGGGGCCAACTTCAACAACATGCTGGACGACACCTTCCACGTCGAGCTGCCGCAGATCGACTTCGCCGCGCACGCGGCCGCGATGGGCGCGGTGTCGCGGAAGGTCGCCTCGATCGCGGAGCTCGAGCAGGCGCTGAAGGACACGCGCAGCGAGACGCGGCCGGTCGTCCTCGTCATCGACACCGACCACCTGATCACCACCACGGCCGGCGGCCACTGGTGGGACGTCGCGGTCCCGGAAGTGTCGGAGCGCGCCCAGGTGGTCGAGGCGCGAAAGGGCTACGAGAAGGCGCGGGCGTTCCAGCGGGTGGGGTGAGATCACCGCTCGATACCGGCGCCGGAAAAGGCGCCCTCCCCTCGCCCGCTTGCGGGAGAGGGTGGACCGCGAAGCGGGCCGGGTGAGGGTGTCGGCCGCAAAGCGGCCGAGCAAGAAGCCTCGCGAAGCGAGGTTTTGGGCTTTGCCTCACCACCCTCATCCCACTGCCGCGACCTTCTCCCGCCGGCGGGAGAAGGGAGAAGCTTCACCGTCATCAATCTTTCAAACGACCTCCCACGAGCACACCATGATCCGCTACGGCACCAACCCCATCGCCTGGACCAACGACGACGACTGGTCGATCGGCGGGCATCTGACGCTCGAGGATTGCCTGTCCGATTGCCAGCGCATCGGCTTCGACGGGATCGAGAAGGGGCACCTGATGCCCTCCGATCCGCAGGAGCTGAAGGACAAGCTCGCCGAGTACGGGCTCGTCTTCGTCTCGGGCTGGCACTCCACCAACCTCCTCGTCAACGACGTCGAGGCGGAGAAGGCGGCGATCCAGCCGCACCTCGACCTGCTCAAGGCCAACGGCTCGACCGTCTGCATCGTGTGCGAGTGCTCGAACACGATCCACGGCGACGACACCAAGGCCGTGATCCGCGACCGGCCGGTGCTCAGCGAGGAGGAGTTCCGCTCCTTCGGCGCCAAGCTGGAGCAGCTGGCGGCCTACACGGCGGAACAGGGCATCGATCTCGTCTACCACCACCACATGGGCTCGATCGTCCAGACCGGCGAGGAGATCGACCGGCTGATGGCGGCGACGGGGCCGGCGACGAAGCTGCTGCTCGACACGGGCCACGCCTGGTTCGGCGGCTCGGACCCGGTCGAGGTCGCCAGGAAGCACATGGGCCGCGTGCGCCACATCCACTGCAAGAACGTCCGCCCGGCCATCGCGGACGAGGTGCGCAACGAGAACCTGTCCTTCCTGGAGGGCGTGCGCCGCGGCGTCTTCACCGTGCCGGGCGACGCGGAGGGCGCCGTCGACTTCCTGCCGGTGCTGAAGGTGGCGGCAAGCCACGGCTATTCCGGCTGGCTCGTCATCGAGGCCGAGCAGGACTCGGCCGTGCGCAACCCCTTCGAATACCAGTCGCTCGGGCACCGCTCGCTGAAGGGCTTCGCCCGCGAGGCGGGCCTCGATCGCGGCTGATGCCGCCCCTCGTACCTCTGGGAGGAAGGTATCCATGAAGATCGCCCTCGACCCATACATGCACCGGCACCTGCCGTTGGACGCGCTGTGCCGCAAGACCGCCGAGCTCGGCTTCGAGTACATCGAGATGAGCCCGCGCGAGGACTTCCTGCCCTGGTGGGTGCGCCCGCGCGCCCACAAGGAGCGGGTCGCCGAGTTCAGGAAGGCGCTCAACGACCACGGCGTGAAGCTCGCCTCGGTGCTCCCGATGTATCGCTGGGCGAGCCCGCACGAGGACGAGCGTCAGGCCGCGGTCGGCTACTGGAAGGAAGCCATCCGCGCCACCGTCGCGATGGACTGCGACACGATGAACTCCGAGTTCGGCCGGGGACCCTCGCCCGACCGCTCGCACCGCTCGAACTGCTGCGGCGGGTCGTTCACGCACGAGCACTCCGAGGCCGCCTGGTGGCACTCGATGGAGGAGCTGGTGCCGGTCTTCGAGAAGGAGGGCGTGACCCTCAACATGGAGCCGCACCCGGAGGACTGGTGCGAAACGCTCCACCCGGCGATCGACATGCTGAAGACGATCGGCTCTGACAACGTCAAGTTCCTCTACTGCGCGCCGCACACCTTCCACTTCGGCGACGACATGGCCCGGATGATCCGGGACGCGGGGCCGCTGATCGCCCACGTCCACGTCGCCGACACCTACAATCACCGGGCCTCGTCGGGCCTGCGCTACATCGTCAACCCGCCGGGCGCGAAGGTGACGGTGCACCAGCACATGGACATCGGCAACGGCGAGATCGACTGGGACGCGTTCTTCGGCGGGCTCGCCGCGGTCGGCTTCGACGGCATCGTGACGGCCTGCGTCTTCGGCTGGGAGGAGCGCGCGGACGCCTCCGGGCGGCTGATGCGCGAGCGCATCCAGCACTACATCGACAAGCACTTCTAGAAGGCGAGCGACATGACCCTCAATATCGGCGTCATCGGAACCGGCGCGATCGGCCGCGACCACATGCGACGGATCACGCAAACGCTGTCGGGCGCGCGCATCTCGGCCGTGTCCGACGTCAACCGCGCGGCGGCGGAAGCGTCGCTCGCGCCCCTCGGGCTCGACGCGGAGGTCTTCGCAACGGGGCCGGAGCTCATCGCCTCTCCCAACGTGGACGCCGTCCTCGTCACCTCCTTCGGCGCGGCCCACGAGCCGGACGTCGTGGCTGCCGTGAAGGCCGGCAAGCCGGTCTTCTGCGAGAAGCCGCTGGCGACCACGGCGCAGGGCTGCCGCAACATCGTGGAGGCCGAGGTCGCCGGCGGGCGCCGCCTCGTCCAGGTCGGCTTCATGCGCCGCTACGACGCCGGCTACCGCATGCTGAAGCAGGTGATCGACAAGGACGGTGTCGGCGCGCCGCTGATGGTCCATGCCGCCCACCGCAACCCGACGGTCGCCTCGAACTACGTGACGGAGATGGCGATCCACGACACGCTGATCCACGAGATCGACGTCTTCCGCTGGCTCCTCGACGACGACTACAAGACCGTCCAGGTGGTGTTCCCCCGCCGCTCGCCGAATGCCCATGAGGGCCTGCGCGACCCGCAGATCGTGCTCATCGAGACGGTGAAGGGCGTGCGCATCGACGTCGAGATCTTCGTCAACTGCGTCTACGGCTACGACATCCAGTGCGAGGTCGTCGGCGAAACGGGCCTCGCCCGCCTGCCCGAGCCCATGTCGATTCAGTCGCGCTCGGGCGCCAGGCTGTCGAACCCGATTCTGACGGACTGGAAGGACCGTTTCATCGACGCCTACGACGTCGAGCTGCGCGACTTCATCGACGCGGCCTCGAAGGGCACGGCGGCGGGTCCGAGCTCCTGGGACGGCTACGCCGCGGCGGTGGCGGCGGATGCCTGCGTCGAGGCGCAGACGTCCGGCCAGATCGTGGCCGTCACGATGCCGCAGAAGCCGGACTTCTACAACTTCTGAGGCCCTGCCGAGTCCTCCCTGGAAAGGGCGCTGCGATACTCGCCCGCTTGCGGGAGAGGAACAGCTTCGGCGCCGCGTGTTCGTTGCGAACGCGCGGCGTTTCGCGTTGTCAGCGGAAGACGTCCTCTTCCGCCTTGACCACCTCGGCGATGTAGTCGGCCACCGCGCGGATGCGGGCCTGCCCGCGCGAGGTCTCGTGGAAGGCGAGCCAGTATTCGCGCTCGATGCGGTGCTGGGGGAGGACGGGTTCGAGGTCGGGGCGCCGCGCCGCCACGAAGGCGTGGAGGATGCCGATGCCGGCCCCGGAGGCCACCGCCTCGAACTGGCCGAGGGCGGAGGAGATTTCCAGGCGGCTTCGCCAGTCGGCGGCGATCTCGGCGGCGTAGTGCAGCGAGGGCGAGAAGACGAGGTCCTCGACGTAGCCGACGAGGCGGTGGCGGGAAAGGTCCGCGGCCGTCTCCGGGCGGCCGAAGCGATCGAGATAGGCTCGCGAGGCGTAGAGGCCGAGGGCGTAGGGGACGAGGCGGCGGGCAACGAGGCGGCCCTGGCTCGGGCGCTCCACCGTGATGGCGATGTCGGCCTCGCGGCGCGAGATCGAGAAGGCCTGGGGGACGGGCACGAGCTGGACCTTGAGGCTCGGATGGCGCTCGATGAGACCCGTCAGGCGCGGGGCGAGAAAGGCGGCGCCGAAGCCGTCGGGCGCGCCGATGCGCACCGTGCCGGCAAGGCCCGTTTCCGCTTCCGCCAGGCTCGCGCGGGCGGCGGCCATCTCGGCTTCCATCCGCTCGGCGAAGGCGAGAAACGCGCCGCCCTCGCGCGTCAGAACGCAGCCGCTCGGGCGGCGCTCGAACAGGCGGTGGCCGAGCGAGGCTTCGAGCGCGTCGAGCCGCCGGCCGACGGTGGCGTGGTTCAGACCCAGCCGGCGCGAGGCCGCGAGGATCTGGCCCGCTCTGGCGGTGGCGAGGAAGACGCGCAGGTCGTCCCAGTCGGTTTCGGGTGCAGGACTCGATTTCATGCACAATGGATGCGCATGGGTTCTGCTTGCGTTCAAGTGCCGCGAAGCGCAAACCCTCGTCCAGACAAAAGCCAGCGGAGGAATAGGCATGACCGAGATCGGACACTTCATCGACGGCGCGCGCGTCGCGGGCACGAGCGGCCGTCAGGCCGACGTCTTCAACCCGGCCACCGGCCAGGTGTCGGCGCGCCTGTCGCTCGCGAGCGAGGCCGAGCTTCAGAAGGCCGTCGACGCTGCGAAGGCCGCGCAGCCCAAGTGGGCGGCGACCAACCCGCAGCGCCGCGCCCGCGTCTTCATCCGCTTCGTCGAGCTCCTCAACGCCCACATGGACGAGCTCGCCGAGCTCCTGTCGGCCGAGCACGGCAAGACCGTCGAGGATTCCAAGGGCGACATCATCCGCGGTCTCGAGGTCTGCGAGTTCGTGATCGGCATCCCGCACCTCATCAAGGGCGAGTTCACCGAAGGCGCGGGCCCGGGCATCGACATGTACTCGATGCGCCAGCCGGTCGGCATCGGCGCGGGCATCACGCCCTTCAACTTTCCCGCCATGATCCCGATGTGGATGTTCGCGCCCGCCATCGCCTGCGGCAACGCCTTCATCCTGAAGCCCTCCGAGCGCGATCCTTCCGTGCCGATGCGCCTCGCCGAGCTGATGATGGAGGCCGGCCTGCCCAAGGGCATCCTCCAGGTCGTCAACGGCGACGCCTCCGCCGTCGAGGCGATCCTGAAGCATCCCGACATCGGCGCGGTGTCCTTCGTCGGCTCGACGCCGATCGCGGCGCACGTCTATGCCGAGGCGACGCGCCACGGCAAGCGCGCCCACACCTTCGGCGGCGCCAAGAACCACATGATCATCATGCCCGACGCCGACCTCGACCAGGCGGCGAACGCGCTGATCGGCGCGGGCTACGGCTCGGCCGGCGAGCGCTGCATGGCGATCTCCGTGGCCGTGCCCGTCGGCGAGAAGACGGCCGACGCGCTCGTCGAGAAGCTGATCCCCAAGATCGAGGCCCTCAAGATCGGCCCCTACACCGACTCGGCCGCCGATTACGGCCCAGTGGTGACCAAGGCGAGCCAGCAGAAGATCCTCGGCCTCATCGACAAGGGCGTCGAGGAGGGTGCCAAGCTCGTCGTCGACGGCCGCGGCTTCAAGATGCAGGGCTACGAGGACGGCTTCTTTGTCGGCTCGTGCCTGTTCGACCACGTCACGCCGGACATGGAGATCTACCGCCAGGAAATCTTCGGACCCGTCCTCTCGGTGGTGCGCGCCAAGACCTACGAGGACGCGCTCGACCTGCCGACGCGCCACGAATACGGCAACGGCGTCGCGATCTTCACCCGCGACGGCGACGCGGCCCGCGACTTCGCCGCCCGCGTGCCGGTCGGCATGATCGGCATCAACGTGCCGATCCCGACCCCGCTCGCCTACCACTCCTTCGGCGGCTGGAAGCGCTCCTCCTTCGGCGACCTCAACCAGCACGGGCCGGACTCGATCAAGTTCTGGACCCGCACGAAGACGGTGACGAGCCGCTGGCCGAGCGGCATCAAGGAGGGCGCCGAGTTCTCCATGCCCGTGATGCGCTGAGCCGGGCGAAGGGTTTCGAACGATGAACGGCGAGGGCCGGCGGAGCGATCCGCCGGCCCTTCGTGCGTCACGAGCGAGGTTTTGCAACGTTTCGCAATACCGGGCTCACGCCCCTTTGCTCGCGGTAGGGTTGCCGTTCGGCGACCGAGCGGCAAATCTCATGCTGCAACGCACACGAGACCGAATCGAGGGACCTTCCGATGCACTCGACCTCCCGCGCCGCCCCGCCAGCGAGGGGCCTGTCCGACACGCCGGCCGGCTACGGCCTCGTGTCGCGATCGCTGCATTGGTTGATGGCGCTCCTGTTCGTCTGGCAGTTCACGTCGGCGCTGCTGCGCGTCTTCGCCGAGGACACGGCCATCGAGGGCTTCTTCTGGTCGACGCACTACTCCGTCGGCTTCACGATCTACGTCCTCGCGGTGGTTCGAGGCATCTGGGGCCTCGCCAACCTGAAGCGGCGGCCGCCGCACGGCGGCTCCCTGCTCGACCGGGCGGCGCCGCTCGGGCATCTGGCGATGTACGTCCTGATGATCGTCGTGCCGCTCCTCGCCATCCTGCGCGCGGCCGGAGGCGGGCGGGGCCTCTCGGTCTACGGGCTGCAGCTCGTCTCCGCCGGCGGCGAGCCGAACCCGATGCTGACCGGGCCGGCCAACGCGCTGCACGGCCTTCTCGGCTGGGTGCTCCTGGCGCTGATCGTCGGCCACGTCGCCATGGCGCTCGTCCACGGCCTCGTCTGGCGGGACGCGACGCTCGACCGCATGACCCGCGGCGGCAGCGACAAGCCGGCGCCCAGCGCCGTCTAGGGATGCCGGCGGTCATGCGCGGGCTGATGCGCTCCGATGGGGCGGACCGAAACGGGCGGCTCGCGGCGAGGCGGGTCGTCCCGCCGCGTTCAGCGCGGCGCCGCGCTGGCCAGGCGCACGCCGGCGCCCGGATCCTCCGCCCCCTCTCCCGCAGCCGCGATCAGCATGACGCCCGCCCTCTCGAAGGCTTCGACGATGAGCTGCTCGGAGGAGCGGTTGAGGTGGTGGCGCTCCTTCTCGAAGTCGCGCACGGTCGAGCGCGACACGCCCGCCGCCTCGGCGAGCTGCTCCTGCGTCCAGTCCAGAAGGCCGCGAGCGGCCCGACACTGCTCGGGCGTCAGATTCATCGGAATGGCACCTTGAATACGGCAGCATAGTCAACCATATTGGGCGAGCTTTAGCAACAATCCGGTCTGAAGGCCCCGCGCAAGGAGGCAGATCCCGCCCATGCTGGACGAGTACCTGCTTCTCGTTCTCATCCTCCTGCCCTTCCTGGGAAGCGTCGCGGCCCTGATCCTGCCGACGGATGCGCGCGGCGTGAACGCCGTTCTGGCGGGCTCGGTGGCGCTGGCCGGCCTTCTCGCCACGATCGCTCTTTATCCCGCGGTGACGAACGGCGGCGTTGTCTCCTGGCGCATCGCGTGGATGCCGAGCTTCGGCCTCGACTTCGTCCTGCGCATCGACGGCCTCGCCTGGCTCTTCTGCCTGCTCGTCACCGGCATCGGTCTCCTCGTCGTCATCTATGCCCGCTACTACATGTCGCCGGACGACCCAGTGGCGCGCTTCTTCGCCTTCTTTCTCGCCTTCATGGGGGCGATGCTCGGCGTCGTACTTTCCGGAAACATCGTCCAGATCGTCTTCTTCTGGGAGCTGACGAGCCTCTTCTCATTCCTGCTCATCGGCTACTGGCACCACAACCTCGCCGCCCGCGACGGCGCGCGCATGGCGCTGACGGTGACCGGTATGGGCGGCCTGGCGCTTCTCGCCGGCACCCTGATGCTCGGCCACGTCGTCGGATCCTACGACCTCGACGCGGTTCTGGCCGCGGGCGCCCGCGTCCAGGCGCACGAGCTCTACACGCCCACGCTCGTCCTCATCCTGATCGGCGCGCTGGCCAAGAGCGCGCAGTTCCCCTTCCACTTCTGGCTGCCCCAGGCGATGGCCGCCCCGACCCCGGTCTCGGCCTATCTCCACTCGGCGACGATGGTGAAGGCGGGCGTCTTCCTTCTCGCCCGCTACTGGCCGGTGCTCGCCGAAACCGAGACCTGGTTCTACATCGTCTGCTCGTCGGGCCTGATCACCCTCGTTCTCGGCGCCTGGATCGCGATCTTCCAGCAGGACCTCAAGGGCCTCCTGGCCTATTCGACGATCAGCCATCTCGGCCTGATCACCGTGCTTCTGGGCTTGGGCTCGCCGCTCGGCGCGATCGCGGCGACCTTCCACATCCTCAACCACGCGACCTTCAAGGCCTCGCTGTTCATGGCGGCGGGCATCATCGACCACGAGACCGGCACGCGCGACATGCGCCGCCTGTCGGGCCTCTACCGCTTC